>CAZTRG010000326.1:0-8058 GCA_964615885.1 uncultured Planctomycetia bacterium | reverse complement strand
CCATCTGTATCCCTCTTCCCTGGTTCCCACGATAGCATCGCTGAGCTGAAGTCAATCCCGATTTCTTCACACAGGAGGCGCAGGAGCCTCTCGGGATTCTCCAGGACATCCCGAGAATCGAGCACCGGCGGCCGGCGGCCTGTCTGCTCCTGCACCTTGCTGAAAAGCTCCAGCTGCTGGGGAAGCCCCGTATCAGCCAGGCCGGGCTCCGGCAGAATCTTGATCAGCGAGGTCAGCATTTCAGCGGGGTGGCGCAGCAGAAAGCAGTTCTCAAGGCTGTCGATCCACTCCCGCCCCATGCCGGGCAGAAGGTGATGCGCCATGTGCTTCTGGTAGTAGATGGTCTTTCCACGTGGAATCTCTCCGGTCAGGCCAGCGACCACCTTCCGCCAGTCGGTTTCGTAATAATCAACGATCTCCTCTGCAATCGGGTGGTCGAAACCCGTTTCGTTCAGAAAGGCTGCGTAGAGGGGCTCATCGTTGACAAAGGTGTCTTCCCTGTTGCCCCATGAACGAAGCAAAGCCGTGGAAATATTCCTCGGCCCCGACCACATTGCTATGCGCTTGTACTCAGTATTCATTCCCTGCAAAGCCTCTGTTTCAATCCCTCTGCGAAAGGCGTGTCAGGATACGCCCGACAATCAGCCAAAGCAAGGCCGGCACCAAGGCACTCAAAACGATCGTGAGCTGCGGCTCAGCCTTTCCCAGCTGTCCCATGGTTGCAAAAGCAAATCCCATCGGGATCGAACCACAGGCGAGCGCCGCCAGGAATTTCCTTCCCGGCATTCGTACCAGGCCCGCAAAGCAGGCGACCACCTCAGGCAAGAGCGGCATCCAGCGTGAGAGGGCAACCGCCCAGCCCCCGTAGCTGCCAAAAAGTCGCTCTCCCCTTTTCAGCTCCTGCCGGCCCACGATCCACTCCCCGGCCCTGCGGCCAATCGTGCGGCAGCACAGATAGGGAAGCAAGCCGGCGAGAAAAGAACCTGCTGAGGCCACAAGCCCGCCCAGCAAGGGGCCATAGATCAAGCCCAGCGCCGCCATGACGGCAGTAGCCGGAATTGGCAGCAATATGTCTGCCACCAGCAGGAAGATCCCTGCCAACCAGGGCCACACACCGTAATCTTTGATCTTCTCCTCCAGGACCTGCACGTCCTCGGAGAACAGGTTTCCCCAGACAAAAAACGGGACTGCGAGTACGGCGATGAAAACGAGGCCGGTCAACAACAATCGCATCCCTGCTCACCCTCCTGTCCCGGGCGCAGGCACTGGAGCCTAGCTGCCCTGCATCTTCTTGGCAATCAACATGGCCATCTCCAGGGCCTGCCCGGCATTCAGCCGCGGGTCAACCTGGGTCGTATAGGCCGTCGAGAGATCCGACTCGGTCAGACCGCAGGCGCCTCCAATGCACTCTGTAACGTCATCCCCGGAAAGTTCGAAGTGCACGCCACCCAACCTCGAACCGCAGGCACGGTGAATGTCCATTGCCTGCTGAAGCTCGCCGAGAATATTGTCGAAATTCCGAGTCTTCAGGCCTGCTGCGGTGGACTCTGTGTTTCCGTGCATCGGGTCGCAGATCCACATGACCTCACCACCACTTTCCTTCACAGCCTCAACCAGCTTCGGCAGGGAATCTGAAATGTCCGAATTACCCATGCGGTGAATCAGGCTCAGGCGGCCGGGCTCCTTCTCCGGGTTGAGCACCTTGACAAGGCTCACGAGCTCGGAGGGCTCAATCGCCTGGGAGATCTTGACGCCAACCGGATTGACGAGACCGCGAAAGTACTCGATATGGGCCCCATCGAGCCCCCGGGTTCGCTCCCCGATCCAGGGCATGTGAGTGGCGAGGTTGTACCAGCCATCACGGCGCGGAACCTTCCGGGTCTGGGCCGCCTCGTACTCGAGGTGAAGCCCCTCGTGGCTGCAATAGAAATCAACCCTGCTGATCTCGCTGTCGCCAGAGCCCATGACGCTCTCGACAAAACCGATCGAATTGCGCAAGGCATCGACCATCGCCTGGTACTCTTTCAGCAGGCTCTCGTCACGGACAAAATCAAGCCGCCAGTACTCGGGATGGTTCAGATCCGCGAAGCCTCCTGCGGCCAGTGAACGAATGAAATTCATTGTCATCGCCGAGCGTTCATAAGCTCTCAGCAGACGCTGCGGGTCGGGGATCCTGTCTCCCTCGGTGAAATCCAGCCTGTTGACCATGTCACCCCGGTAGGAGGGAAGGCTCTCATCGCCACGGGTCTCGATATCGCTGGAACGCGGCTTGGCGTACTGGCCGGCAAACCGCCCCACCCGGATCACCTGCTTCTTGCCGCCGAAGAGCAGCACCAGGCTCATCTGGAGGAGAACCTTGAGCTTGTTGGCGATGTTATTTGATTCGCACTCGTCAAAATTTTCAGCGCAATCGCCTCCCTGGAGGACAAAAGCCTCACCACGGCTGGCCTGTGCCGCATAGTCCTTCAGCCTCTCCACCTCCCAGCTGGTAACCAGCGGAGGCAGCTTCGCCAGCTGGGCGACAGCTTCTCTCAAGGCTTCTGAATCCGGGTAAGCCGGCATCTGGCTGACCGTTTTTTCACGCCAGGAATCCGGTGACCAGGCTTTATCCATAATTTCTACACTTTCAGGCCATTGGAAGGGGTCATACCCGACAGCGGGTACTGCAGACAATCGATCTACGATAGCAACAAGCTTGGAGACATCAACAGCTACCCCGTACCTTCAGGCTTTTTGAAGCCATCGGAACCCGGAAAAGTATGCCATCTCTACACCTTCGATGCCCCAGATCCAGCCCAGATTACGCTGAAACGCAACTGAACAGCAGCCAACGGGTTTCCTGGCTGAGCCGATAACCATCCTGGTAAAGTTCTATAAGTTCTTTTTCAGAGGGCAATTACAGAGCTTGTCTCGACGATGAAAGCGCCTGGAGCTGTCCAGCGGACCCGGGCGAAGCCGGGTCGCAATCCGCAGTAGAGCCGGCTTCGGCTTTCCGTGAGAAAAAGCCGGCCCCCCGGAAGCAGGACCGTAACTTGATACCGTCCTGCCATGCCTCTAAACTCCTTTCCTCCCATCTGATGTCTGAAACAAAGTGAAAAAACAATGAAGCCCGGTCAAAGGCCAGAAAACCCATGCTTTTCCTCCGGTCCCTGCGCCAAGCGCCCGGGCTGGAATCCGGCCGTGCTGGAAAACGCCTGCCTCGGAAGATCCCACAGATCTCCCGAAGGAAAGGCCCGGCTGGCAGAAGTCATCGACCGCTCGAAAGCACTGCTCGGGTTGCCGGAGGACTACCTGGTGGGAATCATCGGCGGCTCCGACACCGCGGCGGTTGAGATGGCCCTGTGGAATCTGCTCGGCGCCAGGGGGATTGATGTCTTTGCCTGGGAGAGCTTCTCAAAGGGCTGGGCCGACGAGATTACCAACCAGCTCAAGCTGGAAGACACCCGGATCATCGAGACCGGCTACGGTGAGCTGCCCGATCTCACCCTGGCCGATCCCGCCAGGGACGTGGTCTTCACCTGGAATGGTACGACCTCCGGTGTCAGGGTCCCCGATGGCGACTGGATCGCAGCCGACAGGGAAGGCCTCACCATCTGTGACGCAACCTCCGCTGTCTTTGCCATGGAGCTGCCCTGGGACAAGCTCGATGTAACCACCTACTCCTGGCAGAAGGTCCTGGGCGGCGAGGCCCAGCATGGGATCATCATCCTCAGCCCACGGGCTGTTGAACGCCTTGAGAGCTACCAGCCCGCACGGCCCCTGCCGAAGATGTTCCGGCTCACAAAGCAGGGAGAGCTCATCAGCGGAATTTTCCAGGGAAGCACGATCAACACCCCCTCCCTGCTCTGCATCGAAGATGCCCTCGATGGCCTGCGGTGGGTAGAATCCATCGGCGGAGCCGGCGAGATTGCAGCACGCAGCAGCAGGAACCTCGCCGCTGTCTCGGACTGGGTCGGCAAGAGTGCCTGGGTTGATTTCCTCGCAAGCGATCCGGCGGCAAGATCCTGCACATCCATCTGCCTGAAGATCGTTGATCCCTGGTTCTCCTCCAAGAGCCTCGAAGAGCAGGCCTCGATAGAAAAAGGCCTTGTCACCCTGCTGGCTGCAGAAGGTGCGGCCTTCGACATCGGCTCTTATGCGGCGGCTCCGCCCGGACTCCGGATCTGGGGTGGAGGAACCGTTGAGACCAGCGACCTGGAGACCCTCTTCCCCTGGCTTGACTGGGCCTTCGAAGAGACCAGGGGCAAGCCAGCTGGATAATCCTGCCATCAAGAACCAGGACTGAAAGGTAACTGCGACCATGTACAAAGGATTCCTCGCCTTCTGGATCGCCTGCCTGGCAAGCTCTTGCTTCGCGGACGGCGGAAACCGGCTGGTCTACCTCGATGAGACCGATCCCTACCACGTCTCACTCGACTCCCCCAGGCTGACGACCCCCCAGTGGGTCGGGGAGAAGGGCGTCGAGGTAGCTGTCGTCCTCTCCATCGATGACATGCGTGATGTCGGGCACTACGAAAACTACCTGAGGCCGATCATCGAGCGCCTGAAGAAGATTGACGGGCGGGCTCCCCTGAGCATCATGACCAACTCCATCCCCCCGGCAGAGCCGCATCTCCAGACCTGGCTGAGCGAGGGACTCAGCCTGGAGACCCACACCATCGACCACCCCTGTCCACTGCTGAACGGCAATGATTTCCCCAGGGCGAAGTCAACCTTTGACCGCTGCGTAGACCTGCTGACCAAGGTCGAGGGCAACCTCCCGGTCGCTTTCCGCATGCCCTGCATGGATTCGCTGAACACACCGAGCCCGAGGTTCTTTGCCGAGATCTTCAACCGGGTAACACCCGCCGGCAACTTCCTGACCATCGACTCTTCCATCTGCAACATCCCAACGGCGGACGACACCGAGCTGCCGCGCCGGCTCCTGGTCGATGAAGACAACCAGGAAAAGTTCCGCAAGTACGTCCCCTTTGAATCCTATGTCAACACCATCGAAAACTACCCCTACCCCTACGTCATCGGAAAGCTCTGCTGGCAGTTTCCCTGCGCTGTGCCGAGCGACTGGCAGGCCCAGAAACTGCACGGGGTCAACAACCCCATCACGGTGAATGACCTGAAGGCAGCCATCGACATCTATGCCGTCAAGAAAGGAACCTTCAGCCTGATCTTCCATCCCCACGGCTGGATCAGGAACACCCAGCTTGTCGAGCTGATCGATCACGCGGTGAAGAACCACGGCAGGAAGATCAAGTTCCTCAACTTTGACGAGGCAGCAGAGAGAATCCGGGTCAACCTGCTCAGCGGACAGACCCTCCGGGGAGACCAGGGCACAGGCAATGGCATCAGGCTGCTTGATCTCGACGGAGATGGATTCATGGATGTCCTGATCGGAAATTCGAAGTTGAGCAGAACCCGGCTCTGGTCACCGAAAGACTCCAGCTGGAAGGAGAGCCCCCTCCCTGTGAAGCTCATCGAGAAGCCGAAGGAGAAGGGCGGTATCGATGCAGGTGTGCGCTTTGGCATCCTGCGCCGCGATGGAGCAGCCAGCATGATCTGCAGGAGCCGGGGCCAGGCCGGAGGCTGGCATTTTGAGAAGGGCTCCTGGGTTCGGGATCCAACCCTGCTGCGCGGACTCGAGCTCGACGGCAAGCCCATCTATACCTCCCTGGGGGGCAGGGACCAGGGTGTGCGCCTGCGCGACCTCGACAAGGATGGAATCTGTGAGCTGATCCTGGCAAACCCTTCGCAGCAGGCTGTCTTTCGCAGGGACCTGGAGGCCGGGCTCTGGCGCCGGCTTCCATTCAAGCTCCCCGCGGAAGCCTCGCTTATCGATGAAGAGGGACGGGATGCAGGATTGCGCTTCATCGATGTCGACGAGGATCTTCATGACGACCTGGTCTGCTCAAACGAGACCACCTACTCCCTGGACCTCTTCACCTCCATGGAGAAAGGCTGGTCAAGACGGGTTCTTTCGGGAAAGCGCAAGCCGGGCGAAGATGACCCCAATGCCATCCCCCCCTTTGTCAGCAAGGGTATGAACCTCGGCGCCTTCGTCCACTCCCGCCACCTCTGGATCCAGAATGAAAAGACCTCCGGCAAGCCCAACCTGGTAGACCGCCGCGCCTTTACAGGATTGCTGAAGAACCTGGAACCCGGCGCCAGGAGCCCGGAAGCATCCCTTCGCAGTATTCGCACCAGGCCGGGGCTGCGCGTCGAGCTGATGGCTGCAGAGCCGCTTGTAAGGGACCCGGTAGCCTTTGACTGGGGAATCGACGGGAAGCTCTGGGTTGCCGAGATGATTGACTACCCGCTGGGCAAGACCGGCGATGCCCGCCATGGAGGAAAGGTCGTCTACCTGGAGGATACTGATTCCAACGGCAGCTACGACAAGTCGACCATCTTCCTCGAGGGGCTGAACTTTCCCACCGGTGTGCGCCCCTGGAACAAGGGCGTCCTCATCACCGCCGCGCCTGACATTATCTATGCCGAAGACACCAATGGTGATGGCAAGGCCGACCGGACGCAGAAGCTCTACTCAGGCTTCGGCCTGGGTAACCAGCAGCACAGGGTCAACACGCTCGTATGGGGCCTCGACAACTGGATCCACTGCGCCAATGGAGACAGCGGTGGAAATATCCGTTCCCTGCTTACAGGCAAAACCACCAACATCAACGGCCGCGACTTTCGAATCAGGCCGGCAGAGGGGCTCCTCGACACCTGCACCGGCCAGACACAATTCTCCACAACCCGCGACGACTGGGGCAACTGGTTCGGGTGCAGCAACCCGCGGCCGATGTTCCATTTTGTCCTCACCGATTCCTACCTGAGACGGAATCCACACTCCGCTGCGCCGGCCTCGACCACGACAGTCGCTCCGAATGTGGGAAGGGTCTACCCCCGCAGCAGGCTGATGCCGCGCTTCAATGACCAGCACGCGGCCAACCGCTTCACCTCGGCCAACGGCCTCACCATCTACAGGGACCAGCTGCTTGGACCCGGCTACTACGGCAATGCCTTTGTCAGCGAACCCGTGCACAACCTTGTCCATCGAATCATCCTCGACCCAAAAGGCGTCACCTTCGGCTCCCACCGGGCCAGTGGCGAAGAGAGCTCTGAGTTCCTTGCCTCCAGCGATAACTGGTTCCGGCCTACGATGATCCGTACCGGGCCGGATGGCGGGCTCTGGATCGCTGACATGTACCGCGATGTGATCGAGCACCCGCAGTACTTTTACGAGGGCAACTTCAAGAAGCTCAATGTCCGCGCAGGAGACCGGATGGGACGGCTCTACCGGGTCGTTCCCGCTGCCCTGAAACCCCGCTCCCTGGCCCCCCTCAAATCCCTCAAGCCGGGAGATTCCGCCGGCCTCGCCGCCTTGACGGCCAGTCCCAACGGCTGGATCCGCGACATGGCCCACCAGCGGCTGGCCCACACCCGCCCTGCGGCAGCAGCACCCCACCTTGCACGCCTCGCCCTGGAAGCAAAGACCGGCCAGGGAAGGGTCCAGTCGCTCTGCGCCCTCGATGCACTCAGAAAAGAGGCAGGCACCCGGCTCATGACCAGCACTCTCGCCGTGGCACTCAAGGACAAGCACGCGGGGGTAAGGCGGCATGCTCTTCGGATCAGCGAAAACTACCTGCAGGACTCTCGCCCTCTCCAGGAGGCTGTCCTGGCCCTCCAGGACGATGAGGATCCTCATGTACAACTCCAGCTGGCCTACACCCTTGGTGAATGGAAGGCTCCTGAGGCGGGAAGGGCACTGGGGAAACTGGCCCTGGCCCATGCCGGCGACCGCTACATCACCGCAGCGGTGATCAGCTCCGCCGAGAAGAACCTCGAAGAGCTCATCGCCCTGGTCTTCGCAGGGGTAAGGGGCCCCGCCGGCCAGCAGACCGCCGCCAGGAACCTCAGCACGAAGCTCCTGCCCCTGGCTGCTGCTTTCGGAAAGCCACGGGCGCTGGCGAGGGTCCTTGAAGAGATCACCCGGCGGCCTGCTGATGCGAAAAGTTTCGAGGCCTGGCAATTCAACGCGCTGGCCGGGCTGGCCGAGGGAGGCAC
>CAZTRG010000325.1:0-3858 GCA_964615885.1 uncultured Planctomycetia bacterium | reverse complement strand
GTTCTGGGCAGAATAGGCCGCTCGGTTTTGCTTAAATTAACAGGTAGAGGATACTGAAGATGGTACACATTCACGATAGCCACCGGATTCTGACCACCACGGTAGGATCCTATCCCCTGCCTGCCTGGCTGCTCAGCTCGCCCTCAGAGGAGGCCGTGGTCGATGCGACCCGGGTTGTCTTCGACACCCAGCGCCAGGCCGGGATCGAGCTGCCTACCGATGGGGAGCTTTACCGATTCGACCCTGACCATCCCGACACCAATGGAATGATCGAGTATTTTGTCGGGTCGATGGCTGGAACGCGTACAGAATTCGGCCGCAGCGAGGTCGAGGAGTTTGCCGCCAAGCAGTCGATGGGCTTCCGGGTGAAGCCGGCCGCTGTGGTTGAGGGGGAGCTTGGCGAGGGGAGCCTCGACCTTCTTGGGGATTGTTCACGGGCAGCGGAGGTTGCCGGTGGAGCCTTCAAGTTCACTGTGACCAGTCCCTACATGCTTGCGCGCACCCTGCTGGACCGCCACTACGGAGATTTCGAATCGCTCCTGATGGCGCTGGCCGGCGTACTCCGTGACCAGGCCGCCGGGCTTCCCTGCTCCTGCCTCCAGGTTGATGAGGCCAATATCCCCGGAAATCCCGAAGATGCTCCGATGGCAGCCCGGGCGATCAACAAGGTCTTCGAAAAGGTTGATGCCGGGACGGAGAAGGCTGTGCACTTCTGTTTCGGCAATTACGGAGGCCAGGTGATCCAGGGCGGCACCTGGTCCAGCCTGGTCAGCTTCCTGAACGAGCTCCAGGTCGATCATCTTGTTCTCGAGCTGGCCCATCGACCGGAGGAGGACCTCCAGGCCCTGGCTGAGATTGACCAGCGCCTGAAGATCGGGATCGGGGTTGTTGATATCAAGGTCAACCATGTCGAGACGGCCGAGGAGGTGGCAGCCCGCATCGAGAAGGCCGCCTCTGTTCTCGGCCCTGAGCGAATTGGTTTTGTTCATCCCGATTGCGGGTTCTGGATGCTCAAGCGCAGTGTCAGTGATAGAAAAATCGCGGCCCTGGCTGAGGGCCGCGATTTGTACCTGGGTATCTGACTTCTTCGCGCTCTCAGGCTGCGCAGCTTCCGGCTGATTCGCAGGGAAGGTCATCCTCGTCGGCTTCATAGGGGCCACACTGTGGGAATGGGGCCGGCGGTGCATCTCCTCCATTGAAGAGGAAGTTCAGCAGGAAGACCGAGTCCGACAGGTCAAGGGACCGGTTGCCGGTAGAATCTGCCGCCGCCAGGCAGGCCGGGCCCGCGCCACCCATGAAGAGATGGGAGAGGATGAAGATCGCGTCGGTGAGGTTGACCATGGAGTCATCGTTGGCATCGCCGCGGATGAAGCTGGTCTCATCCTCCTGCAGTGATGCGCATTCGGCATCGAGGACCTCGAGAGCTGTTCCGCCCGGACCTGCGAGGATGACATTATCGAGGCAGGCTTCAGCTGAGAGAATCTCTCCGACCGTGATCACCAGCAGGGTCCCGTCGGTATGCGGGACACTGTCGCCCTGCATCGAAAAACCAAGAATCCTGTTTTCACTGAAGAAGATGTCAAAGCCGGCATCTTCGGAGAGGCCGCCGGAAATTCCGGCAATGGTGAAGCCGGTGACATCAAACTGGAAGCCGCGGACCGGCTCAGAGGATTCCAGGACGATCTCCACCGTATAGGCCTCAAGATCGACGTCTCCAACGCAGAGACTGACGGTAGCCTGCGCCGTAGCAGGGAAAACCGTTGCAGCAATGGCTAAACAAAAAAGCAGCGTGTTCGTTCTGAAGGTCATGATCTGCACGTTCCTTATTTTCCGCTGAGTTCGCGCCCCAGAATGCGACTCAAATTGGCGGTACCGAACGAAGCCCGACGACCGGTAGAGCTGCCAGCAATTTCCGGTCACCGAAATTGTACTGCACAGGGAATCATTGCATCAATTAAATGGTGATATTCCTGGGGCCTGGTGAAAACCTTTTTCCTCGGGCAGAGGGAGCTCTGGACTGGATAATGGTCTTCGGTAGGATAGAGAGCCTGTTTACAGGCGTTTTGCCCCCGGAGTGAGCAACTTCTTGTTTGCCCGGGCCTTCTTGCTCTTACAAACTGATTGCATCATGGTTCAGCCTGAAGACCAACTTGTCGGCAGGGTCCTGGGGGGGTACAGGATTGACGAGGTCCTGTCTACTGGCCCGATGGGGAAGATCTACAAGGCCTTCCAGCTCAGCGTAGAGCGCCACGTGGCCCTGAAGTTCCTCGCAACGGCCTTGCTGGGGAATTCCGAGGTGACGGAGGCCTTTGTGGCTGGCGCGAAGGCTGCGGCAAGCCTGAACCACAGGAACATCGTCAGGGTCCACGACGTCTGCAGGGAGGAAGGGTACCTCTTCTACAGCATGGAGTACGTCGCTGGGGGTAGCTTCCGGGACCGGATCCGGGCAAAGGCGCTTCCGGCTTCGGCCTGGGCCGGGGTGCTCTGGGGGGTCAACTCTGGTCTGCTTCATGCCCAGCAGAACGGGGTGCATCACCCGCAGCTTATTCCCGAGCACTTTCTATTCAGTGAGACCGGTGAGGTCAAGATACTGAACCTGGGGCTGGCTGCGTCGATGGAACCTGTCAGGCGGAGCCTGGGTGTCAGGTTCCAGGACTGGGTTTTTTATTCCCCGCCGGAAGGGTCCGGGGGTTCCGGCAGCGGGAGACAGGGGGAGGTGTTTTCCGCCGGCTGCAGCCTCTACCACCTGATGGCCGGGGAGCCGCCCTTTGCCGGCACCACGGTTGAGCAGGTGGTGGCACGAAAAAAAAGTCGTGAGCCAATGGAGCTTCAGGAGAGGGTGAGCATGGCTTCGGCCGAGGTCTCCGGGATCGTGGCAAGGATGATCGACCGGGACCCCGGGGTTCGCTACATGGATTTTTCCGAGCTCAACGAAGAGGTAGCTGTCCATTGTGAGCCGGGTACTGAGGGAGCCTACCCGGGAAGAAAGATCCTTACCCTCGCCCTGGGCGCTCTTGTCCTGGCTGCGGCTGCCTGGCTCCTTTTAAGGCCGGGGGCTGTGGAGGATCCAGCCTCGAAGGAAATTACAAAGCCGGCGTCGGATTCTACAGGGAAGGAGCCGACCCTGGCGACCGGGCCGGGGCAGGCTGCTGAACCCCCCGGGCCGCTGGTCCGCCCACCGGAGGGGACGGCTGAGCCGTCCGTTTCGAAGCCGGCAGGGCAGGTCGAGCCGCCAGGAGGGGTGAAGAAGCCCGAGGTGAAGAAACCTGTGCAGGAAGTGTCTGCAGGCAAGCCAGGCCTTGAGTTTTCCCAGCCGATCAAACGCGGTGATGAGTGGAGGTTGTTTCGAGGCAGGGTTGCTCCCCCTTCGGGATGGAGCCGGCCCGCCTTTGATGACTCAGGCTGGGAAAAGAAGCCATCAGGGTTCGGATACAGCTCCTCTGAGTCAGAGCTCAAGACTGTAAAGACCCGCCTTGATGACATGTCGGCTGACGGCTATCTCTCGGTTTATATTCGCAGGTCTTTCCAGGTCGAAGATCCGGCCGGTATCAGCAAGCTCAGGCTCAAGCTGCTGATCGATGACGGTTTTGTGGCCTTTCTCAACGGGGTCGAGGTGGCGCGGCACAATATCAAGGCGAAGGACCAGGCCTTTGATATGCCGGCTGACTATATTGAAAACCCGGAGGGCGATCTGCGTTCTTATGACCTCGGGAAACATCTTTCCCTTCTTCATCCGGGCAGCAATACCATTGCCATCCAGGGGCATAACCAGAGCTTGACGAGCTCTGATTTCGTGCTGACCCCAACGATGGAGGTCCTTACAAGCAGGCCGGGATTGAGTTCACAGGAGCTTGAGGA
>CAZTRG010000324.1:0-10249 GCA_964615885.1 uncultured Planctomycetia bacterium | reverse complement strand
TCCAAGGAAGAGAAACTCCGTTGAGGCAGCCACACGCGGGGAGCCCTTTGATTCAATGGTGAACTACATCATCCGCCGCCTGCTGGTCGGCCTGGTCACGCTGCTGGGAATTACCTTTGTCACCTTCCTGACAATCGGCC
Organism: uncultured Planctomycetia bacterium; assembly: GCA_964615885.1. Lineage (GTDB taxonomy): Bacteria > Planctomycetota > UBA8108 > UBA8108 > UBA8108 > UBA8108. The sequence goes on along the minus strand of CAZTRG010000324.1, from coordinate 10,109 downwards.
TGGCCCCCGGTGACATCGTAGAGCAGATGCTCCAGGGCAATCCCGAGGCGACCCTCGAGGACCTCGAAAGGATCAGGAAGTCTCTCGGTCTTGACGACAACATTGCAGTGCGGTACTTCAAGTGGCTCGGAAGCATCCTCACCCTCGATTTCGGCGAATCCTTCCTGACCCATGAGCCCGTCACAACCTATATAGGCCGGCATATCTGGCCGACGGCCTCGGTGGGCATCATCTCCCTTGTCCTCGCCTTCCTGCTGTCCATCCCGATCGGCATCTACAGCGCCGTTCGGGAGGGAGGGATCTTTGACCGGGTCATGAGCACCGTGCTCTACATGCTCTACTCGGTGCCATCCTATGTCATCGGGATGATCCTGATCCTCTACATCGGGCTGAAGCTCAACTGGTTACCGATCATGGGGATGCATTCCGACAACGTCGGCGGCGTCCCTTACGCAGAGCTCCCCTTACTGTTGCAGATCGCCGACTCCGCAAAGCACTACGTGCTCATCACGGTCTGCTTCACCGTCGGCAGCCTGGCCTATTATTCCCGCTTCGTACGCCAGAACCTTCTCGAGGTTGTCCGCCAGGACTATATCCGCACCGCTCGCGCCAAGGGGATCAGCGAGAGGCGGGTCATCATCCACCACGCCTTCCGCAACACCCTGATCCCCTTTGTCTCGCTGCTTGGGCTCACCCTGCCCTTCATCCTCGGCGGCAGTGTCATTCTCGAAAAAATGTTCAACTGGCCCGGCATCGGGTGGCTCTACTTTGAGTCTGTCATGAACCGGGACCTGCCGACCATCATGGGCCTGAATTTCATGACGGCTGCCCTGGTATTGTTCTTTACCCTGCTGGCGGACCTTGCCTACGGCCTTGTCGACCCGAGGATCTCCCATGACTGAATCCATGAATGAAACCTCCACCGGGTTCTGGCGCACCGCCTGGATACGCTATCGTAAATCGTGGACCGGCATGCTGGCGCTGCTCTTCCTCCTCGTCCTTGGAATCGTCGCCTTCTTCGCCCCCATGATCGCTAACGACAAGCCGATCATCTGCAAAATGGAATATACATCCCCTGGCGGCACAACAAGCTCGGGATGGCACTTCCCCGCCGCGAAAGAGGCCTTTGCGCAGATCCCCCTGCTCGGCCCATTCCTGTTCAAGGCATCCCCCCCCTTCAGCAGGATGGGCTTCAAATTCAAGAAACATTTCAAGCCGGGCCGCGACTGGGCTCTGATGCCTCCGATAAGCTATAGCCCCACGGAGATTACAGGGGACGAGTTCCAGGCCTCCTCCGGGAAACACTGGCTCGGAACCGACGAGCTTGGCCGCGATGTGCTGGCCCGCCTGGTCTACGGCACCCAGGTCTCGATGCGGGTCGGGTTCATCTCGATGGGCATCGCTGCCCTGATCGGCCTCTGTCTCGGTGCCACCGCCGGGTTCTACGGCGGCTGGCCCGACATCGTGATCTCCCGGATTATCGAGATCTTCATGTGCTTCCCGGTCTTCTTCCTCATCCTGGCGATCATCGCCGTGCTCCCGCCGCGCATCGAAAACATCATGATCATCATCGGCCTGACACGCTGGGTCGGCATCGCCCGGCTCACCCGGGGCGAGGTGCTGCGCCTTCGCGAACTCGAATATACCGCCGCAGCAAAGGCCCTCGGTGCCCGGCCAGGCAGAATCATATTCCGCCACCTGCTCCCCAACGCGCTCGCCCCCGCAATGGTGAGCATCACCTTCGGAATCGCCGGCGCGATCCTGGTCGAATCCGGCCTCTCCTGGCTCGGCTTCGGAGTCCAGGCCCCGAACCCATCCTGGGGCAATATTCTCAGGGACGGCTACAACCTGAAGGCCGCGCACATGATCATGCCGGCCTGTGCAGCGATCTTCATCGCTGTCCTCTCCTTCAATCTCATCGGCGACACCCTTCGTGATGTGATCGACCCCCGGACCCGTGGAAGAGGGGAAGGATAGCGGCATGACGCTCCTGGACATCCGCAACCTCAGCGTCGAGTTCCATACCGAGGAAGGTGTCGTACGTGCCGTCGACCAGGTCTCCTTTGAGATCCCCACGGGGAAAACAGTCTGCCTGGTAGGGGAAAGTGGATGCGGAAAGTCGGTTTCTTCATACGCCCTGCTGGGCCTCGTGTCTCCTCCCGGCCGCGTTGTCGAAGGAGAGGCCATCCTGGATGGAGAAACAGACCTGCTGAAACTATCGGAAAACGACCTCCGCTCCATCCGCGGCAACCGGATCTCGATGATCTTCCAGGAGCCGATGACCTCGCTGAACCCGGTCTTCACCATTGGCGACCAGATCATCGAGGCCATCCTCTCCCACCAGGACATGGATAAGTCGTCCGCGCGGCAAATAGCTGTCTCGATGCTCAAGCGTGTGAAGATTCCTGCTGCAGAACAACGAGTCGACGAATATCCCCACCAGCTCTCCGGCGGAATGCGCCAGCGGGCGCTGATTGCCATGGCCCTCGTCTCCGAGCCTGATCTCCTGATAGCCGACGAGCCGACCACCGCCCTCGACGTAACCATCCAGGCCCAGATCCTCGAGCTGCTCAAGGAGCTGCAGGCCGAGAGCGGCCTCTCGGTGCTGTTTATCACCCACGACCTCGGAGTGGTCGCCGAGATCGCTGACGAGGTGGTGGTGATGTACGCATCACGCGTCGTCGAGAAGGCCCCGGCCGGGGAGCTCTTTGCCAATCCCCTCCACCCCTATACCCGGGGGCTCTTCAGCTCCCTGCCGAGCCTCGGCGGAAGCGACAATGGACGCCTGAAAACCATCGAGGGCTCGGTACCCGACCCACTCGCCTTCCCCACCGGCTGCAAGTTCTGGCCGCGCTGCGAGCTGGCCGTCGATGGGTGCCGTGAGGTCGAGCCGGTACTCAGAACCCTGGTAGCCGATCACTCAGCAGCTTGTGATGTGATCGAAGGGGGCACCGATGGCTGAACTGATCAGGATCGACCAGCTGAAGAAACACTTCCCGGTACGCAGGGGTTTGCTGCGCACCGTCCAGGCCCAGGTAAAAGCCGTTGATGGCGTGACCTTCTCCATCGGCGAAAAAGAAACCATCGGGCTGGTCGGCGAAAGTGGTTGCGGAAAAACAACCGTTGGGAGAACTATCCTCAAGTTGCTCGACCCCACCGCTGGATCCATCGAGTACAAGGGACAGGAGATTACCCAGCTCAACAGCAACCAGATGCGTCCGCTGCGCAGGAAGCTCCAGATCATCTTCCAGGACCCCTATGCGTCGCTCAACCCGCGGATGACCGTCGGCAAGATCATTCGCGAGGGACTCGATATTCACAATATTGGCGAAAAGAGTGAGCGCGATGGGCTCGTATCCGGAGTTCTCGAGCGGGTCGGCCTGCCGCGCAATATCCTCGACCGCTATCCACACGAATTCTCCGGCGGACAGCGCCAGCGTGTCGGAATCGCCCGCGCGCTCATACTCAACCCGGAGTTCATCGTCTGCGATGAGGCCATCTCCGCCCTCGACGTATCGATCCAGGCCCAGATCATCAACCTGCTGGCTGATCTCAAGGAAGAATACGGCATCGCCTACCTCTTCATCGCCCACGACCTGTCGGTCGTCGAGCACATCAGCGACCGGGTGGCGGTGATGTATCTCGGCAAGATCGTCGAGCTGGCAAAAACCTCAGAGCTCTTCTCCAACCCGCTCCATCCCTACACCAAGGCGCTGCTGTCCTCCGTGCCCAAGCCCGATCCCACTCTCAAGCAGGAGCGCATCGTGCTGGAGGGAGACGTTCCTTCGCCGATCGCCCCGCCAACGGGCTGCAGCTTCCACCCGCGCTGCCCCCTGGCCGTCAAGGGCCTGTGCGATACGACGGAGCCCCTCACCGTTGACTCCAAGGGCCACCAGTTCGCCTGCCATGTAGTCGAAGAAGAGATTTACGGCCCTCCGGCAGCCCAGGCCTAGTCCCCAAGGCGGCACAAAAGGCTGAAGGCTCTCCTCGCACCCCGGCACGGACAGCCTTAGAATGGGTGTTCGCTTCTGAAACCGAACGAACCATCCCCCCCGGAGTAACCATGAGTACCTTTCTGCGCGGAAAACACGTTTTCCTGTTGGCCATCCTCGCTGCAACCACCTCCTTCGGCAAGCTCACAGCCGAGGACAAGCCGGCTCCTGTCCAGCACCTGCTGAAGGTCAGCATCAAGGGTGCCGTGCCCGAGCAGGGCGGCTCGATGTCGCTTTTTGCTCCTGCTGCAGGAGCCTCGCTCAGAGAGCTCTGCGATTCCATTCGCAAGGCGGGCAGCGACGGGAAGGTCGGCGCCCTGGTGCTCGATATCGGCAACGCCGCGGTCGGCACCGCCCAGGCCCAGGCCCTGAGGCGCGAGCTGATTGCCTTCCGAAAGAGCGGCAAGAAGTCCTTCTGCCATATAGCCACCGCCTCGACCGGGAGCTACCTGCTGGCCTCAGCCTGCTCCGAGGTTTCACTCCACCCGGCCGGCGGGCTCGAGCTCCTCGGGCCGACTGCCCAGTTCATGCATTTCCACGGCCTGCTCAAGAAGATCGGCGTCACCTTCCAGGAGCTGAGAATGGGACGCTACAAGAGCGCCCTGGAATCCTACACCCGCGATGAGCCCAGTGAGCCGGTCCTCGAAGAGATGCACGCCATCCTCGATGACCTCTACGAGGACCAGGTCGCCGCGCTGGCTGAAAACCGCGGCATGAAGCCCCTGGTGGTCCGGGGCCACATTGACCAGCGAATGTTCTCGCCTGCCGATGCGAAAACAGCCGGCCTCGTCGACCATATTGAATACGAGGACGAATTCCTCAGCCGCATCCGCGGCGAGGGAGAGAAGGCCCTCAAGATCGTTGACTCGACCAAGAAGAAAGAGGTCAATTACGAGGGGCTCAGCGGCCTCATGACCCTCTTCAACGAGCTCTTCGGCTCGCCGAAGAAGAAGGCCGGCACCAAGAAGGACAAGATCGCTCTCATCTATGCCCTCGGCGCGATCAGCACCGGGGCCGAGGGACAGAGCCTCTTCAGCCTCGGCGGCATGACCTCCGAAAAGATGGTGAAGGCCATCCGGAAGGCCCGCGAAGACAAAACCGTGAAGGCCGTCGTCCTCCGCGTCGACTCCCCCGGGGGGTCAGCGCTCGCCAGTGATTTCATCTGGCGCGAGATTGTCCTCACCAGGAAGGTCAAGCCCGTGGTCGTCTCGATGGGAAACGTGGCGGCCTCCGGCGGCTACTACATCGCCTGCCCAGCCAACTGGATCGTTGCCGAGAGCGGCACCATCACCGGCTCCATCGGGGTTATCGGCGCGATCACCTCGATGAAGGGGCTCTATGACAAGGCCGGCCTCAAGGTGACGAGCATTACCCGCGGCAAGCGCGGCGATCTCATCGACGGCTACGGCCGGATCAGCCCCGAGGGACGCAGGCTCATCATGAAGCAGATGCAGCGGATCTATGATGACTTCCTCTCCCACGTGGCGAAGGGGCGCAAGCTGCCGAAGAAGGCCGTGGCCTCGATCGCCGAGGGCCGGGTCTGGACCGGCAAGCAGGCCCACAAGCTGGGGCTTGTCGATGAGCTCGGCGGGCTCGAGACCGCTCTCGCCAAGGCGCGAAAGCTGGGCAAGACCCCTGATGGGGCCGAGCTCATGATCCTGCCGGAGTCAAGCGGCGGCATGTTTGACTTCCTGCCGGGTATTCGTGCGGGGGCGCTGCTTGAACACGCCCTGCAGGAGCTTCCGCTGGAGGCGCGCCAGGTGCTCAGGAGCATCAACTGGATCAGCTCAGCGCTCGGCCGCGAGCGAGTGCTTGCCGTCATGCCCTGGAGCTTCCGGATCAGGTAAGCATCTCCCAGGGCTCTTGAGGACTTCCCCGGGAGGAAGCTAGCCTACAGGTTCCTTTTCCGGCTCTCCTCCCGACACACGCTCTTTCGGTTTCGGCTCCTCGATATCATAATCGAGGTCCTTATCCGGAGCCTTGCCGCCCGGACCCTTGAGGTAGTGCTCCATCCAGCGTAAGAGGCGCAGATTGTAATCGTAGCGCGCGGCGGACTTGCGGTTCCCGTGCCCCTCTCCGGGGTAGAAGACCAGGCGGACCGGCACCTTTCCGATCGTCTTGAGATGACGGAAGAGTTCCATCGACTGCCCCGGGTGGACACGAGGATCATCCTTGCCGTGAAGAATCAGCGTCGGCGTCTTGGCCTTCTTGATGTGGTAGATCGGGCTGCGCTCGAGGAAATACTTCCAGTCATCCCAGAGCCACTTGAGGTGATGGACCATGAACATCTCGTAGGGAATGTCGGTGGTGCCGACCTTGGAGATGTTGTCGCTGATGCCGACGAACATGACGCTGGCGGCGAAGCGGTGCGAATAATAGGTCGCGCCCCAGGCCGAGGCGTAGCCGCCGTAGGAGCCGCCGGTGATGCCCACCTTGGCCTTGTCCACGAGACCGATCTCGATGAGATGGTCGACCGCATCAACGAAGTCGTCGAATTCCTTGCCGGCGGCGTCCGCCTGGCTCAGCTTGGAGAACTTGACACCGCGGCCGGTCGAGCCCCTGTAGTTCGGATAGAAGACCGCGAAGCCGCGCGCCGCGCCGACCTGCCCTGCGTAGGAATAGCGCGACAGCCAGCCGTTCTGCATATGGGCCTCGGGGCCGCCGTGGACCGTCAGGATCAAGGGATAGCGCTGGCCCTTCTTCTCATCGAGAGGGCGAATGAGGATCCCTTCGAGCTCGAGACCATCACGTGCCTTGTGGCGGACAATCTCCTGCTTGGCAAACCGCATCTCCTTGAGCCAGGGGTTGCTGTCGGTCTTGCGCTCGGGCTTACCCTTGCCCACGGTCCAGTGGAAGGCCTCGCCGGGATGGGTCGCGCTGTTACCAATCGTGACAATCGAGTGCACACCGTCGGCCGAGGCAATCGACAGGCCCTTCCAGATCTCCGCACCGGGCTTGAGAAGTGTCTTCCTGTTCTTGCCATCTCGCCCCACCTCGGCAAGCTCGGTTACCGTGCCGACATCGCCAACGTAGATGATGCGTGAGTTCTCGAGCCAGCCGATGGCGGAAACCTCACCGAGATAGTTCGGCAGCACATCAAGGGGCTTGCCTCCCTTAGCGGGAACCACCCAGATCCTCCCGGCACTGGGATCATTCGGATCCTCGGCGGTGATGAAGGCGATGTGCTTACCATCGGGGCTCCAGGCTGTATCCCCGAGCTTCCCAGGATTGGCAATCTCCGTCTCGACCTTGCCGCTTTCAACAGAAATCACGCGCAGCCTGCGGTTCATATAGAAGTCATCGACCAGCGAGGTCGGCGCCAGCGCCACCAGCAGGCGGGAGCCGTCCGGGCTCCAGCTCAGAGAGCTGGCCGAACCGGGCAGGTCCAGCGCCTTCGGCTCACCGGAACCATCGGCATTGACGTCGACGAGCCAGACCCGGGCCGGCTTCCACTCTTCCTCGTAGATGGTGGGGGTAAAGCCCTTGTCCTTGAGCTTCTTCTTTTTCTTATCTTCTTCCAGCTCGCTGGAAGAGAGAAAGGCCACCTGCTTACCATCGGGACTCCAGGCATAGGAGGAGACCGAGAGCTTGGTATCGAAGGCCTTGCGCGACTCGCCACCATTGAAGGGGATCAGGTAGAGAGAACGGGCCTTATCACCATCTTTCTTGTTGAGGAAAGAGATCGACTTGCCATCCGGGGTCCAGCGAATCGTGGAGATGTTGACCTTTCCCGTGATGAAGGGCGTGTGGGCGCCATCTTTGAGAACATGAAGCTCGGTCCAGGAGCCGCCACTGTCCTCCACCATGAGCTCACGGGGAATCGACAGCAGGTAGGCCAGGCTCTTTCCATCCGGAGAGACCTTCGCCGATACGATCGAGCGCAGCTTGGCCAGGTGCTTCGGTGTCCAGAGCTCCTTTGCTGCCAGCGGGGCAGCGGCAAAAAGTAATACGAGCACTACTGCCCACAAGAAACCTGGGCGGCGGTACAAACGACTCATTCCGGCTTTCGAGTTCATCTCATGATTCTCCAATAGTTGATCTGTCCGGGCGCTTTTTCTCGGGAACTCCTCGATCCCCGGGCCGGCCCGGTTCCATGGGTGTCCTCCCGGCAGATGTGTAAAAACAATACTGTTCTGCTGAGGAACAACCGAAACGATAGCCTACCACAGCAGGCCCGGCGGCCGCGAAAGTTCGTTTTCCACTCGAGAACCTCCGGCCGGGCGCGGGCTTTAACGATCGGAGTTTTTAACGTATCCTCTTGCTTCGCAACAGCTTCTCTTCCCACGGTTACCGGAGACCCCTTCCATGCAAGACAGGGCACAGGTCCTGATCATCGGCGGCGGTATCGTCGGCTGCAGCGCAGCCTACCACCTGGCAAAATCAGGCTGCCGGGATGTGCTGCTGGTCGAGAAGGGAGAGCTGACCAGCGGCTCCACCTGGCACGCCGCCGGGCTGGTCGGCCAGCTGCGCTCCTCGCGCAATGTCACCCGGATGCTCAAGCACTCCGTGGAGCTCTACCAGAGCCTCGAGGCCGAGACAGGACAGGCCACCGGCTGGAAACAGGCGGGTGGACTGCGGCTGGCCTGCAGCGAGGAACGCATGCAGGAGCGCCGCAAGGGAGCCACCACGGCGCGGAGCTTCGGTCTCGAAATGCACATGCTCAGCCCGCAGGAGGCTCTCGACCTCTTCCCAATCATGAGCCCGAAGGACATCGTCGGGGCGGCCTTCCTGCCCACCGATGGCTATGCCGACCCCAGCAGCGTAACCAGGGCGCTGGCCAAGGGTGCCCGCGATGGAGGGGTCACCATTGAACGTGGCGTCCAGGTCGAAGAGTTCCTGCTCAAGGACCGGCGCGTCATCGGTGTGCGAACCAACCAGGGAGACATCGAGGTCGAGACGGTGCTGCTTGCCGCCGGGATGTGGTCCCGGCAGCTGGGCGCCCTGGCCGGGGTTAACGTCCCCCTGATCCCGGTAATGCACCAGTACATGGTCACCGACAAGATCCCCGGCATCCCGGCCGACCTGCCGACCATGCGCGACCCGGACAAGCTGGTCTATTACAAGGAAGAGGCCGGCGCCCTGGCCATGGGTGGCTACGAACACGACCCGATCCCCTGGGCCGTCGAAGGTATTCCCGGCGAGTTCGGCCAGCAGCTGCTGGAGCCTGATTTCGAACACTTCGAGTCTATCTCCACCCTGGCCATCGAACGCACCCCGCTGCTGGAGACTGCCGGTGTCCGCGAGCTGATCAACGGGCCGGAATCCTTTACCCCCGATGGAAACTTCATCATGGGCCGTGCCCCGGAGCTCGACAATTTCTTCGTCGGCGCCGGCTTCAATGCCCACGGCATCGCCGCCGGAGGGGGCGCGGGAAGGATGCTGTCGGAATGGATCCTCGATGGAAGGCCCAGCCTGGACCTCTGGAGTGTCGACATCAGGCGCTTCGGCAGCCACCACCGGGAGCTTGACTACGTCAGGGACCGCACCCTGGAGCTCTACGGCAAGCACTACTCCATTGCCTGGCCGGGAGATGAACACGAATCCGGAAGAAAGCTCCGTCTCAGTCCGCTCTACTCGCGCCTGGAAGCGCAGGGCGCTGTCTTCGGCTCAAAATTCGGCTGGGAGCGGGCCAACTGGTTTGCTCCGGCAGGAACCGAGGCCGTGGAGACCCCCACCTTCGGCAAGCCCGACTGGTTCGAGGCTGTCGGCAGCGAGCACCAGGCCATCCGCGAGGGGGTGGCCCTCATCGACCAGACCCCCTTCAGCAAGCTCGAGGTCTCCGGCCCGGGCAGCTTCGAGTTCCTGCAGCGCCTAGCGGCCGCCGACATCGACAAGCCCCCCGGCCGACTCACCTATACCCAGCTCTGTAACGAGCGCGGCGGAATTGAATGCGACCTGACCATCGCCCGCCTCGAGGACGAACGCTTCTACATCGTCACCGGTACCGCCTTCGGAGGCCACGACCTCTCCTGGATTCGCGAGAACCTCGACAGTGGCAGCCCTGTCGAGCTCTCCGACATCACCGACACCCGGGCGGTCATCAACGTCTGCGGGCCGCGCTCCCGGACCTTGCTCGAGAGCGTCTGCGATGATGCGCTCGACAAGGAGAGCTTCCCC
>CAZTRG010000323.1:0-4274 GCA_964615885.1 uncultured Planctomycetia bacterium | reverse complement strand
CAACGTAAACAGGCGTGGTTTCTTCACCCAGGGTTTTCGCCGTATGCTCAAGCCGATCGCTGATGTGGTAGAGGCCCGGATCGAGAAGACGGGCTTGCCGGACTGGGATGAATACGAGCGCAACAAGGGGGGCTATGATTCCTCCAGCCCGGATGAGGACAGCTTCTCCGAGCTTCCCGACAGGCCTGTATTGCGCCCCCCCGGCGCCATTGATGAAGAGCAATTCCTGCAGACCTGTATGGTCAGTGGCCAGTGTGTGACCTCCTGCCCCGTGAGTGCGATCAAGGTCACGGTGGATTCCGATCCAATGAAAGAAGGCCGCCCGTTCATCGATGCCCAGTCCCAGGCCTGTGTGGTCTGTGAGGATCTCTCCTGCATGAAGGTCTGCCCCAGCGGGGCGCTGGTCCCGGTTGAGCAGGAGGATATTCGTATGGGAATCGCCGAGGTGGATGATGCCTTCTGTGTGCGAACCCAGGGAGAAGATTGCCAGATTTGTGTCGATAAATGCCCCCTGGGAGAGGCTGCTATCAGGGTTTCCTACCACGGGGGCCCGATAGAAATCATGGATCCGGGTTGTACAGGCTGCGGGGTCTGTGAGATGTACTGCCCGACCGAGCCAAGGTCTGTCATCGTCAGGCCCCTGTCGGTTGCTTCGACCCCGGATGAGCCCCCCGATGATGAGCAGCCAGGCCCTTCCGATGAGGGAAGCTACCTGCCGATGGACTGATCGGCCGTTCCTTTGGCTTTCCTGTCATAGCAGGCAAAGGCTGCGATGATGGCGATGGCGGCAAGGCAGGCCGCCAGGCTGATTCCCACAGAATCTTCTCCTTCACCCGGCCAGGAAGGATGTCCCGAAGCAGGATTCTTGAAGGGCCAGAGCATCCAGAGTGACCCCGCCATCAGACCTCCCAGGAAGGCCATGGTGGGAGAGTGGTATCGATTGAGGAGGAAATGGATCAACCTTGCAAAGAGGGCCAGCCCGAGCAGGCAGCCGCCAATGAAGACCGAGAGAAGCAGGTAGTCGCGTTCATTCACAATCCTGAGGACGTCCTGGTAGATACCGAGGAGGAGGAGGAGGAATGATCCGCTGATGCCCGGAAGCAACATCGCTGAGCTTGCCAGCATGCCGCAGATGGCAAACCTGGCGCAGTTGGCGAGGCTGTAAGGGTCGCTTTCGAGGTTCTGCCCGGGATCTATTCTGCTGCTGCTCAGGGCGATGCTGAGGCCAATGGCGACAAGGGCACAGCAGAGCTCGACCATGGATTTACGCTCAGCCAGGCGAAAGGGGAAAACGATGGAGGCTGCCACCAGTCCGAAAAAGAAACCATAGGTCGGCTTGGGGTGGGAGGTGAGAAGGTCCTCGAGCAGGTGGCTGAAGGCAAAAACCGACAGCAGGGCACCGCCAAGGAGGACGGCCAGGAAGCTCATGTCATGGCTTCTCCACAGGGCTGCGGCTCCTGATTTTCTTTCCGGCCCACCCAGCAGCTTTGAAACATCTCTGAGACTAGAGAGCGAGAACCCACGAAGGGCGGCGATTAATCGTTCGTAGATTCCCAGCATCAGCGCCAGCGTTCCGCCGCTGATTCCGGGAATGATCATGGCAAGGCCGAGAACAGCCCCCTTGAGAATATTGGAGATCATGTTAAGCAAGGCTGGAGTCTCCTTTTGCGGATCCCGGTACTACCGGTTGCCGCAGTCGCCTGGTTCCGGATTGGCTTTCAGAACGATTTTTCTCTCAGCTGGCTTCTGCCTGCCTCTCCAGGAACTTCCGGCTCGTCCCTGGAATCTGTAATTCCGCAGATCTTCAGGAAGAGCTTGTGGACTCGAAGATCGCTTGTCAACTCCGGATGAAAGGTTGCCAGCAGGATCTGCCCGCTGCGAAGCAGGACCGGGTTGCCCTCGTATTTTCCGAGAACCTCGCAAGGGCTGTTCTCCGGAGGAGTCTCGATAACCGGTGCACGGATGAATACCCCGTGGAAGGGGCTGTCAAAGGGAGCCAGGAAGAGGTCCTGGCTGAAGCTGTCAACCTGCCGCCCGTAGGCGTTTCTACGGACCTCGACGTTGACGAGCTCAAGACGCTCAGGCCGCTCGGCTCCCTTTCCCAGGAGGATGGCTCCGGCACAGGTGCCGAAAATCGGCAGGCCGCCGCGCCCAGCCTCGCCCAGGGCTTCGAAAAGCCCACAGCGGAGGGCGAGGTTCTCCATGGTGGTACTCTCTCCTCCGGGGATGACCAGCCCGGCAAGTCCCTCCAGGTCTGCGGGTTTGCGCACCCGCCTGGTCCTGGCGCCGCAGCGCTCCAGGCTGGCAATATGAAGCGGGAAGGAGCCCTGGAGAGCAAGCACCCCGATAACCGGCTCGCCGTTGCGCAGATGGTCAGGGCCAGGGGCTGCGCTTACCATCCGCGGCTCTGAAGGAGTTTTTCTTCAGGAATATCGCCCGTGTCTTCCCCTCTCATCGCTACATCAACGTTCTGGCAGATGCGCACGAGCTCAGAGGGGTTGTCGAAGTGGGTTACAGCTTCCACGATCGCGCGTGCAACGACGCTCTGTTTTTCCGGGTCCGGGCTGGATTTGAAAATTCCCGAGCCGACAAAGACGGCTTCTGCACCCAGCCGCATCATCATGGCAGCATCTGCAGGGGTGGCGATGCCGCCTGCGGCGAAATTGGGGACAGGAAGACGTCCCTCTGCTGCAACCTGGGCCACCAGCTCCCTGGGAGCGTTGAGCTTCTCAGCGCAGGCGGCGAGATCCCACTCGCTGAGGCCTGAGAGCTCTTCGATTTGCGAGGTGATCAGCTTCATATGCCTGACCGCATGGATGATGTCGCCGGTGCCGGCCTCACCCTTGGTCCGGATCAGCGCAGCGCCTTCAGCGATTCTCCTCAGGGCCTCGCCAAGGTTCCTGGCACCGCAGACGAAGGGGGCCTTGAAGGGGGTCTTGTCGATGTGGGCATCCTCATCGGCGGGAGTGAGAACCTCGCTTTCATCGATAAAGTCGACGCTGAGGGCTTCAAGGATCTCGGCTTCCATAAAGTGACCGATTCTTGACTTGGCCATGACGGGGATGGATGCGCACTCCTGGATCTCCTTGATCTTGGAGACAGGCGACATCCTGGCTATTCCTCCATCGCGCCGAATATCTGAGGGGACTCGCTCCAGCGCCATCACTGCAGCCGCACCGGCCTCCTCGGCAACCCGGGCCTGCTCAGCATTGGTCACGTCCATGATGACGCCGCCAGCGAGCATTTTTGCCAGGCCGACTTTTTCTTCCCAGTTGTTTTCGTTTTCAACAGTGAGATTGTTCTCTTCGTTCATCAATGAACCCCTGTAGCCGCAAAGGCGGGTAAATAGTAACTCTGGTAACTGGTGATTCTTCTCGTTTCAGCAGACTGATGTGATTGTGAGTATTACACAGTCAATTTGCAACTAGGTTTCCAGCTCTCCCGACGGGTCATCCAGCAGGCAACTTCCTGCGGAATAGAGGCTGTATTTTTCCTCCCGTACGAAGCCCGCCAGCAGAAGACCAGTTGATTGAGCGAGACTGATTGAGAGGTTTGAAACGCCCGAAACAGCTGAGATGGCAGGGATGCCGGCCCGGTAAGCTTTCTGGACAATCTCAAAGCTGACCCGGCCGCTTACCTGGAGGATGCACTGGCTCAGCGGCAGCATCTCTTCCAGTAACGCAGCTCCAATGATCTTGTCGACGGCATTGTGCCTGCCGATATCCTCGCTCAGCAGCAGGAGCTTGCCCTGGCTGTTAAAGACAGCTGCAGCGTGCAGGGCGCCGGTAAGTTTGAATATTTCCTGGCGGCTCTTGAGACGGTCCGGAAGTTTCCCGATCAATCCCGGGTCAAGCCAGCGGGCAGGTGGATTGCCCGGTGCAGGGCCGGGAGGAGGTGTCAGTGCCATTGCCTCGGAGATACTGCGTTTACCGCAGACTCCACAGCTTGAAACGGCCACCCCCTGCCTGGCGGGGGGGGTGATCTTTCTTTGCGGATCGGCCGTCAGGAGGTCGACAACATTGGCCAGTGAGTCATCGGCAGGCGCATCACTCTCGCTGCCAGGGTCGGCCAGGGCATCCTTCCCACAGAGCGAAAGAGCCCCGATGTCCTTGCGGCAATCGATCACTCCTTCCGCATAGAGGAAGCCCAGCGCCAGGTTGGCATCCTGCCCCGGGGTTCTCAGCAGGGTTGCAAAGGGCTCGGAATTGACACGGATTTCAAGAGGCTCCTCTACGACTACCTGGTCGGCCTCTTGAGGTCCCAGCCCTCCATCG
>CAZTRG010000322.1:0-12950 GCA_964615885.1 uncultured Planctomycetia bacterium | reverse complement strand
GCTTGTTGAGGACCTAGAGGGGTTTGCCAGTCGGTACGATCTTGCTCGAATCCTGGTTGCCGGGGAGTACTCCGGAGCGTTGAACGATGCAGGAGAACGTCTCAGGATTCTCGGGCCGCTTGGCGAGCCTGTTCTTGATTTTGAGTACAGCGCCCTGTGGCATCCCGAAACCGATGGGGAGGGCCCCTCGCTGGTGATAGCCGATGCGGGGAACGCCTCCTCCATGTGGGGGCAGGCCGATAGCTGGCGCCTCAGTGAGCTGGAGTTCGGCTCTCCTGGTTTTGATGAATCAGAGTTTGAGCCCCGGGGGCGCCAGCTTCCCGGCGATGCCAACCAGGATGCAAGGGTCGATATTTCTGATGCGGTGGCTCTCCTGCTGCATCTCTTCGGACGCAGGCCCGAGCTGCCCCCCTGTGGCGACGGCAGTCTCCAGGACCCCGGCAATATCGCCATTCTCGATTCCAACGGTGACGAAAGGGTGAACGTTTCCGACGCGGTCTGGCTGCTGGGCTATCTCTACCAGGGCGGAGCGCCTCCCGGCCGTGGGACCGAATGCCTGCGGTTGGCCGGTTGCCCGAATATTTGCGGGTTCTGAGGAAACAACCGGCCAGTGTTTGCAGCTGACATTCCCCCGGGGCCACCCCCTAAAGTTTGATGCTGCAGCAAGAGATCAGGTAGGCTATGCCCCTCAAGGCCATGAAAAATTCGCAAAGAAGACATGAGTTGATGGGACGGGCAGCTAAGCTGCTGCTCGGGCAGTTCTGTATTGTTCTGTTCTGCGCCGTGCCGGCTTTTGGAGACTGGCCACAGTTTCGAGGGCCCAACTCTTCCGGGATCGCACCCGGTGCCTCACCCCCGGTTGAATTCGGACCCGGCCGGAACGAGCTCTGGAAGGTGCCGATGGTGGCCGGGCACAGCTCTCCCATTGTCGTCGGCGATGTCATTTTCCTGACCACCTGGGACAAGGAGAAGAGGAAGCTTGCGGTGGTCTGCCTCTCGCGCTTGAGCGGAAAGATTCGCTGGCAGGGAGATGTGCCTGCGACAAAGTTTGAAAAAGGCCATGCCTCCTTCAATCCGGCCAGCAGCACTGCCGCCTCCGATGGTGAAAGGGTGGTGGCCTATTTCGGTTCTTTCGGGCTGATCTGTTTCGACATGGAGGGGAAGAAGCTGTGGGAGCGCCGGATGCCACTGACGAAGACCTTTGGCGGCAATGCAACCTCGCCGGCGATTATTGGCAGCAGGGTGATCCTCTATCGCGGCAACTATGTTGATCATTACCTGCTGGCACTTGATAAGGCGACCGGCAAGGAGCTGTGGAAGGTGCCTCAGCGGGAGCGATTCTCCGGAGAGATGGCCTGCACCGCTTGTCCGATTTCAATTGGTGAGAAGCTGATCGTTCACACAGCCAGGTCGATGCAGGCCTTCGATATTTCAAGTGGCGAGAGGCTGTGGGTGGCGGCCTGCGCTACGACCGCAACCAGCACTCCTATCCTCTCAGGCAAGGAGGTGATCGTTGCTGCGTGGAATAAGCTGGGAGAGCCGGCCCTGCGGCCTGAATTTCCTTCCTTTGAAAAACTGCTGGCTGAGCATGATAAGGATTCCGACAAGCTCATCAGCCGCAATGAGTTTCCGACCTTGTGGATCTTTCATCGACCTGATGGAGCGGAGGCTCCCCAGAACGGTGCGACGGTCCGTTTCGAGAGGGCGGACAGGAACAGGGACCGGAAGATCGATGCTGGTGAGTGGGAGGCTCAGCTCAAGGGGATAGAGAAATTCCGTGCCGGCTACAAGACCCACGGCATCCTGGCGATTCCGATTGACTCCTCGGGACTGGTTGAGGCCGGCAAGATCCGTACTCTCGAAACCCAGGGGATTCCGGAGGTGCCGTCACCGCTTTGCGATGGGACCTATGTCTATTTCGTCAAGAACGGAGGCGTGCTCACCTGCCTGGAGCTGAAGACCGGTAAACGTGTTTACCGTATGCGGACAAAGGGAAGTGGAACCCATTATGCATCCCCCCTCATTGCAGGCGGTAACCTGTTCACGACTGCGGGGAATGGAATGATCTCTGTCCTCTCACTCGGTCCAAAGCCACAGTTGCTGGCTACCAACAAGATGGGGGATCGTGTCTACGCGACCCCTGCTATTTCCGATGGGGTGCTCTACGTTCGAACTCACGCAGCGCTCTACGCCTTCGGGGAAAAACAAAAGTAAACCGCCGTACCGGTTCTCTTGCCTGCTTTTCCGGTTGTTGGTCTATGATGGCGCGGTCAATTCACCAGGAGGATCTGGAATCCATATGAAATATTCACTTCACCTAGTTGCTGCTCTCGTACTGTTTGTTGTCACCGCTCATGTCAATGCTGAGCGCCTTGTGCTTGTTGGCGCTTCTTACGGTAAGAACATTCTCGCCATCACCGACGCCAAGGGAGACGTGGTCTGGTCTCACAAGACGGATGGGCCCAGGCGCGGACATACCGGCCACCACGATGTGCATTTTCTCCCCAATGGTAATATCCTCTTTCACGACACATGGACCACGCTCAAAGAGATCACCCTCGATAAGAAGGTGGTGTGGACCTACGATTCGGCAACCATGAACGGCAACAAGGGCAAGCGTGTTGATGTTCATGCCTTTGCACGGCTGGCCAACGGCAACACGATGATCGTTGAGAGCAGTGTCGGGCGAGTGATCGAGGTGGACAAGGACCGCAAGCTCGTGCGGCAGTTTCCGCTCAAGCCAGGCGGCACAACCAGCACCCGCTGGGCGCGCCACACTCCTGAGGGTAACCTGCTGGTCTGCTCGGAGCGCCCCGGGGTGGTTACTGAATACAACAGCAAGGGCGAGGTCGTCTGGGACTACCTCATCAATACCCGGGTCTATGGCGCTATTCGCCTGAAGAACGGCAACACCCTGATCGCCTCCGGCAGCGGCAAGAGCGTGGTGGAGGTTACGCCTGAGAAGAAGGTTGTCTGGGAGGTGAAAGGCAAGGTGCCCGGCACTGAGATCGGCCTGGGCTGGATGACCTGCCTGCAGGAGCTCAGTAACGGCAACCGCATCGTCGGTAATTGCCATGCCGGTGACAAGAACCCGCAGATCTTCGAAATTACACGCGACAAGAAGGTCGTCTGGGAATTTGACGAGTGGGAGCTGGTCGGCAACGGGCTGGCCTGCTGGCAGATCCTCAACGATGAGCAGTCGGCTCTCGTTCGCAGCAAACTCGCAGAGCTGAAGAAATAAGTTTCCTGGCCGGCCAGTTGTTTTCTATAGCCTCATTGCGATTTCAGGTCAGGACACCCGCTTTGAAAAGCCCATCCAAGCTTCCTGGGTATTTAAGGTTCTGGATACTGCTCACGCCAGTATTCCTGGCGGTCCCTGCACCCTCTTTGCCGGCCCAGGAAGAGCTGGTTCCGGTGGAGCTCAAGCTGGAGAGCCTGGGCCTTATTGACGGCACGGATAAGTGGGACTGGTGGCAGGCCCGGACAGCCTTTGTGCCGGGCGCGAAACCGCGGTGGGTAACCACCATGTCGGAGACAGGAAAAACAGGTACTCATGATTTTCATGATATCTATGAGTCGACCAGCTTTGACCAGGGACGGACCTGGAGTCGGCCCGCCCGGATCCCGACGCTGAGACGCACGAAGCAAGCTGATGGTTACGAGGTAGCTCCTGGTGATCTCTGGCCAACGTGGCACTCCAAGACCGGCAGGGTGCTGGTGACAGGCAAGACCTTTAATTTTGCCGGGGGCAAACGTGAAAACGCTCTGCGGGAGAAGGTGTCCTATGCCGTCATGAACCCGGAGACTGGAGGCTGGGGGCCTATGCGGTTTCTCTCCATGCCTGAAAAAGATCACGGTGGATTCACGATCACCGGAGCCAATGCCGGCAACACCCAGCGTGTAGATCTCCCGGATGGAGATATTCTTCTGCCCGTGCGGTACTGGAGGGATCCGAAAAAATACAACTTCACCAGCGTGGTGGCGCGGTGCGGATTCGATGGGGAGATTCTCAGCTATAAGGAACACGGAACTGAGCTGAGCGTTCCGCGGGGAAGAGGCCTCTATGAGCCATCATTGATCGCCTTCGGTGGCCAGTATTTCCTGACCTTGCGGGCGGATCATTCTGCTTACGTTACCAGGGGCAAGGATGGGCTCCACTTTGAGCCGCTTCGGGAGTGGTTGTATGATGATGGGAAGCCACTTGGGAGCTACAACACCCAGCAGCACTGGGTGACGGTTGGTGGGGGGCTCTTCCTGGTTTATACCCGCAGGGGTGCCGGCAATGACCACATGTTCCGCCATCGGGCCCCGCTATTTATCGCCCAGGTCCACCCCGGGACGCTCCGTGTCGTCAGGAAGACAGAGCGTATCCTGATCCCCGAAAACCAGGCCACCCTGGGAAATTCAGGGATCTGCCGTGTCAGCGACCAGGAGAGCTGGGTTACCTGCGGTGAAGGCCTTTTGCGGATGGGCAAACGGAGGGGACAGCGTAACAAGGTTATTTTTGTCAGGATCCTGGCCAGGTAAAAAGGGGCATCCTCTTTCCTAAGTGCCTGCCTGGTAGTGCTTAGGGGCTTTGGGGCGGGTTGAGCGAGCCGAAAGATCCGGCGGCAAACTATTGGCTGTCTATTCTCGATAAACTACAATAGCGGCATGAGATTGGCGTTGATCGCAACCGCCGAGTTCATGTGCATGCATTGTCACAGCTAGAGGAGAATACGAAGCAGTGCTCGATTTTGTCCAGGCAGAGGGAAGCAGGGATTGTTCGGGCTTGAGCCGCCGCGATTTTCTCCGGGTCGGAAGTCTTGGGCTTGGTGGGCTGACGCTCCCAGATCTGCTTGCGGCCAAGGAGGGGTCTTCAGGGGAGGGCTTTGTCCGCGACAAGTCGGTCGTGCTGCTTTACCTCTCAGGTGGAGCGAGCCAGATCGAGACCTTTGATCCGAAGATGGACGCGCCGATGGAATATCGCAGCGTCAACGGCGAGGTAAAGACCAAGCTCCCGGGTGTGACCTTCGGCGGCAGTTTCCCGAAGCTGGCGGCCATGGCCGACAGGCTGGCAGTCATTCGCTCTCATGCCCACAAGGTGGGCGATCATGAGAAGGCTCATATCCATGTACTCTCCGGGGGTACGGATCCTGTCGGTAACCGTGCGACAGGCCACAGCATCGGTTCCTGTTATTCACGGCTGCGTGGGACAAACCATCCTGATACCGGGTTGCCCACCTACATCACCCTGAACGAAGTTGAGGTTGATCGCCAGTACACCAAGGAGTTCCATCGCTTTAACAAGGGGTCCTGGTCGGGCTCCCTGGGAGAATCCTTTGGCCCCTTCCCGCGGCAGGTGGGCTGGGGTGCGGAGTCGGCCGGAAAGTCCATCGGCAAGAACAATGACCAGCGAAAAGATCCGGGTGTTGCGAACATGACACTCAACCTGCCCCAGGAGGTGTTCGGGATCCGCCGCAGGCTTCTTGAGTCCATTGATACCCTTCGCCGCCAGGTTGACAGCAGCAAGGCCTTGAGTGCAGTGGACAAGTTCTCGGCCCAGGCCATCTCTATGCTCCTCGGTGGCGCGACCAGGGCCTTTGACCTGGCCCTGGAAGACCCCCGGGTGGTTGAAAAATACGACACCAGCCATATCAGGATCGGCCACAATAATTTCAGGCCCAGCACCCTCGGCAAGCAGATGCTGCTGGCGAGAAGGCTTTGTGAGGCTGGGGCCGGCTTTGTGTCGGTGCACAGCGCCGGCTGGGATATGCACGCCGACGGCAACAACCCCGGGATGGTCAAGGGGATGGAGATGCTTGGTCCATCCATGGACCGGGCCGTTTCGGCCTTCCTGGAGGATGTTAAGCAGCGCGGGCTCAGTGAAAAGATCCTGCTGGTGGTTACCGGTGACTTCGGGCGCACCCCGAAGATCGGCAAGGGCAGTGGCCGGAATCACTGGGCGAATCTCTGCCCCCTGCTCTTCGCCGGGGGAGGGCTTCGGATGGGCCAGGTGATCGGCAGATCAACGGCCAGGGCTGAGAAGCCGGCCTCCAGGCCGATTACTCCAGTGGACATGATGACGACGATCCTGCATACGGTGTTCGATGCCGGCAAGATGCGGCTTGATCCCACTGTTCCGCCCAATCCAGGCAAGCTGGTGCTGGATCGTGAGCCTATCAAGGAGCTGTTTTAAGCAGCCACCCTGCTCCGGGGTTTTCCAGCCTGCTGGTCCGGCGTGACCGGGCGATCTTCAATTCGTTTTCCGGCATGGAATTTACTTTCAGACACCAGGAAGGATCCAGGAGATGAAACGGCTCTTTTGCAGGATGGCTGTAAGCTTTGCAGTTCTTTTTTCCCTGGCGGGTAGTGGGCAGGCACAGGTTTCCAGCCCTCCCGGGGGCTACTGGCCGGGCTGGCTCGGCCCCGGTCGCGATGGCTGGGTTGAAGGTGTCAAGGCACCGGAAACATGGCCCCGGAAGCTGAAGCAGGCCTGGCGGGTCAGAGTTGGCGAGGGCTACGGATCCCCCCTGGTGGCCGCTGGCCGGGTCTGGCAGCATGCGCGCCAGGGCGAGGAGGAGGTCGTCTGGTGCCTTGATCTCAAGACCGGGGCCATCAAGTGGCGGAAGAGCTATCCGGCTCCCTTCAAGATCGGAGGTGGCGGGGAGCGGCATGGTAAGGGCCCGAAGTCCTGCCCGGTACTGGCAGATGGCCGGCTCTTTACCTTGAGTATTTCCGGTATCCTGACTGCCTGGGATTCGGCCAGCGGGAAGCAGCTCTGGAGGCGGGACTACAAGAGGCGATTCAAGAAGTCTCATCCCTACTGGGGGTCTGCGACCTCTCCGCTTGTCGATGAAGATCGTCTTGTGGTCCATATGGGGACCGAGGAGGAGGGCGCACTTGTTGCGCGCGACGTCCGGACAGGCAAGGAGGTCTGGAGCCATGGTAAAGACGGTCCCTGTTACTCATCACCCCTGCTGGTAACGATCGGCGGGGTTCGCCAGGTGGTCGAGTGGAACCACAGGGTTCTCGCCGGCATCGAAAGCGAGACCGGCCGCCTGCTCTGGGAGTATCCCTTTCCGCACAAAACCCACATCCAGAACATGCCGACGCCTGTCTTCCACAAGGGGCGTGTGCTCCTTGGGGGCGAGAACCGTGGAGTGCACAGCATCGAGCCGCTCTACAAGTCCGGGAAGTGGACGGTGAAGAAGCTCTGGAGCCAGAAGAAGGTGGCGCTGGATATGGCCTCCGCCATCGTGAATGGCAACCTGCTCTATGGGCTCTCCCATTATGACAAGGGGCGTTTTTTCTGCCTCGACACCGAGACCGGTAAGCTCCTCTGGACGGGGCCGGGCCGCACAGGCCAGAACGTCATGTTCCTGGCCATCCCCGGTTACGTGCTGGCCCTGGTCAGCCATGGGGAGCTGAACATCCTCAAGGCTGCTGGTGACGAATTTAAAAAGGTCGCTTCTTACGAGGTTGCCGACAGCCAGACCTGGGCACCACCGGTTTTGCTGAAGGGGGCTATCCTGGTGAAGGATCACAACCAGCTGACTCGCTGGGAGTTCCCGGCAGCGAAATCTGACTGACAGCTGCTTGTACGGTTACTTGTCGGTGCGGGTGAAGAAGAGCAGGCGAACTTCCATAACCTGTTCTCCGGGTTTTTCGAGCGCCTTGAGGATGAGCTTTCCATCTCCGGCGGGCAGCTTCAGCTTTCCCAGCTTGAGAGGCCTGAAGTCTTTTACGTAGGACTCCGTCCTTTTTACACAGTCTTCGGCAGCGCCACGCAGCGGCGGGTCGTGGGCGGGAATCACCCGGGAGCGGACCTTTGCAGAGCCCGGGGTTTTCTGTCCGGTGGTTTCAAAGCTGAGCTCGATCGTGGAGCCGGCGTCTTTTTCCGGGCAGGTGTAATAGAGCTCAACCTCGTAGGTTCCGCTGGCGGGAACCTTGACCTTCCATTCGATGGAATCCTCCAGCCTGGTCCAGTTGGTGAAATAGGAGCAATTGGGGAACCGGTTCGATCGCTTGATGTTTCCCCGTCCGGTACCATCCCTGGCGGGAAGCTGGGTAAACCGCGAACCCGGGTGCCCGATGATAAAGGGCCGAGGGGGCTGCTTCAGCTCAGGCAATATACCCCGGGCCCAGTCATCCCTGGCCTTTCTCAGATCAGCCGCCAGGGCCGGATGGTTCTTTGACACATCCCGGGCCTGCCCAGGGTCTTTGAGCATATCGTAGAGTCTTCCCTGGTGGTCGAGCCGGTACTGCTGGGTTCGCAGGCTGACCTTGCCCTTCCAATGGGAGAAAATCTTTCGTTGTGGCCACTGGCCTTCCCTGTCCAGGAGAAGTGGCTCCAGGTTTACTCCGTCCAGGGGCTTGCTGCTGGCCACCGGGATGCCGGCAAGCCCGGCAAGGGTTGGCAGGAGGTCGATAGCTGCACTGATTTGCGGGATGGTCTTTCCGGCCTTGATCTTCCCGGGCCAGCGGACCAGGAGCGGGCTGCGGACGCCGCCCTCATCTGTTGAGCCTTTGCGCCCCCTCATGCCGCCATTCCACCGGTTCCCATTCGGGCCGTTATCACAGAAGTAAACAACGATGGTGTCCCTGGCCAGCTTCAGCTCATCGAGGCGGGCGAGAAGCCGGCCGACATTCCAGTCGATGTTTTCGCACATGGCGAGGGCCGCCCGGGTGTGTCCCAGGTTTTCCCGTTTTTTCGAGCTGGGACGCATGGCCAGCTCCTTGTCCTTGAACTGGCTCCACCAGCGGTCGGGAACCTGCATGGGAGAGTGGGGGGTGTTGTAGGGGATGTAGGCAAAGAAGGGTTTTCCGCGGTTCTGCTCAATAAACTCGATCGCCTTGTTGGTCAGGTCATCAATGATGAAGCCCTTGCCGCGCACGATCCGGCCATTGTGCTCCAGCATGGGGTCGTAGTAATTCCCCCAGTGGCCCGAGCAGAAGCCGTAGTACTCATCAAAGCCGCGTGCGTTGGGATGGTAGGGATGCTGCATCCCGTTGTGCCATTTGCCGAAGGCACCGGTGGCGTAGCCTGCCGCCTTGAAGGTCTGGGCGATTGTCATCTCGTCGAGATCTATCCGCTCACCTCCTGCCGAGGTGCTGTAGACACCGCTGCGCAGGAGGTAGCGCCCGGTGAGGAGCTCGGCCCGGGTGGGCGAGCAGACCGGGCAGACGTAAAACCTGTCAAACCGGGCCCCGGCGCGTGCCAGGGCATCGATCTTCGGGGTTTGCAGGTTGGTGTTTCCGTTGAGCGACAGATCGCCCCAGCCCTGGTCATCGGTCAGGATGACAATGACGTTTGGCTTTCGGGCTGCCAGTGCGGCAGGGGAAAGGGCCAGGATGGAAATTAACAGGAACAGAAACCCGGAAACGGTTTTCATACTGAGCTCCAGATTCAGGCGGTGTCCGCCGGGTTGCTTCCCGGCTGTTTTCTTAGGATACACGGCTTTATCCCGGGCGGTAGCCTATTCAGCCTCGGGGCGGTCCCGGTTGGCCCAGTTTCCTTCACGGTCCTCGCCGCTGACCAGTACGCCCTTTTCGTGCCAGTCATTTTCGGCTCTCACATCGGGGGTGCAATAGCGCAGTGTCAGGCCGCAGCGCCTGCGGTCGGAGCTGTTAGAGTCTGAGCCATGAAGAAGAAGGTCGGAATGTATCGAGGCCTCTCCGGCCTCCAGCTCAATCGGGACGATCTCGCCAAAGCTTTCTGCATTTTCAACGGTCTGGTTCAGCACGTTGTTCTCCTCTTCCTTGCTCGGCCGCCAGGTGAGGTGTCCATGGTGATGAGAGCCCGAGATGAATTTCATGCAGGCGTTGCCAAGATCGGCCTTGTCCACCGCCAGCCAGATGGTTGCTGTTTTTGAGGGGGTCATCGGCCAATAGCTGGCGTCCTGGTGCCAGGCGACCGCCTTGCCATCGCCGGGCATCTTGCAGAAGAAATGCGATCCCCAGCCGATGACGTCCGGCCCGAGTATGTCCCTGGCGATCGCCACGATGGGCGGGTGGGTCAGGATGTCCCAGACAGCTCCGTAGAGCAGGTGCGCGGTGCTGATCGAGTAGCTGTCTTCGCCGCTTGCCAGGGTTCGCTGGAGCAGCTCGTCGAAGAAGCCTCGGATGGAGGCGATCTCGTCTTTCTTGTAGACCTCCAGGTTTTTGAGGAAGCCGTCCCGGTTGAAGCTCTCGACCTGTTGAGCTGAGAGGGCCTGGGGGCTCTCCGTTGTTGCCGGGTGGAAGCAAAGGTCCCGCTCCATGCCCTCGATGTCGTCAGGCTGGGGGACTGCGCGAAATTCTTTTTTCATCCCTGGCCTATTTCCCGGGCTTCTCGATTCGGTAGAGATGGGTGCCGCTCCTGATGAAAAGTGCGCGGCCGGCCACCGCGGGAGATGCCATCAGGACACCTTCGAGCTTGTTGGTGGCGAGGACCTTGTATTTCTTTCCGCCGGCAAGCACGTGGCAGACCCCTTCGCGGCTGCAGGTGTAGATCTTGCCGCGGATCTCGATGGGGGAGGCCCTGTAGTTGCCGCCGAGGCGTTCTTTCCAGTGCACCTTTCCGGTCATTGCATCCAGGCAGCTGGTGATCCCCTTGTCGTCCACTGCGTAGATCTCTTTGCCGACAAGAAGAGGGGATGGGACGTGCCCGATCCCGCTGGAGTTTTTCCAGACAATCTGTTCATCCTTTAGCTGTCCCTTGCCGGGCTTGACCGCGAAGATGGCGAAGTGATCCTGGCGCACCGAGCCAATCACATAGAAGAGCCCGTTGCCGTAGGAAGGGCGCCCTACCTGCGAGAAGCCGGTATAGGGCATCCACCAGATCTCCTTACCGGTTCTGAGGTCGTAGGCTCCGACATGGTCGGCCCCGCTGCTGACCAGCTGGGGAACACCGTTGATGGTCTGGGCCAGGGGGGTCGAGTAGGACATTTTCCCGATAGCTCTCTTGACCCGCTCAAAGTGTTTGCGGGCCTGTTTCCACCTGACCTTGCCGGTGCGCTTGTCGAGGGCTGCGATGTACTGTACGTCGATACCGTCGCAGGTAAGAATCAGCAGGTCCTCATGGAGGATCGGTGAGCTTCCGGCTCCCTGGATAACGTTGAAATTCAGGTCGGTGTTTTTCCAGACGATCTTGCCGGAGTTGTCGAGGCAAACTGTTCCCCGCGGACCGAAGGTTACGTAGGCGTGCTGGCTGTCGAGGACCGGCGTTGGAGATGCGTAGCCGTTCTGGACGTGGCGCGGGCCGGCATCCGGGGTTGTCAGGACCTCGATATTATGAAGAATCTTACCGCTGGAACGGTCAACACAGACAACGTGAAGGGAGAGTCCCTTTTTATGCGCGCTTGTCAGCCAGATCCGGTTTCCGTAGATCACCGGCGAGGACCAGCCCTCTCCGGGAATCGCGGTTTTCCAGGCGATGTTCTCAGTTTCGCTCCATTTCAGGGGGATACCTTCCGCATCGGAATGTCCCTGCCCATCGGGCCCTCGAAACTGGGGCCAGTCCGCCAGCAGGCTGCCGGTAGAGAGAATGGAAGCAAGCAGGTACAGGGTAGTGATTCGCATGATGGTCCTCGGCTTGTCGATGGGTTAGGTTGACTTGTCGTCCTCCAGGCTGCTCATCAGAGTCCATCCCTGCCTGTAGAAAGTCAAGCACTCACCACCTCCTTGTAAGGGGTTCTGGATTCCAATAGTCTATAGCTGTTATTCAACCAGTTTCCTTCAGAGGGTGCAGAGATGAAGAAGTCCCCTGGAAGTTTTTCTGAATCGGTCCTGCCCCGGCGCGAATTTCTCAAGTACAGCGCTGCTGCCCTGGGCTTCGCTTCGCCGGCATTGAAGTTGCCCATGGCTTCTGCGAATGAGAGGAAACCACCTGAGACCCTGGTCAAGGTTCTCTATGACTCGATGAACCAGAAGCAGAAGAAGGCTGTGTGTTTCGACTGGGACTACATGGACCCGAAACGCGGACTCCTTCGAACCCGTCTCGAGAACAACTGGAAGATTACAAGACCCTCGATTCAGAGCGGTTTCTATACCGGCGAACAGAAAAACCTCATGCGTGAAATCTTTCTTGGCATGACCCACCCCGACTGGCACGAGCGCTACGACAAGCAGCTGAAGGATGATGTCGGAGGCTTCGGTAGAAACCAGTCGATCGCCATTTTCGGAAAACCGGGCACCGCTGAGTTTGAGTTTGTCCTCGCCAGCCGCCACATGACCTTGCGTTGCGATGGCAACAGCGCCGAGCACGTCGCCTTTGGAGGCCCTATTCTTTACGCCCACGAGGGGGAGCGGACCTTTGAGAAGCCGAATCACCCCAGCAACGTATTCTGGCACCAGGCTCTTGCCGCCAACAAGCTCTACGACATGTTCGATGGCAAACAGAGAAAGCAGGCGCTCCTTGCCAGCGGCATGCCTTCTGAGGAAATGATCGGGTTCCGTGGTCCCGGCGGGAAATTCCATGGCATCAAGGTCGCGGATTTCTCAGCTGACCAGAAGGCTCACCTCCAATCGGTCCTCAAGCTTCTGCTCGAGCCTTTCCGGCAGTCCGACCAGGACGAGGTGGTTCGCTGCCTGAAGGTGCAGGGCGGACTCGATGCCTGCTATCTTGCTTTCTACCAGGAGGGGGACCTCGGCGAGGATGGGATCTATGACAACTGGCGCCTCGAGGGGCCGAGCTTCGTCTGGTATTTCCGCGGCAATCCGCATGTTCACGTATGGGTGAACGTTGCTGATACGCACAAGGTCAAACTCAACAGCTACCAGGATTCCGTCGGCGTCTGATTCGGCATCTTCTAACAGGATCTTCCATGTTCAGAACATCTACCAGCAGAGCGGCAATTTTATTATTCCTGTCTCCCCTTGTGGCCGCTGAAGACAAGGTCGATTTTAATCGCAGCGTATTGCCGATCCTGGCAAGCCATTGCTATCCATGCCATGGACCTGATGCGAAGAAGCGCAAGGCCCGCTTGCGA
>CAZTRG010000321.1:0-3437 GCA_964615885.1 uncultured Planctomycetia bacterium | reverse complement strand
GCAGGAAGAGGCCGGCTTCACCACGGTTAAAAAGCGGGGTCTTGAATACTTCGGCATCGAGGTGTCCTCCAAGCGCCTGGGGCTGATCGTCGACATCTCAAGCTCGATGCGGCAGCTGGTGGCGGTCAAGGCGGAGAGCCTTGAAGAGGAGGAAGAGGAGGAGGAGGGCGAGGAAGCCGCGGAGGATGGTTCCCGTACCCGCGTGGCCCCGGTGAAGAAGAAAAAGAAGAAAACAAACAAGGAAGCCGGGATTGTCCTCAAGGATGGCAAGGCGAGAAAGATCGACATCCTCAAGAAGGAGATGACGCGCCTGCTGAAGAAGCTTCCCGTCGACACCTTCCTCAACATGATCAGCTTTGATGCGACCTTCAGGCCCTGGCAGAAGGCCCTGCAGCCGCTGAGGGGCAAGGGCCGGGCAAAGGCCCTGTCTTATGTCGCCAGGATCACCACCGGCTCGGGAACCAACGTTTTTGACACCCTTGAGTTTGCCCTCAAGGACAAGCGGGTCGATACGATCTACCTGCTCACCGATGGTTTGCCAACCCGTGGGCGCATCAAGGCGCCTGCAGCCATCCTGAAAGAAATAGATATTCTCAACCGTGCCCGGGGAGTCACGATCCACACCATCGCCTTCGGTGCTGAATCTGATCTCCTGCGCCAGCTTGCTGAGCGCAACGGTGGACAGTACCGCTTTGTTGACCGGTACTGAAAAGACTGCTGAAACTGCTTCCCCAGGACCGCCCATGACTCTTCCTCGAATCTTTCCCATTCGCCAGTCTTTCCCGCGACCCGTGGTCGACGATATCACCGCGCGCGTGGAGGCCGAGCTCGAGCGCGTTCTGCCTGCCGACAGGATCAGCAATGGCGCGAAGATCGGCGTCACGGTCGGTAGCCGGGGCATCGCCAACATTGCCGGGATCACCAGGGCGGTGGTGGGCTATCTGAAGTCGCGCGGTGCCAGCCCCTTTATCATTCCCGCCATGGGCAGCCATGGGGGGGCGACCGCTGAAGGGCAGGCCCACCTGCTGGCTCATTACGGTGTTACCGAGGAGGATGTCGGCGCGCCGGTTCACGCGGCGATGGAAACCGAGCACCAGGGCACGACGGCCGAGGGGGTCGAGGTCTACCTGGCGAAGACGGCGGTCGAGGCCGACGGGGTGGTGCTCCTCAACCGGATCAAGCCGCATACCGATTACAAGGGGCCGATCGAGAGCGGCCTGACGAAGATCTGTGCCATTGGCCTGGGTAAGCTGGAGGGGGCGACGGAATACCACAGCCGGATCTTTGATATCGGCCTGGGAGATGCGATCCGCAGCGCCGCCGGCCTGATTGTCGGCAGCGGCAAGGTGATCGGCGGCCTCGCGATCCTCGAAAACGCCTACCACTCCACCGCCGACCTCGTCGGCGTCAGCACCGATGGCTTTTTTGAGCAGGAAGCAGAGATCCTCAAGACCGCCTTCGACCTGATGGGCAAGCTGCCCCTGATGGAGCTCGATGTGCTCTATTGCCAGAGCATCGGTAAGAACATTTCAGGGGCGGGCATGGACACCAACATCATCGGCCGCGGCGTCTACGGCTATATTCCCGGCACGCCCTGGATGGAGGGCCTGCCGGCCATCACCCGCATCTGCCTCAGCGACCTCACCGATGAGAGCGACGGCAACTCCGTCGGCATGGGCATGGCTGAGTACATCACGCAGCGCTTCTGCGACAAGATCGACCACAAGGTCACCAACCTCAACTGCATGACAGCCAATTCTCCCGCCGGTGCCCGCATGCCGATCGTGCTCGCCGATGACCGGGAGCTGCTCGCCGCCGGAATCAAGACCAGCCCCCGCCGTGAAGGTGGACCGCTGGTCGCCCTGGTCCGAGACACCCTGAGCCTCGAAAACGTCTACCTCTCAGAGGCCTGCCTGCCGCTCATCGAGGGACGCGAAGAAATCGAGATCATCGCTGAACCGGCCGACCCGGTATTCGATGATGCCGGCCACCTCCAGCTCTCCTTCTGAGTTCAGCCCTCCCTTTCGATAGAGCCGAATTGAGCTTTCAGCGTCCTGAAGGCGGCCAGGAGCTTTTCCTGTTCGCTCCGGGGGAGGTAGGACCTGCCGCCGTAGAGCTGCCGGTAGCGCGGGCCGAGCTCGGGTAACTCCTCCTCGATCCATTCGAGGAAGGGCTCGCGGATCTCCTGGCGCAGGTAGAGGGCGTTGGGGACGATGTTTTTTATCCCGGCCTCGCGGGCAGCTTCGAAGAGCGGCCCTAGCACGCCTGTGCTGGAGTTGATGAAGGGCATGACCGGCATGCAGAAGATGGCCGTGTCGATCCCGGCGTGGACCAGCTTCGCGGCTGTTCGCATGCGGGCGGCGGGGGTTGGGGCGTGCCCCTCGATCCTGCGGGCAAGCTTCGTATCGAGGCAGGTGATCGTCATGTTGACTCGCAGCCGGTGGAGCTTCTTCAGCTCCCTGAGCAGCTCGAGGTCGCGCAGGATGATGGGAGACTTTGTCGTGATGGAGAACTGCAGGCCCCTGACCCCGAGCATCTCTTTGAGCAGGGAGCGTGTCACACGGTAATGGTGCTCGGCGGGCTGGTAGGGATCGGTTGCCGTACCGAAGGCGATCGGCTCATCCTCGAGGGCGGCGCGACGTAGTCTTCGACGCAGCGAGCCGGCCGCTCCGCGCTTGACGAAGATCTTCTCCTCGAAATCCTCCCAGCGATGGAGATCGAAGAAGCCATGGGTGTAGCGCGCGTAGCAGTAGCTGCAGGCGAACTCACAGCCGCGGTAGGGGTTGATGGTCCAGACAAAGGGCAGGCGGCGGTTGCCGGAGCGGTTGAGAATCTCGCGGACGTTGATCTCGTGGAATTCGACCCCCGCACGGCAGCGCAGCGCATCGGAGTCGGGATCGGGCCTTCCCGCCGGAGCCAGGGTGGGCAGAAAGGAAAGCTGTCGGTAGGTCGTCATGGTCTCTCTCTTGAAGAGACCTCCCCAGGTGGTTCAGTGATCATTACGCGCTTGCGGCGATATTGCAACTTCTGCGAGCCTGGAACTTCCGTCCGATATTTCGTTATTCCGGTCCGCTGGCTAGGTTTATAAATGTAGGTCGAGGGGTCGAGGGTCGTCCCCATCGACAGCAACGAGGAAGAACCAGCCCGGGAAGCAAGAGATGCGCTATTTGTCGCTTTCAGTCCTGTTCACGGCCATGTGCATTTGTCCTCCCGGGGCCGGGCAGGATCTGCCGGAGCTCGAAATTGTGCGTGGTCCTTATCTCCAGGGGCTGAGTGAGAACTCCGTAAAGATCATCTGGCTTACCAACAGCTCTGTGGAAAGCAGGGTTCGCTGCGTGGGGGAGGATGGCCATGTCGTAGAGGTCGCAGGCCCTCTCAGCGAGAGCCATGCGCTTGCGCTGGAAGGATTGAGGCCTGCCAAAGCCTAATCCTACCTG
>CAZTRG010000320.1:0-2503 GCA_964615885.1 uncultured Planctomycetia bacterium | reverse complement strand
CGCTCTCTTCCAGCAGGGTGGCGAGGCCTGGCGGATCTGGAATGAGCGCCTGACCGATGTGCTTCTTGAGCACCAGGTCGGCCGGGAGCATGGATCAGCTTATGGAAGCTGGGATCCAAGGGGGAAGCGGGCGGAGCAGGCCGGTCGTCTTTATTCGACGGAGCTGAGCATACTCTGTCTTGAGGTTTATTACCGTTACGCCCCCCTGGGGTCAGAGGGGGGCCGTGGAGGCGGAGTTCGCACCGAACCCCGGGAGCTGGAGGGTGATGTTAACAAGCCACCTCCTTATCCCCGTAAGGGATTGATTGCCCGTGAGGAGTTTGATGGCCAGTCCGTTCTTCTCGAAATCGAGGTGTTGGCTAATGGAAGAGTCGGCAAGATTCAAATGATTGAAGGATGCAAGGGTGCGGGTATCGATCCGAGGATAGCCGGTAAAGTGGACAAGTCGGTTGTTGCGGCCGTTCGCAAATGGCGATGGCATCCGGGCAAGCTGGATGGGGCTGCAGTAACAACTCTCATCCAGCATCGCATTAAGTTTGTATTACCAAATAGATAGAAGCCGGTTTTGCCAGCAGGGTGATGAATATGACTAAAAGCTTGTGCGCTGCATTTTTTCTCCTGGTCCAATTCTGCGCGGGTTTTCTCCCGGCCGAGGATTGGCCCCAGTGGAGGGGGGCGGCGCGAGATGGGGTCTGGCGGGAAAAGGGTATCGTAGAGCGCTTGCCTGAAAAGTTGTCCTATCTCTGGCGGGCGAAGGTAGGGATGGGATATGCCGGGCCGGCTGTGGCCGGCGGGCGTGTTTACCTGATGGACAGAGTTCTCGGGGATGGAGAGGCAAATCCTGACAACCCCTTCGACAAGAAGCGTGTCAGCGGCAGCGAGAGAATACTCTGTTTTGATGCGGTGAGTGGAAAGGTTCTCTGGAAACACAGCTATCCCTCAAATTACACGATCAGCTATCCCTATGGACCCAGGACAACTCCCACTGTCTCCGGAGGCAAGGTCTATTGTCTTGGCGCTATGGGCGACCTGCTCTGCCTGGATGCAGGCAGTGGAAAGGTCCTCTGGTCGCGACAGTGCGTCAAGGATTTCGGGGCCAAGCTCAACACCTGGGGCTACAGCTCGCCGCCGCTGGTGGACGGGGAGAAGCTCATCGTGCTGGTGGGAGGGAAGCCTGGCGCCTGCTACGTGGCCTTCAATAAGGATACCGGCAAGGAGCTCTGGCGCGCACTTGAGGATACTGACCCGGGCTATGCTCCACCGGTGATCTACAAGGCGGGAGGGGTGCGCCAGCTGATTACCTGGACGCCAACGAAGCTGGCTGCCCTCGATCCGGAGACCGGCAAGGAGTACTGGCGGCAGGAATTCAAGGTTAACTTCGGGTTGACGATTCCCACCCCCATTTACGATCCGGAGTCAAAGAGGCTGCTGGTATCATCCTTCTATAACGGCTCCCTGATGATGGCGCTCGACCCGGACAAGCCCACAGCCCGGCTCCTGTGGAAGGGAAAAAGCGATAGTGAGTTGCCCAAGCGAACCGACGGCCTTCATTCGATCATGTGTACACCTGTTTTCCAGGGCGGACACATCTTCGGGGTGTGCAGCTATGGAGAGTTCCGGTGCCTGGAGGCTGCCAGCGGCCAGCGGGTCTGGAAGACCATGGAGGCCACCGGGCAGGGCCGCTGGTGGAATGCCTTTATCACCAGGCATGAAGACCGCTATTTTATCTTCAATGAGCAGGGCGAATTAATTATCGCCAAGCTGTCGAGCAAGGGGTACGAGGAGTTGAGCCGTTCACAGTTGATCAAGGGGACGCGCCGCGTACAGCGCCGCAAGGTCGTCTGGTCCCATCCGGCCTTCGCACAGAAATGTGTTTTCGTGCGCAACGACCAGGAGATCGTCTGTGTGAGCCTGGCCGAGCCTGCCGGAAAATAGGGGCTATTCCGCCTTTACGGATTCGCGGGCGCCGGCTTCTGCTGCAGGTGGTTTCGCGGCTTTCTTCTTTCCGAAGAGAGCCCGCAGGATTCTCATCACCGGGTCGTAGAAGCGGTCGGCGACTCGTTCCTTGAGGGGGATGATCGCGTTGTCGGTGATCGTGATATGCTCAGGACAGACATGGGTGCAGCACTTGGTGATGTTGCAGAAGCCGATGCCGTGCTCATCCTTGAGATCCTCGAGCCGGTCCTCGGTGTCGAGAGGGTGCATGTCGAGCGCAGCGGCATAGACCAGGAACCTTGGGCCGATGAATTCGTCCATTTTCTGATGGTCGCGAAGCACGTGGCAGACATCCTGGCAGAGGAAGCATTCGATGCACTTGCGGAATTCCTGGACCCTGTCGACATCTTCCTGTGCGACCCTCCAGGTTCCGTCTTCGGCATCCGGGGCACGCGGTTTGAATTTCTTGATCTTCTTTTTGACCTCGAAGTTCCAGCTGACATCGGTCACCAGGTCCTTCATGGTGGGGAAGGCCTTGATGGGCTCGATGGTGATCGGCTTGTCGGTG
>CAZTRG010000319.1:0-2510 GCA_964615885.1 uncultured Planctomycetia bacterium | reverse complement strand
CAGCCCGACCAGGCCGCTACCTGCCGGGCCAAGCAACTTGACCGCCGCCAGGCCCCAGACCTTGTCCGGGTCCCGGCCAATTTCGGGATCAACAGACAAAAGGGCCAGCATAAAGAGGCCCGTCAGGGCCCAGCCAACTGTACAAAAACGCTTCAGGAAGTTTCCGACAACAAGGCCCACCCTTGCCGAATGCTCAGTCTTAGCCGAGCCTCCTCCGGTAGCAATAAAGTGGGGTTGAACCACGATGCCGGTGAGGTTGAGTATGAATATGCAGAATATGTAATAGAGCGGAAATTCACCGCCGTGCAATTCAAAGGCAGATGCCGGCAATTGCTCATGCAGGATCCGGAAGCCTGCAAGGAAACCTTCATTTTCGGGATCGCCAAAATTTTCGACAAGCAGCGAGAGGCCAAAGGGAATCAGGAGCACTGAGAGCAGGATAATGAAAAACCCCTGGACGAGATCGGTCCAGTAGGCTGCTCGCAGGCCGCCAAGGACCCCGTAGACAATGACCACCAACCCGATAATGGGCAGGAGGTAAAACTTCAAAGGGGAGCTTGTTACGACCCCCGTAAAGATCAGTGGCTCGCAGACCTTGCTGACCGCGGTAAAGGCGACGGAAAGAAACAGCATATAAAAAATAATACCGAACGCAGCGTAGGCAGCCCCCAGGCCCCTGCTTTCGTAGCGCTCAACAAACCAGTCGCCAAGGGTGAGGTGGCGCATGCGCCGGTACCAGACAGCGGAGATCCAGTAAAAAGGTGTGACCAGCAACCAGAACAAAACGCTCCAGATACCGCTGAACCCACTGGTGTAGGTGTTGCGCCCCACGTTGACGGGATCATTAGCACCAGTCCCTGCCCCAAAAGCTGCAAAAGTCTGGAAGAGCTTCCCGAAGGTCCTGCCGCCCAGGAAAAGGTCCTCCTGGCGCTTCACCTTCTTCATGCACCACAGGCCGATTCCAGCCATGGCCAGGAAATACACTACCAGGACGACGTAATCAATCGTGGCCATTGAGCACCTTAATCCTTTTTGAAGCCTTCCCGAAGTCGGCCTTTTTCGCCCCTGCCCCGCATACTTGTCAAGCAGAACATTGCTTATGGCGTTGACGATTCGGTACACTCCCGGGCCATGGCCCGAATCAATGACCACTACCAGAAGCTGGCAGCCGGCTACCTGTTCCCGGAAATCGGGCGCAGGGTACAGGCCTACACAGAAGCCCATCCCGACTCTGATGTTATTCGACTCGGGATAGGCGATGTCACCCGCCCCCTCCCTCCTGCAGTCATAGAGGCTTTCCATTCCGGGGTCGATGAGATGGCCTCGGTGGAAACCTTTAGAGGTTACGGCCCTGAACAGGGCCATCTTTTCCTGCGTGAGCTGATTGCCGAAAATGACTATGCAGCAAAAGGCGTCCAGGTTGACCCTGAAGAGGTCTTTGTATCCGATGGGGCCAAATGTGATTGCGGGAACATACAGGAGATCTTCTCTCCTGATTGCAAGGTGGCAGTGGCTGACCCGGTCTACCCGGTCTATATCGATACCAATGTCATGGCCGGAAGGTCAGGGCCTGCCGACACCAGTGGTTGCTACGAGGGGATCCTCTACATGCCCTGCACCCAGGAAAATGGTTTTCAGCCAGACATTCCAGCTGAACCGGTGGACCTCGTTTATCTATGTTCGCCGAACAACCCCACCGGGACGGTGGCAACCCACCAGCAACTTAAATCCTGGGTTGATTACGCAAAAAACTCCGGCGCCATCATCCTCTTTGATGCAGCCTATGAGTCCTACATCACCGACCCGGACCTCCCCCGGTCTATTTATGAAATAGAGGGGGCGCGGGATGTTGCCATTGAATTCCGGAGCTTCTCAAAGACAGCTGGGTTCACCGGTACCCGGTGCGCCTTTATCGTTGTGCCGAGGGAACTGAAAGGCAGAAACTCCTCCGGTGAAGAGGTCTCCATTCACCAGCTCTGGAGCCGCCGCCACTCAACCAAGTTCAATGGGGTCTCCTACCCGGTCCAGTGTGCAGCAGCCGCGGTCTACACTCCGGAGGGGAAAACGCAGGTCCAGGAGCTGATAGATTTCTACATGGAAAATGCCCGCATTATCCGCGAAGGACTCATTCGTTCGGGCTATACCGTTTTTGGGGGGATCCACTCACCCTATAGCTGGCTCAAAGTTCCAGGCGGCATGAAGTCCTGGGAGTTTTTCGATCACCTGCTGGATAGAGCCCAGATCGTCGGGACTCCCGGGTCCGGATTCGGACCCGCAGGAGAAGGCTATTTCAGGCTCAGCGCCTTTGGGGAACGCGACAGGGTCGAGGAGGCCATCGCCCGGATCTCCGAAGGCCTGCCGGCAGGTCCGGCGCAAGACTGAAAGCCTAAAGGCGTTGCCGGCGCCCCTTTTCAGGGGTGGGCTTTTCCGCTTCTGCCCCGGAGGAGGCCTCTGCCCTGATGTCCCAGGCGGTCAGCCATTTGATGCTTCCATACTGGGAAAAGCCGAGC
>CAZTRG010000318.1:0-14192 GCA_964615885.1 uncultured Planctomycetia bacterium | reverse complement strand
TCGTTGTCACGGTCGATCTGGGCGGGGTTCAGGATCACCAGGCAGTTGTCGGCCGCGTTCCGCACCCCATCTCCGTCGACATCCTCGTCGGGATCACAGTGGTCGCCGATCCCGTCGGAGTTCGAATCCTCCTGCCGGGGGTTGAAGATGCCGGGGCAGTTGTCGCAGGCATCTCCAATGCCATCCTGGTCGTCATCGGCGAGCGTCGGGTCGTGGTCCAGCGGGCAGTTGTCGCAGACGTTTCCGATCCCGTCCTCATCGAAATCCTCCTGGTTGGAGTTCTGGATTCCTTCGCAGTTGTCGAGATGGTCAAAGACGCCATCGCTGTCGGTATCGACCAGCACCACGTCACAGGCGTCGCCGATTCCGTTTCCATCGCTGTCTCGCTGGATGGTGTTGGCCTCCGATGGGCAGTTGTCGGACTCATCGGGAATGTCGTCATTGTCATCGTCTGAGTCACAGGCATCGCCGAGCTCGTCCTGGTCGCTGTTGAGCTGCCCGGGGTTGGGGACCCAGGCGCAGTTGTCCTGGAAATCAGGGACACCGTCATCGTCATCGTCAGGATCGCAGACATCGCCGAGCCCATCGCCATCGTTGTCGTCCTGCAGGTGGTTGGAGACGCGCTTGCAGTTGTCGCAGACGTTGCCGTAATCATCCCCGTCACCGTCCTGCTGGTCCGGGTTGGGAAAGAGATCGCAGTTGTCATCCTCGTTGGGGATGCCGTCATTGTCCTGGTCCGCATCGCAGTCATCCCCCAGGGAGTCACCATCGGTGTCAAACTGCTCAGGATTGTAGACGTCCGGGCAGTTGTCGGCGGAGTTGTCTACACCGTCTTCATCGTTGTCGATATCGCAGGGGTCACCGATTCCATCGAGATCACTGTCCTCCTGGCCGGGATTGGGCTCTGAGAGGCAGTTGTCCTCTTCGTTGGAGATGCCATCGTTGTCGGCATCGTTGTCGCAGGCATCGCCGACAGAGTCTCCATCGGAATCGAGCTGGTCCTCGTTCCTGGCCTCCGGGCAGTTATCCTCGCCATCGGGTATGCCGTCGCCATCGGGGTCTTCATCGCAGGCATTGCCGATTCCGTCGCCGTCGGCGTCTTCCTGCCCTTCGTTGGGTTCTGAGAGGCAATTGTCGCAGCTGTCACCAATGCCGTCGGAATCGGCGTCGGCCTGGGAGTTGTTGCCGACATCAGGGCAGTTGTCGCAGGCATCGCCGATCTCGTCGTTGTCCCTGTTCTCCTGCTGCGGGTTGCGGATAAAGAAGCAGCTGTCGCAGGCGTTGCCGAAGCCGTCGCCATCGGCATCGAGCTGGTTGGAGTTGGTGCGCAGGGGGCAATTGTCGCAGACATCGCCGAAGCCATCGCCATCGAGGTCGCGCTGGCTGTAGTTGACGTCTACGGGGCAATTATCACATTCATCCCCGATATCATCGGAGTCGGAGTCGAGCTGTTCCTGGTTTGGAACGGAGCTGCAGTTGTCACAGGCATCGCCGATTCCGTCCTTGTCTGAATCTTCCTGCAGGGGGTTAACCGCCAGGCTGCAATTGTCGCAGGCATCGCCGAGCCCATCGCCGTCGCTGTCCTCCTGTGCGGGATCAGGAGCCAGGGTGCAGCTGTCGCAGGTGTCGCCGACGCCATCGGAGTCGGAGTCCTCCTGGGCCGGGTTGGGTATGGCGGGGCAGTTATCGTCCTGGTCGGCGATGTTGTCGTTGTCGGCATCGTTGTCGCAGGCGTTTCCGAAGCCGTCACCGTCCTCGTCCCCCTGCTTCGGGTTGAACTGCAGGGGGCAGTTGTCGCAGTCATCGCCGATGGCGTCTCCATCAGAATCTTCCTGCGAGGGGTTGGGCACCAGCAGGCAGTTGTCGCAGGTGTTCCCGGCTCCATCGCCATCCAGGTCGAGCTGGTCGACGTTGGCGGCCAGGGGGCAGTTGTCGCAGGCATCTCCGAGTCCATCGCCGTCGGAGTCAGCCTGTCCGGGGTCGGGGATGGAAATGCAGATGTCGCAGGCGTTGCCGAAGCCGTCGCCATCGGAGTCGGTCTGTTGGGGATCAGGCGTTGAGGCACAGGTGTCACAGGCATCTCCGATGCCATCGCCATCGCTGTCCTCCTGGCCGGGGTCGGCTCCCTGGGGGCAGATGTCACAGGCATCGCCTATGAGGTCACCATCGGAATCGGCCTGGTCCTCGTTTGCCAGGGTGGGGCAATTGTCCGCCCCGTTGTCATGGCCGTCACCATCGCTGTCCACCTGGCAGGCATCGCCCACCCCATCGCCGTTGATGTCCTGCTGGTCCGGGTTGGAGTCTTTGGGGCAGTTGTCACAGGCATTTCCGAAACCATCGCCGTCGGAATCAACCTGGACCTGGTTGGGGACCGTCGGGCAGTTGTCACAGGCATTACCGAAGAGATCTCCGTCGGTGTTTTCCTGGTCAGGATTCGCCAGGGCCGGGCAGTTGTCGCAGATGGTTCCGATGCCATCGCCATCGTTGTCAACCTGGTTGAAGTTCCGGTTGGAGGGGCAGTTATCGCAGAGGTCACCGATGCCATCGCCGTCGGAATCGAGCTGCAGGGGATTGGAGACGAGGGGACAGTTGTCACCCGGGGCATCGATGCCATCGCCATCGGCATCGACCGCCCACAGGCTTGTGGGGGCCAGCAAAGCAAACACCAACAGCACAAGTGCTGTGATGCCCGGGAATCGGGACTCATACCTTGACGAGTCGCCTGTCATTGCTGTCATTCCTCGATTGGAGAGCCGATGCGTTAACTGCCTCTGGATGGGTTCCAGCAAAAGCACCGGCAGAATTTCAGATCCCCTTTCAGGAGGGGAATTTACATAATTCGCCGAATGTCTATTTTACAAGTGCGGGGACAGCGACTTCAACCTCACACGTTGCGGATGCCGAACAAATACCGTAAGTCCTTCATTCATCGTAAATAAGCGATGATGATGCCTTTTTCAAGTTTTGCCGTACTCTTTTGAGGTAAGACCCGGTCCCCTTAGACCTTAGGTTGTTTTTCCTCTTCCTCGTCAGTTTCGTCGATAATTTCCCCGACGAGCTCTTCGAGCACATCTTCGAGGCTGACGACTCCCGATGTCCCGCCATATTCATCGAGGACAACGAAGAGATGCTGGCGCTTAACCTTGAACTGCTCCAGCAGCTGGTGGGCCGGGGTGCTTTCATGAACCATGTGTGCCGGCTTCTTCAGATCGCCCACTTTCAGGTCGGTTTTATCCTCTGCAAGGGCCAGCAGGAGGTCCCGCAGGTAGATAATTCCTGCGATTTTATCAAGATCTCCCTCCCGGGTTACGACAATGCGGCTGTGGCTCATGTCGAGGTCGGAGGGGTTGATTTCCGCCAGGGGAGTGCTGTTTTCCAGGCTGGCCAGCTCCAGCCGGTGGGTCATGATCTCCTGGGCGGTTACATCATTGAGACGAAAGGCCCTGCTGATGAGCTGGCTTTCCTCTCCGCTGATCAGCCCCGCCTTGTTTCCCATATCCGCCATCATCCGGATCTCCTCCTCGCTGGTGACGTCCTTCTTCGTCTTGCCTGAGAAGGGCCGGGCAATCTGCTCGATGATCCAGATGGCAGGCAGGAAGAGCCAGGTGAGGAGGGTCAGTGGGATGGCGGCGATCAGGGAGATCCCCAGGTTGTAGCGCTCTCCGATGGTCTTGGGAATGATCTCAGAGAAGACGATGATCAGGAAGGTCAGGACACCGGCGAAGGCTCCCTTCAGATCGTCGCCAAGCACCTCGGCGGCCTTGTAGCCAACCATCACCGATCCGAGAATGTTGATGAGGTTGTTGAGAATCACCAGCGCCGAGATCGGGCGCTGCATGTTCTCCTTGATCAAGGTGAGCCGCCGGCCACCGGCACGTTTCTCGTCCCGGGCAAGGTAGACTTTTGAGATGGGTACGCTGAAGAGCGCCGCCTCGGACATCGAGGTCAGACCGGAGGCCAGGACGAGCGCCAGCACTAATAGGACCAGTGTTGTCATTGATCAGGCACCAGTCTACCACCGCGACCGGGCACCGGCAACCTGCACGGCCTGCAAGAGGATGGAAATGGAAAGGGGTTGCCGGTGGTGGTGGGGGCTTGTTAGCTTGGCCGGTCCCCCTGGCCTTCCAGGCCGGGGGGAGCTCACAGGAAAACCAATCAACGCAGGAGTTTAATCATCGTGGGATACAAGCAGACCGCCGGGCATCGACCCGGCAGGAGCTCTTACCACCAGGTCGGCCTGGTGCGGGGTCAGTTCGGAGATGTCGATTACGATGAGTGGATCGATTTCCTGGCCGAGGCCGGTTTCGACGGCTGGGAGGAGGCCAGCTGGGAGCTGGAGCTTGACCGGTGCTCCGATGACGAGGGCGCGGCTGCCTATGCCGCCGAGCGTGTTGAAAAAGCGAAGGCAAGGGGGCTCGAGATCTTCTCCATCTCCGGTCACCTGCAGGGCCAGGCGCTCGGAGACGAGCCCTCGGCCAAGACCCTGCAGTTCATCGGCGGCGAGGCGGTCGAGGCCTACAAGGAATGGCGCAAGACCAACGAGCCGCCGCGAACAGATCCCTTTTACGTACCCGGGGAGGTCGGCCGCCTGATCCACAGCCAGTCGCTCGAGGCCTTGCTGGCCTGCGCCCGCCTGGCGGGACATCTCGGGCGCCTGCAGGATCGCAAGGCGCCGGTTTCGGGTTTCACCGGCTCCCCGGCCCACGCCTGGTCGCACTGGTTTGAGTTTCCACCCCCTCCGAGCGAGGTTGGCGGCTGTCCCCTGGCCGATCCGCGGCAGGTGTCGCTCGAATTGATCGTCGAGCGCTTTTCACCCCTGCTCGACCTCTGCCGGGAATATGGCACGACCTTTGACCTCGAATGCCATCCCTCCGAGAGGGCTATGGGGGATCTTGAGTCGGCAGGCGATTACCTGCAGACGATGATCGCTGCGGGCTACGAAGGAGTCGCCGGCTTCAATCTGGACTGCTCCCACCTCGAGTGGCAGAACGTATCAGGAGTTGAGTTCATCCGCGAATTCGGCGAGCACATCCACTGCGCCCATATCAAGGGTGTCCAGGTCATCGGGGGCTACTGCCGCGGCGGACGCCGCGGCGGGCACCGCCCCATGGGGCACAGGCACAACGGCTGGAACTTTGTCACCGCCGGCAGCG
The DNA here is from genome assembly GCA_964615885.1 of uncultured Planctomycetia bacterium. Classification (GTDB taxonomy): domain Bacteria; phylum Planctomycetota; class UBA8108; order UBA8108; family UBA8108; genus UBA8108. Next base: position 9,039 of record CAZTRG010000318.1, on the reverse strand, counting down.
CCCGCGACGCGGTCAATACCGAGGAGATCATCATCGAGCTCAACCGGGCCGGCTTCGACGGCGCTCTCACCATCGAGTGGGAGGACAACGACGCCGACAAGAAGGCCGGTGCCATCGCCGCGCTTGCCAACGTGCGTGCCGCCGACCTGCCGCCGAGCTTCTCACGTCATGACGAGACGCTGAAGAACTGAGAGTCGCGGGTTATCTCGGTTGGAAGAAGAGGACCATCCCTGCGCCCGAGGCGAGGACGATGACTCCCAGGAAGAAGAAGACGCTGGGAGAATCTTTCGGCGGATGGGCAATCGCAGAAACGATGACGTTCACCAGCGGCGCGCAGCCGAAGATGATCGGCATGACGAAAAGCGGATTTCCACCGCTCTCTGGTCTCATTGCGAAAGTAACGCAGATTGCACCAAGAGCTCCCAGCGATCCGGCCAGCAGGCCGAACATCAGCCCCTTGGTCGGGAAGCTCCAGTCGATGGCCTGTTTGGACATGATGTAGATGCCCGGGATCAGGACAGCGAGAAAAAAGTAGGCCACGCCAACGAGCAGGATGGTTTTCATGCCGTGTCCAAGTAGAACATTGCTCTTGTGGATCGCGGTGCCGTAGGCACCCCAGCAAAAGACGGTTCCAAGCGCGAAGATAAGCCAGATAGGCATAGTTGTTCCCTCCACCGTGGTTCATTTCTCCGCCAGGGCGGAGAGCTTCAGCAGTAAACAGCTCCCTTCAAGGGGAGATTTCCTGCTCTTCTATAGCCACGGGAGGGGGTCTTGTAAAGAGCCGAGACTGGCGGGGCTCAGTCTTTGAGCTTGAGACGCCTGGGACCGGCGGTTTTCTCGCCGGACTCCTGGTTCCTGTTAAGCCTCTTGGTTCCACCGACCATGTCACCGGCAGCGTGGTTCTGGAGACGATCCGGAGCGCTGCTGGAGGGGTCCATGTGCTCCAGGGGGGCCTTCTTACCCTGGCCGATCGAGAGATCGGACTGTGCGAACAGGGCGATGACTGCTGCGAGACAGAAGACTGTGAAGGCGACCATTGCGCCGCTGCCTTTTTGATTCATTGTGCTTTACTCCAGGGGGGTGCCGACTGGGCGGTTCAGTTTCCTCTTTCAGACCGTTATTCCCTGCATCGTCAGCCCTGCCTCGATCCTGTAGTTTTTTTTCAAGCACTGGTAAAGTGGCTTCCATGCGTTGTGTAACCGTGAAAGAGCCTGGTGGGCCGGAAGTACTCGGAATCGCTGATCTGCCCGAACCTGTGGCCCGCAGCGGGCAACTGCTGGTCAGGAATTTCGCTGCCGGGCTGAACCGGGCAGATCTTCTGCAGCGCCGCGGACTTTATCCGCCCCCGGCCGGAGAGTCCGATATTCTCGGCCTCGAATTTGCCGGGGAGGTGGCGGCTGTGGGTGATGGGGTCGAGGGCTTCAGCCGGGGTGACCGCGTTTTCGGGCTGTGTGGCGGGGGCGCCTACGCCGATTTCCTGGTCGTCGATGAGTGCCTGGCCCTTGAGATTCCTCCCAACATGTCTTATGAATCAGCCGCCGCCGTCCCCGAGGCCTTCTATACCGCAGAGGATGCTCTCTTCAGCCTGGGCCGGCTCAAGGAAGGCCAGGTGGTCCTGGTTCATGCCGGAGCCAGCGGAGTGGGAACCGCGGCGATCCAGCTGGCCACAGCTGCCGGGGCCCGGGTCATCGCAACAGCAGGGACCGATGAAAAAACAGCCGCCTGCCGGGAGCTGGGAGCCCTTGCCGCGGTGAATTACCGGGAAGCGGATTTCGCGGATGCCGTGGCTGAAGAGACCGGGGGAGAGGGAGTTGACCTGGTTCTCGATCTTGTCGGCTCGAGCTATTGGGACAGGAACATCGCCAGCTTGCGAACGGGCGGCTCCCTGGTGCTGCTGGGCCTGGTGGGGGGAGTCAAGGCCGAGGTCAATCTCGCTGCCATTCTAAAGAGGCGCCTTCGCATCATCGGCAGCGTCATGAGAGGCCGGAGCATCGAGGAAAAGGCTGAGGTGACCGGCAGGTTCCGGGAGAGGACCCTGCCGCTTCTTGAGAGCGGTGAGCTCAAGGCCGTGGTGGACAGCATCCTGCCGCTTGAGGATGTGCGCCAGGCGCACGAACGAATGGAGGAGAACCTCAACACGGGAAAGATCATTCTCCGTCTCTAGGCGCCCGGTGGGTTTTTCCCATCGGCGAAATCTGAAAACCCGTGTCAGCTTTCGTCCCTTCGGGGTACCATAATTACTCTGAACAGAAAAATCACAGTCATCAACCTGAAGAAAGAGGTCACCATGCGAAAAGAAGATGCTTCGCGCCAACTGCCGTGTTCCGATTGCGGCGATGTCAGTCGTCGTCGATTTCTGCGCACCGCAGCCACGACTGCAGGTGCTGCAGGCCTGTCGCTTAGTTCCGCCGGGAACCTGCTGCCGGCCGAGGAAAAGAAAAAAGCCCAGCCGGCTGAGACCGTGGTCAAGCAGCTCTTCGACAGCCTGAAGGACAAGCAGCGCAAGCTGGTCTGTATGCCCTTTGACCATGCAAAGCGCTCCATGATCAACAACAACTGGTTCGTCGTTGATCCCAAGGTCGCCTCGATCGGCAAGCTCTACAATGCTGAGCAGCAGGAGATGATCCTGCAGATCTTCAAGGGCGTGACCTCTGAGGATGGTTACGAGCGTTTCAAGAAGCAGATGCAGGACGACGCGGGAGGCTTTGACAAGTACACCTGCGCGATCTTTGGCGAGCCCGGCACCGGCAAGTTCGAGTGGGTACTCACCGGCCGCCACCTGACCATTCGCGCCGATGGCGACTCGGTTGAGAACACCGCCTTTGGCGGGCCCATCTTCTACGGCCACGCGGCCGGTGGTTTCAACGAGAAGCCTGATCATGCCGGCAACGTCTGGTGGCACCAGGCACGCCTGGCCAACAAGCTCTACGCCGCCCTCGATGGCAAGCAGCGTGACAAGGCGCTGGTGGTCGAATCACCCCCGGACAGCCCCAAGGTGGTCAGGCTCAAGGGAACCAAGGGCAAGCTGGAAGGCCTTAGCGGGGCTGAGATGTCGAAGGACCAGAAGAAGCTTCTCGACGAGACCCTGCGCAGCATGCTGAACATGTACCGCAAGAGTGACGTCGACGAGGCGCTCAAGTGCATCGATGCCAACGGCGGACTTGACGCGCTGACGATCTCCTACTTTGACGAGGGGAATATCGGCGACGACGAGATCTGGGACCGCTGGATGGTCGAGGGCCCCGGGATGGTCTGGTACTTCCGCGGCACGCCCCACGTTCACACCTGGGTCAACATCGCCGGCAAGCAGGCCTGAATGGATAGTGACGGCCTGGAAAACAAGTCCTGCAAGGGCCGGCTCCTTGTCTCGGAGCCGAGCCTGGCCGATTCAAATTTCCGCTGTACGGTTGTGCTCGTGGCTGAGCACGATGAGAAGGGCGCCTTCGGCCTGGTGGTTAACCGGCCCGGTGGCCAGGCCGTAGCCGATCTCTGGAATGGTCTCACCGGTGAGCCCTGCTCGAGTCAAACGCCGGTCTATATCGGTGGCCCGGTGGAGCGAGCAGCTGTTTTCATTCTCCACAACCGCGAGGACCTCCATCGCCCCGAGGAGCTCCCCGAGTTTGCCGAGCCGGTGGTCGAGGGGCTCTACATGGGCTGCAGCCGGGAGCTCCTGCAGAAGCTCATCGAGGGGGAAGAGTCACCGGTCTGGCAGGACCAGCAGGTCTACAGGGTCTTCTGCGGCTATTCAGGCTGGGGAGCGGGACAGCTCGATGGGGAGCTTAGCGCCGGTGGCTGGGTCGTCCAGCCGGCCACGGCCGAATATATCTTTCGGACCGACTCCCCACAGATGTGGAAGAGCTCGATGGAACGCCAGGGCGGTATCTACCGGTTCTTTTCGGGGATGCCTGTCGATCCGGACGTCAACTAGCCTCGGTATTTTCAGCGGCAGGAGCCTCGGTTTTTCGCCCGGGAACCGCCGGCAGCCCGAGTGCCAGCAGGATCGGCAGTACCACCAGCGCGGTGGCGCCGTAATAGGGCCACTCCGAGCCCAGCTTCCAGTAGGCCGCGCAGGCAAGGACCGGTCCCACCGCGCGTGAGAGGGCGCCGAGCGACCGGAAGGTGCCGAGTACTTCCCCCTGCCGGTCGGGTGGGGTGTAGAGAGAAGCGAGGGCTGTCAGGCAAGGCGTAGCCAGGGCGCTGCCCACCGCCAGCAGGGCGAGTCCGAGATAGAAGAGGCCTTCGGAACCTGCCAGGCCGGTCACCAGGAGACCCGGCACCAGGAGGACCAGCCCGTAGAGGGAGACCTTTTTCTCTCCCATCTTTGGAGCCATCCGGCGCACCACGCCGCCCTGTACCAGGGCGATGATCAGCCCGACGAAGATGAAGATCCACATCATGTCGGTGCTCTTGTAACCGAAGCGGTCCTTGGCAAGGAAGGTGAGGGTGAACTCCATGCCCGCGAAGGCGACCAGGAAGATGAAGTAGACCAGGTTGGTACGGCTGACGCCCGGAATGTCAAAGCCGCGAAAGAGCTTGAGCGGGTTGATGGGTCGTCCGGCCTGGTGTGCTTTGCCGCGCGCCTCTTCCGGCAGGCTCTCCGTAAAGCTCCTCATCACCCAGGAGAGGTTCCAGAGCGAGAGCAGGAAGGCGCCGGCGGCGGCGGCGGAGAAGGGATTGAGTCCCGGCAGCTTTCCGGACAGGTCGATTCCCGACAGCAGCGCGCCGATGGCCGGGCCGAGGATGAAGCCGAGGCCGAAGGCCATGCCGATCATGCCCATTCCCTTGGCACGGTTCTTTTCATCGGTCGAGTCGGCCATGGCGGCTGTGGCGACCGAGATGTTGCCTCCCATGGCGCCACCGAGTACCCGCGAGATGATCAGCAGCAGGAAGGAATGGCTGAAGATCCATACCAGGTAGCTCACGCAGAGGCCGGCGATGGTTATGAGCAGCACCGGCCGCCGCCCGATCCTGTCGGACAGCCTTCCCCACATGGGGGCAAAGAGGAACTGCAGGATGGAGTAGAGCGAACCCAGGATGCCGCCGAAGAGGATCGTGGTATAGAAATCCCTTTTTTCTCCCTGTTCCCCGGAGAGCTCGGCGAGATTCGCTATCAAGCCGCCGAAGAAGCTGTCGGCCCCCGCATAGTGCTCCAGCATGTCGGGAAAGAGCGGGAAGATGATCGAGAACCCGACCAGGTCAACGAAGACTGTCAGGAAGAGGACGCCGATGGGGGATTTCTTACGTTCTGTGTTCATTTGGACTAAGGGCCTTGTTCTTCTCAGAGAGGCTTCAGCTCGATCACCTTCTTCTCAGGATCGATGCTGGTGATACTGGTACGGATGATGTCCCCCTTTGCCGGGGGATCCTTCATTTCGAGCAGGCGCTGGCGTGGAATGACTCCCTCGACGCCATCTTCTATGGATACGTGGAGGCCCTTTTCGCTGGTTCCTGAGACCCAGCCGGTCAGCTCTTCACCGACCTCGTAGCTGGCAGCCGATGCGCTCCAGTCTGTCAGCGTCCCCCGCTTGAGGTCCAGGCTGATGCGCTCGCGCTCGGTGTCGACTCGCTGGATCTCGACCTCCACCTCGGCGCCGACCTGCGGGTCTTCGCGCTGGCCGGTTTCCCTGCGCCAGGTGTCGAGCTTGCTCTGGTGGATCAAGCCCTCGACGCCGCCGAGGTTGACGAAGGCGCCGTGGTTGTTGGTCTTAACGACCGTTCCCTTGAGAATCTCTCCCTCTGAGAGTCGTGCGAGGGCGTTGCCCTTCTGCTCATGCTCCTCTTGCTCAATCACTGCCCTGCGGCTCACCACCAGGTTCTGGTCCTCGCGGTCGACCCGGGTGACCTCGACCTGGAATTTCTTTCCGACAAAGGGCGTCGCATCCTCGATCCGCCTGGTGTCAATCTGCGAGATCGGCATGAAGGCACGCACGCCCTTGATGTCGATGTCGAGGCCGCCCTTGTTGGTGCCGGTCACCCTGGCCTCCAGCAGCGTTCCGGGACGCAGGTCATCCCAGAAGACCTCCTTACGTGCCTTACCGACGGAGAGGATCAGCAGGTCCCGGACTCCATCGTAGCGCACCACGCTGGCCTTGATCCTGGTGCCGGGCATGGGCAGGTCCTCGTCCTCTTCGAACTCTTCTTCCTCGATGAGGCCGTGGTGTTTCCCGTCGAGGTCGAGCAGCACGTCGCCTCCGCGGGTATCGATCACGGTCCCCTCGATCCGTTCGCCGGGTTCGAGCTTGTCGACGGCGAGGGTTTCACCTGCCGAAGGCGCAGCAGCACCGCCCATGAGCGCCTCGAGATCGGCATCGCTCATGTCGATGTCGTCGTTGCTCTCATCCATCTCATCCGGGAATTGGCGACTTTTTGCTGCCATTTTTTCAGGGACAGGTGTTGGCCGCCCCGGGCGTCGGGTCGGTCACGTTCCAATTGGTTGCATCGAGACGTTCGTTGCCGCAGCGCTGGATCGATTCGGTGTCCTTGCTGCGGTTGAGGTTTTCATCGAGCTGCGCGGCGAGTCCGTTGCCGACACCGAAGAAGATGTCGAGTATGGCCACGTCGGCGCGGTCACTGGTTCCGTAAACCACCCCGTCAATCAAGAGGTCGTTGTTCACCTCGCTGCCGTTGGGAAATTGATCTGCCGTACCCTGGTGCAGGCCGACCGCATCGGCGCCGTTCTGCAGCTGGTTGGTCGCTCCGCCCCAGGTTGCCTGGGGTTCGGGAGCAAAGCCTGAAGGCCCGACCACGAACAGGCCGGCGTCATTGGTGATGCCGTTGAGCTCGACCCGCCTGTAGGACGTGTCGTTGCTGCCGTTGTAGAGTACGAGGACGTAGCCGGAGAGGTCGATGCCGGGGAGCCCGGCTGAGACCTCGACGAACTCGGCGCTGTCGGTGGAGGTCTGGTCACAGTCGACCTCGTTGATGAGCAGGTGGATCACGGTCAGGTCAAAGCTGGCGGAGCCGCCGCCATCGGTGGACAGGACCAGCTCTCCCGGGCCGGTGGGCGTCGAATCGACAATCCCGAAAACCCTGACCTCGTTTTCGGAGTTGACGTCGAAGCTCTGGGGCTCGCCGCCAATCGTCACCTCGGAGGTGCCCGAGAGGCCGTTGCCGGTGACCAGCAGGGTGCCGCCGTGAGCGATGACGGGATAATCAACTGAGCTGATGGAGAGGCCGAGTTCCAGGGAGGTGAAGGCACCGGTATTGGCCGGGGGCTCGACTCCGGCGCCAAGCAGGCTGGTAACAGTGTTCGCCACGGTCACGGTGTAATCGGTACCGGGGGCCTGCTCCTCGGTTGCCAGGACAACCTGGCTGCCCTGCACATCGGCAGAGCTGATGGCAAGGGCGGGGGAGAAACTGAAGGCAGCCTCGGGATCACCGATACTCGCCGCATCGATCTCCTGGTCGAAGGTGACGGTTACCTCGGTCAGGCTGCCGGCCCCTGCATCGATGACCTGTGGGGAGGGTGGCGCGGGACAGCTCTCGACGCTGATGTCACTGAGCGCATAGGCGCTTGGCTGGGCCTGGGTTCGGAAGCGCCACATGGGACCGGTTACGGTCAGCACGCAGCCTTCCACCAGGTTGTTGTCTGCGGCGAGCGAGTTCAGCAGCTCCGTGGGGATTCTCAGGCGCAGGTTCGAGTCGCCGCTGATGCCGTTGGTTCCAATCACTGCTGCGGAATGTCCGCCTCCGGCGCCGGCGAATTCTCCGGCCAGGGTGAAGCTGAGGGTGATCAATTCGCTTTCGTATCCATCGAGACCGCTGACGAGATCATCTGCATCGGAGACCTCCTGGGCCAGGGCCGCGGCATCGAGACCGCTTTCAAGGACCTCGTAGTCGGCCACTGCGCGAATCGCGCGGGCATCGTAGATGGTGCCGAGCTCGGTGGCCCGGAGGCTGATGGAGTCTCCAACCTGGGGCTCGGGATCGAGGGAGGTGGGGTCCAGCTCAACAATGATCGCCGGGCCTGTATTGCCTGCCTGGAGGAAGAACCCGGCCGGCGCACTGCCGACAGCAGGTCTCTTGTAGGTGACCACCGCGCCGGAGACCACCACGTCCACCTCACCATCTTCCGATGCCCTGAGGGCAGCGATGGCTTCCGATGGGTCCGGCGGGCCGGCAACTTCGCAGGGCGGGAAGGAAGCGCAGCCCAGGTTGTCATCGCTGGGATCCTCTCCACATTCCATTCCCGGTGCCGGTGGGGCCGCGGCGCCCTGGAAAAGATGGCGCAGGGTGTGGGCCGGGTCGGAAATGTCGATCATGCCGCTGTCGTTGGAGTCGAGCGCATCGAGGCAGGGGGGAGCATCTCCGCCCTGGAAGAGATAGCGCAGCGAGAAGATCGCGTCGCTGAGGTCGATGCTGGCATCCGCGTTTGAATCTCCGCGCAGGAAGGGCTGGTTACCGGCCTGGGCCAGGGCGGCCCCGGAGATCGCGAAGGACAAAACGACTGCAAATACACTGTAGAAAAAGTTCTTCTTGCGCATAGTTCCCACCTTGTTGAAGAGATCATGCCGGACAACAGCGGCCCGGGCAAAAACGACCCAAGCAGGCAGTTTCACCTGAGCTAGACAGCCAGTCAAGACTTTCCATTTCGGTATTGACTGCAGCGCAGCGTTCGGAACACGATGAGCTTTCGATTCCATCGGCAGAGATGGAAATTCGGGTCGATTGATTAGCACGAGGAAGGAAATCCAGATGAAGACGAAGCTCATGGCCAGCCTGGCCCTAACAGGTGTACTCTTGTCCTGCCTGCCCTCCGCCGCAGCCGCAGATCTCACCGCCGGAATGAAAAAATCAGGCCTCGAGCTGAAGTCGGCCGGCCCGGTGGCTTTCGGCCCGGGTGGGATTCTCTTCATCGCTGATCCGCTTGGGGCGGCTGTGCATGCCGTGGCCACGGGCGACACAGCCAGGGCAGCCAAGGCCGGGGCCATTGCCCTGGAGGCGGTGGACCGGAAGATCGCGGCTGCCCTGGGTACCTCGCCCGACAAGATCCGAATTTCCGATCTCGCGGTCAACCCGGCCTCGGGGGTCGCCTACCTT
>CAZTRG010000317.1:0-64542 GCA_964615885.1 uncultured Planctomycetia bacterium | reverse complement strand
CCTCCGGCATCGTCGTCGCCACCAGCGTCATCGCCTCCGGCATCGTCGTCACCACCGGCGTCATCGCCTCCGGCATCGTCGTCACCACCGGCGTCATCGCCTCCGGCATCGTCGTCGCCGCCAGCGTCATCGGCTGGAGCTTCAGCGGCGGGAGGCGGGCCCGAGGAGTCTCGCTCAGGTCCATCACCACCCCTGCCCTTGGCGTAGGCTTCGTTGATTCTCAGAACACGGCCACCGTGCTCCTGGCCATTGAGCGCATCAATGGCAGCATCGGCACTGCTGGCATCCATTTCAACAAACCCGAATCCCCTGGGGCGCCCCGTGGCACGGTCGTTGATAAGATCTACCCGGAAAACTTCACCATAAGCGGAAAAGAGCTCACGAACTTCCTCTTCACCCCAACTGAAAGATAAGTTACCTACGTATATACGCTTCATTTTGGAACCTCGCCGGGAGAAAACTATCCCCGCACGAACATTGAACTCACACGCGTTTTGATGTCCTGCGGAAGGGGAATGTCAGGCAAACCGGCCCAGAAGCAGTCAACAGCGGCACGATTTCCTGTTGATCTAACAACAACACCTCAAGAAAACAGGGCTTCCGGAGTCTAAACCAAAACCCGTACAGCCATCTTTACAAATCCCACAGGCAACTGAAAAAGGGGGCTGAAAAGCCGCTGGAATCCTACATTTCCAGCCAGGCAGGCTCTTTTTTTAATGGCCTTAGAACTTACAAGCTAAACAGTTAGGGCTCTATCTCTGAAAATCCGGCGGGACGTGGCGGGACCGCTGACAAAGATAAAGAAATTATTAAGGCCGGGAGGGAATTATCAGCGATTGAAAAGGAAAGCGGGACTATTCGCCAGCGCCCAGGCGATGTCCTGGACCCCACCCTGGCGGATCTTCATCTGAAAATCCTTATCCCCCATGAGGTACTGGGTCAGCAGGCGGCTCTGCTGATCCTGCGAACGTTTGTCGGCAGGAATTTTCAGAATCTTGACAATCTCATCCGGAAGAGTGGAGGGCTTGACCGGACGAGGCGAGTTGGTCACCGCGATCCGGAAATTACCGATGGTGTGCATTCCTCCGAATTTCTGATCAAGCGTGATCTTCAGGAGCGTCCCTCCCGCCACTCCAAGATCAGCCTTGGTCTCGTAGGTAACTGTCTGGACCCTCCCCACCTGGCCATGGATCGCCCAGCCCTTCTTGTCGCCGGCCTTCCCGTCAATGGTTTGAGCGGCGGAAAAGCTCTTCTGGGCAAAACTCTGGCTCGCATTGTGCAAACCGACCACCGCCAGCTTGGGCAGCGGCGGAGCGTCAGGCTTGTCTTTGCCGGCGGAAAGCCGGGGCAACAACTTCTCGAGCGCGGCGGCATCAGCGGCATGGGACTCAATCTTCAGTTCTGAAAGAACGAAATTTCCATTGTTCGCGGTACGACCGGGGCCCTTATTGGAGAAGCTCTCATGCGGAAGCGCCTCGAGGCGGAAGCCCGTGATCTTCTCTACCGGAGTCCAGGCAAACACCTCGTAGGTGTCGGTGTCCGGATTCTTTCCACTGGCCAGGATCGAACCATCGGCCTGGGGCGTGAGGGTGGCCCCGCCGGCGGAGCGCGCAGCCTTAACATCAAGAACTGTCCAGCCCACGGTTCCCTGGGCCTTCTGCCAGGCAAGAAAACGCTTATCAAGCTCAGCGCGGTCGGTGGGATTGAGGGCATCTGCGTTGGCCCCCCGCTTGGGGTCGAGACTCGAGACCAGCGCATCGACCTCTGCCTTTGTCGGTGGGCGGGAGAGGAAGGAGAGGAACATCTCCTCGATCAGCTTGCGGTCATCTTTCTCGGTGCTCGCCAATGCGGCAATCGCATTGGCCGGGTCATTGATCGCCCCGGCGAAGGTTGGCCCGTTCACCAGGTTGAGCGCCTGGCCAAGCGACATCCCGGAACCTCTCTCACATTCGCAGGCGCTCTCACGCGGCGGACGTCCGAAGAGATCGAGGAAGTTGTCCCCCAGCTTCACCTCGGGACCGGGCAATTCAACCGCCCGGATACCGGGACGCTGCCCGGGAAGGCGGGTCAGAGAACCGGAGGCTTTGTGAATAGCGTCGAAGAGCGTCTCGGCAGGCAATCTCCTGGCGAGGGCGTGGGAGAAGTTGACGTTGTCATCTTCGTTCCACTTGTTGGTCTCAACAGAATGCTGGTAGGTGCGCGAGGTCGCAATCAGGCGCATAATCTTGCGCGCATCAAAACCCGAGGCAATAAAGTCAGCTGTCAACCTGTCGAGCAGCTCCGGGTTCGAGGGCGGATTGCTGGCCCGGATGTCATCAACCGGATCGATAATCCCGATGCCGAAGAAATAGCTCCAGAGCCGGTTAACAAAGCTGCGGGCAAAATACGGGTTCTTCTCGGAGGTGATCCAGTTGGAGACCAGGGCGCGACGCGACCCATCCTTGACACCCTTGCCCTCATGCGTGTAGGGGAAGCCGGGAGCGGCCTGCACCCCGTTAGGATACTTAACCTCTCCATCTTTCTTGTCATAGATGATCTCCTCGGTGCCGCCGGTGGCGGTGAAGCCTGCGTTGGGAAGATTCTTGGCTCCCGGGGCGTTTTTGCGGCCGACCTGGGCAAAGAAGGCAGAGAGCTCCCAGTAGTTCTTCTGGGTCCACCTCTCAAAGGGATGATCATGGCACTTGTTGCAGCTGAAGCGAATGCCGAGAAAGAGCTGGGTCGTGTTTTCCATGACCGCATCGGGCGAACGCAGAACCTTGTAATAGGAGGTCGGGGGGTTCTTGATCGTGGACCCCTCGGAGTTCAACAGGGTCCCGACAAACTTGTCATAGGGCATGTTGCTGGCAACCGCTCCCCGCACCCAGGATTGCAGCGATTTCGCTCCCTGTCCGCCGAGCCACTTCTTGTTGACCTGCAGAAGGTCCGACCATTTGTTGGTCCAGAAATCAACGAACTCGGGGCTGCCGAGGAGGCGGCCGACCAGCTCATCTCGTTTAGCCTTCGGCTCCCGGCGGTCAAGAAGATAGGTGCGAACGGTCTTGACGTCGGGAATCAGGCCGGTGAGATCAAGAGAGACCCGGCGAATGAACTCGGCATCGCTTGACAGCTCACTCGGGAGGCTCTTGATCTTGCGCAGCTTCTGGTAGACGTGCTTGTCGATATAGTTAAACTCCCGCACGTCCTTCCAGGCATAACCGGAGCGGTCGCCCATGACAAAGGTCGGGGCCGCCGCATAGCGGCCTTCGTAGCGGGCCAGCACCGCGATCTCTCCACGGCGAACAGCCGTCACGATTCCGGCATCGTCCACCGTCGCGATCTCCGTATCGCTGGAGCTCAGAAAGCCTTCGTGGCTCACATCTCGAACCTTCCCGTCACTGAAGGTCGCAATGGCCACCATTTGCTGCTGCATGCCGGGCAGGGCGAGGGTTACCTCCCTGGGAAACACCTCGAGCTTAACAACCCGGGGAGAGTCGAGATCCATTTTCACTCCGGAGCGGACCCAGGACTTCAGCAGCGAATAATAATCCGAATCGGCTGAGGTGCGAACCCCGCCCAGGTGCGGAACGGCCCCGGTGATCTTCATCAGGAAGAGGCTCTTGTCGGGGGCGGCCCGGTTGAAGCGGCGCCCTTCAAGGTCGTCGGTAAGACCAATGTGATCGAACAAGGGGTCATAGCCTCGCAGGGAAAGCTTGAATCCATTCTTACCATTTTGCGAGCCATGGCAGACGCCTGAGTTGCACCCGAGACGGGAAAGCACCGGCATGACATCCTGGACATAGCTGACCTTGTAATCAGCATCAAGGCCGCTCACCTTCACCGGCAGCTCAGCCTTCTGCCCGCCGAGAGAAAAGACCAGCTTGCCCTGCCCGTTCTTGAGCGCATTAACCTTACGGCCGGCAGAGACCTTGACCAGGTCCAGGGTTCCTTCAACCTTCGCCAGGCGCGTCACATCGACCTTTCCCAGGCCCTCAACCTCGGCGGTGACCAGCACCTGCCTGTAGGCGTAGCGGTCTGCGAGAACCGCCTCGGCGGGGAAGACAACCAGCGAGGTCACCTTGGCCCCGGGCGGTAGCCCTCCCGGCTTTTCTTCTGCGAGTACGCAGGGAACAAAAGCGACAAGAACCGCAGAGGCGAGCGCCAGGTGGCTAAATCTCATTTTCAAACCCATTTTTATATTCGTCTTTCAGTTGTTTTCTTTCATCCCGAACGGCCGGCCCATCAGCCCGCCGTCTCCAGGGGGACAGGAATCATTTCTTTGAGGATCTTGCCGGTGGCCGCATCAATCAGGAAAACCTTGCCCAGGAAACCGGCAGCGGCAACGGTCTTCCCATCGTGGCTGAATGCGCAGGTAAAGACGCCACCGGAGAGCTTCAGCTCCCAGAGCATCTTGGCATTGCCCTCCTCGTAGACGCGCACCATACCCTCACCTTCCCTGCTGCTGCCGGCAACGATCCGGCTGCCATCAGCGCTGTACTCAGCGGAGAAAATTCTCCCGGGCAGCTTGGCGAAGTTTCTGATGCGATTAAAGTCATCTCCGATCTTCCGCGCCTTCTGGCGGAACATCCTGTAGATCTTGGGGGTCCCATCGGCACCGCCAATAAGGAGCTCATCCTTGGCCGGGTGGCGGTCGATCGCGATCAACCCACCCTTGAGAGCACCCGGGGTAATGCTCGTTATGTTATCGATGAACTGCTGGGCATCGACCTTCATCAGCTTCATCGAGCGGTCCCGGCTGACAGAGATCAGGTGGGAGGAGTCCTTGGAGAAGACCGTGTCGAGAACCCAGTCGTTGTGCGCCCCGTTAAAGAACACCTGGTTGCCTGTCTTGCTGTCGATGGCGCGCAGCGTGTTGTCGGCCGCCCCGAAAGAAACCAGCTTTGCATCATGAGACCACTTGACGCCATAGAGGGTGTCAAAGGTCGAAGGAGCTGAGACCTTGAGCTTGCGCGACTCCACATCCCAGATCTGGACCTCGCCGCGGCGGGAGGGAAGGCCGCCGGCAACCGCCAGGCGCTTTCCGTCGGGAGAAAAAGACAGGGACTGAATTCGCTGGGAGACACCGACCAGGCGCGCCTCGAGAGCGGAGCCATCCGCCTTGTGCAGGAGAACCTCGTGATAGCCGGAAACCGCCAGGTATTTTCCGTCGGAAGAGAAATCCAGGTCGGTGACAACCGGCAAGGCCTGGTACTTCGGCGGGTTCTCGGGATTGACGTTATCCTTTGCGTTCTCCGGCGTGTCGTCTTTCGCGCCCTCGGAAATCCAGCGCTTGATCACCCCGGTCTCCGCAGTGCTCAGCGGCTCGGCCTTCTTGGGCATGGACGGCGCCTTATCGCCCTGGGGAATGACCGCCTTGTAGAGCAGGCTCTCTTCAGGCTTGCCGGGAACAATGACCTTCTCATCCTCATGCGCTCCAGCGAGCAGCTGGCGATAGTCAACCAGCACGATCTTGGCGGCCGCCTTGGCCGGCTGGTGGCACCCCTGGCAGGATTTGACCAGGATCGGCCGCACGGCCTTGTAATAGCTGACCGGCTTCGCCGCGGTCTCCTCCGCGGAAGAAACACCGAAACAACAAAGAGCCGATAAGAAAAACGTGCAGAGGGAAAAGGGGTTCCCGGCCTTCATGATGTGAACTCCGTCAGTTGATCCAGGGTGCTTCTCAGGCAAAGAGGTCGAGGACCGCCTCGCCCTTCACAAGCTCGCGCGGCTGGTTGAGGTGGTTGTAAACCAGCGTCTGCGGGTTAATTCCCACCGCGTGATAGATGGTCGCCAGCAGCTCCCGGGGGTGAACCGGGTTCTCGATCGGGGCGGAGCCCGTCTCATCGGACTTGCCGTAGACATAGCCGCGCTTGATACCTCCACCAGCGACGATAGAGGTAAAGCAATAGGGCCAGTGGTCCCGGCCATTCGCTGAGTTGTCATTGCCCGAGGTGGAAATTCCCATTTTCGGGCTGCGGCCGAACTCGCCAACCACGACCACGAGGGTCTCATCAAGAAGCCCCCTGTCATCGAGATCGCCGATCAGTCCCGCAACTCCCGGATCCAGCATAGGTCCGGCAAGCTTCTTCATGCGGTCCGGCAGCCCCTTGTGGACATCCCAGGAATGCCGGTCAGAGTTGGCAACCTTGGGCCAGTTGACCTGCACGAAGCGCGTCCCGGCCTCGACGAGGCGGCGGGCGAGAAGACAGCTCTGGCCAAAGGTGGTTCGCCCATAGCGGTCACGGATGGAATCTTTTTCTTCCTTGAGGTTGAAGGCGTTGCGGGCGCGCCCGGAGACCACCAGGCTCAAGGCCTTCTGGGTGTACTCGTCGAGATCGAAATGTTCAACCGCCTTGGAGAGCGCAGGCATGCCTCCGTTGATGACGTTGAGAAGGCGCTGGCGCCTCGACATCCTCAGGCTGCTGAGCTCCGGCCTCAAGGCCAGGTCGCCGGCATTGATCTTGTCCATCTTCGAGTTGTCGAGATCACCCCCCGGCGGATAGAGATAGAAGGGGTCGTAGGCGCGGCCGAGGAAGCCTGCAGTGCCGGCCTTGCCGATCACGCCACTCTCCTGCAGCGGACGCGGCATCATCACAAAGGGCAGCATTGGAACGCTCGGCGGCCTCAGCTTGGTGATGTTGGAGCCGACGTTGGGGAAATCCTTGGGACTGGGCGGCTCCAGCTGGCCGGAGGGGCTGACCTTGTCGGTCGTATAGCCCGTAAGCATCTGGTACATCGCCGCGGTGTGGTTAAAGAGCCCCACGGGCGTATAGCTCATCGAACGAATAAAGGTGAACTTGTCGGTCACCTTGGCGATGTTGGGCAACAGCTCCGTCACCTCCATGCCGGGGACCTTGCCCTTGATCGACTTGAAGATGCTCTGCACATCCGAGGCACAGCCCTCCTTGGGATCCCAGAGATCCAGGTGACTGGGGCCACCCTGGAGATAGATCAGGATGACGCTCTTGGCCTTTCCCCAACCGGGGCTGCCGGCACCGGCATGCACTTCCTTGGCCGAAGCCTGCTGCAATTCAAGCATCTGGGCGAGGCTCAAACCGATCAGTGAAGAGCCGCCTACTCGCAACAATTCGCGGCGCGAAAGACCAGCATCGCAGGTCACGCTACCTTGATCACCGGGTACGACCAGCATTCGTCATCCTCCATGGGTAATTTTTAATCGAACTCCGGCCCCTCGCAGCCTGGTGGAAAACCAACCCGCTCGCGACAGGGCGCCTTGCAGCCGGAACTCCAAACGGTTAACCGACTTCGACCACAATTTACAGTCCTCTTAGGATACTCCCCAAGCAGGCGCATCATCAAGGATTGAGACCGCACTCCCGGAAAGCACTATCCTGCCCCTAATGGGCTCAAAAAGCCCCCCTCGTGGTGTTTTGGGCCTGGTGAGGAGAAAACCCCGAAAGTCCCCCCGGCTGGCTTCGGTCTTCAATGGGATTAAAAATCGTGCCCGGGCTTTCTTTTCTGCGATAAACTGCCTGTCACAGACCCAATACCCTTCCCCCAGCCTGAGGAGCCCCAATGCGCAAGAGCCAGAAAACCACCCGGCGGTCATTCCTGAAAAAGAGCGCGGTCCTTGCCGGACTGCCGACCATCATCACCTCCCAGGTTTCCGCCACAGCGAGGAGGCCCTCCCCCAGCGAACGTATCACCGTGGGGGTGATCGGCTCCGGAAAACGTGGACACACCCTGATGCGTGGCCTGCAGCGCTTCGGCGAGATCCAGTTTGTCGCCATTGCCGAGGTCGAGGCGAACCGGCGCTCCAGCGCAAAGAAGCTCGCCGAGGACCATCATGCCCGGCAAAAGGACAAGGGTGACTTCAAGGGTGTTGAAACCTACGGGGACTTCCGCCAGCTGCTGGCCCGCAAGGACATCGATGCAGTGGTCATCGCCACCCCCGACCACTGGCATGCGATCCCGGTTGTCGAAGCGGCCAGGGCCAAGAAAGACATCTATTGCGAGAAGCCGCTGTCGCTGACCATTCGCGAAGCCAGGGTCATGGCTGACACGGTCAAAAAAGAGGGTGTTGTCTTCCAGACCGGAAGCCAGCAGCGCTCTGAATCCGGCGGGCGCTTTCACCGCGCCTGCGAATTGATTCGCAATGGGCGAATCGGCGAGGTCAAGACCGTCCACGTCGGAGTCGGGGGGCCATCGAGAGATTGCAATCTCCCCGAGCAGCCCGCACCCAAAGACGCCGACTGGAACATGTGGCTCGGGCAGGCGCCTCTTCGCGGCTACCACGAGGCTCTCTGCCCGAAGGGAGTCCACGGACACTACCCCGCCTGGCGCAACTACAAGCCCTATTCCGGCG
This sequence comes from uncultured Planctomycetia bacterium, assembly GCA_964615885.1. GTDB lineage: Bacteria > Planctomycetota > UBA8108 > UBA8108 > UBA8108 > UBA8108. The sequence goes on along the minus strand of CAZTRG010000317.1, from coordinate 56,240 downwards.
GAGGAATGACAGACTGGGGAGCCCACCACTTCGATATCGCCCAGTGGGGGCTCGGCATGGACGAGAGCGGGCCGGTGGAGGTCCACGCCCCGAACGGCAAAGAGTTCAAGACCCTGACCTACCGCTACGCCAACGGGGTCGTCATGTACCACGGCGGCGCCAACGGGGTCCTCTTCACCGGCACCAAGGGAAAGATCGAGGTCAACCGTGGGCACCTTCGCAGCGACCCGGGAGACATCCTGAAAGAAAAGATCGGCGATGATGAAATCCGTCTCTACAAGACCGGCCATCACCTGCGCAACTGGGTCGAATGTATCCGCAGCCGCAAGGACCCGATCTGCACCGCGGAGATCGGCTGCCGGTCGGTTACGATCTGCCACCTCGGCAACCTGGCCTACTGGAACAAGTGCTCTCTCAAGTGGGACCCGAAGGCCTACCGCTTTGTCGGCAACGACGAGGCGAACACCTGGCTGGACCGCGAGAGGCGGAGCCCCTGGAAGCTGGAGGCCTGAGGCAGGACGCCTCCCCTAGTCGGCTTTTCTACGAAAGACCGTCAGCTCCATGGCATCGCGCTTACCCCAGGGAAGATCGATATCAAACCATTCTGTTTCGCTCTTGTGACGCGAACGGACCAGGTCGAGGTAATCCTTCATCCCCGCAGCGCCAAGACCCACGTTGTCAGCCACCACCAGGGCTCCATCCCTGAGGCGGCCCTCCAGGCCTGTAAAACAGGGGTGGTAGTTGGAGTAATTGCAGTCCAGGAAGAGAAGGTCGACCTCCTCCTCAATTTCCCGAACGAGCTCGCGGGCATCCCCGGTACGAACCTCGACCCGGCCGGCAAGCCCGGCGCGTTCGAAGTTTTCACGCGCCCGTCGTGCCCGATCCGCATCCAGCTCGATGGTGATCAGCCGGCCCTTGCCGAGCTTGTCGAGCTCCCGGGCAATCCAGAGGCCCGAATAGCCCAGTGCAGTACCACACTCAACCACCACCGCGGGCTCCCTCGAGCGCACCAGCTCGGCAATCCGGGCGCCCTTTTCCGGCCCGATCATATAGACCGTCTGCTCCCGGCAGACCCTGTCCAGCTCTGCAATTACCTGCTTCACCTTGTCCTCCGTCTCTGCCGGCGAACCCGGCCCACCTTGCCCCCCCCGCCCTGCACCCGCATCGCAGCCGCAGAGAAGGAGAGCGAAGCCCGCCAGGATGCACGCTGTCCCGGTCCTGTTTTTCATCGATGAGCTTCCCTGCCTGTCATGAATTCATGGTCGAGGAGAAAGAGTCTTTCTGCAAGTCCCGCTGAAGAACAACCTCAAGGAGAGATGCGGCGGCGGTCACGGGGGAAGAGCGTGGCCTGCTTGACATTCGCCAGCCCGAGCATCTGCATGGTGAAGCGCTCCAGGCCGAGTCCCAGTCCTCCGTGAGGCGGCATCCCATGGCGGAAAGCGCTGACATAGTAGTCGTACTCCGCCGGGTCGAGCCCTCTCTCTTTCATCTTTTCACACAAGAGCGCATGGTCATGGATGCGCTGGCTCCCGGTGGTCACCTCCAGGCCGCGCCACAGCAGGTCAAAGCTGCGCGAGGTCTCCGGGTCGTCCTCCAGGAAGCCGGTATACATCGGCCGCTTTGAAAGCGGGAAGCCGACAACGTAAAGGAAGTCTGAGCCGTGCTCCTTTTCTGCCCAGGCACAGAGCATGCGCTCTCCCTCGGGGTCCAGGTCGCCCCTGGGGCCACCGCGGTGGCCTTCTTTCTTGAGAATCTCACCGGCCTCCTTGAAGGTCACCTGGGGAATCACCCCCTTCACCTCCGGCACGGTTGCGCCCAGCAGCTCGAGCTGGGCTGGGCAGTGCTCCCTGGCGGCATCACACATATGCCCCACCAGTCCGATCTGCATCGAGATGATGTCCTGCTCATCCTGGATAAAGCCCATCTCAAAATCGAGCGAGGTGTATTCATTTACATGGCGGGAGGTTTCATGTTTCTCAGCCCGGTAGACCGGCCCGATCTCGAAGACCCTCTCGAGGCCACTGCCAACCATGATCTGCTTGTAGAACTGGGGCGACTGGGCGAGAAAAGCCGGCCGGCCGAAATAATCGATCTCGAAAACGTTGGCTCCGCCCTCGGTGCCGGTACCCACCAGCTTCGAGCTCTTGATCTCGGTAAAGCCCTGTGAGCGGAGGTAGGAGCCGAAGGCTTCCACCAGGACAGCCTGGACCTCGAAGACCGCGCGGATTTCGGGAGCCCTTAACGAGATCGGCCGGTTGTCGAGAATCTTATCCAGGTGGGTCTTCGCCAGGACCTTTGGCCGGTTGATCTCAAGGGGAGGCTCCTCGGCCACCGACAGCACCTTGACTGAAGAGAGGTGGATCTCGACACCACCCTCCGCCCTGGGCTCGTCCATGACGGTTCCGGTCACCTCGACAACAAACTCCTTGCCGATCTCCGACAGGTCGGTCTCGGGGCCGGGCTTGGCAACAGCCTGGATCAGACCGCCACGGTCGCGCAGAACGAGAAACTGCACATCCTTATGAATACGAAGGTTATGAACCCACCCGGCCAGGCGAACCTCATCTCCCTTATGGGAGGCTGCCTGCGATGAAAGAATCCGGTCCATGATCTCTGACGTCCTGCAAAATTGTGCAAAACGACGATTGTATCACGCAGAAGGTCTGAAGTGGGAGAGGAGGTGATGAATCCCTCAGCGCTTCAGATGGAGCAGCGGCGGCTGGGAGAATCCAGCATAAACACTTTTAACAGAAGCCTTTACGGTGTTTCCGTGATGAAGATAGAGGCGGTATCTCAGGCGGATGGACTGTCCCTTGAGCATCCGATAAGCACCCTTTTCCGCCTCCTTCTTACCGTAGAAATGCCTGTGCCCGAATGGATTGGCTGCAAAAAGTCCATAATCCCTGACATGCCAATGCGTCGGGTGGCGGAAACTCCCGGGGTGGTCCATGATGGTCACCCCGACCTCCTTGCCCTCAACCCGGCCGTAATAGTCAATCCATTCAGCCGGTTTGCCCCAGCACTCTGAGGCGCCCGAGCCGCCGCGAGAGCTCCGGATGCTGCCGCCGCTGGTCTGCTTCATGGTGCCGGCAACGCGAATGCCGAAAGAGCCTTCCTTGGTCGAACCGAAATGAACAGCTCCCTCGGTCGCCACCAGGGTGATGTCAAAGTCCATCAGGACCTGCCCGCCTTCCAGTGGAATGATTTTTACATCCCTCCTCTCCTCGAGGATCTTCTCACCTTTTACCGTCTCCCAGCTGTTGGTCGAAACCAGCCTGCCGTAGACGGCGCCAGACTCTTTGCTCTTGAAGCCCCGGTGAACAATCCTCCCGGTTGCGGGACCTTCATCCCAGAAATCAACCCCGTTCACCTCGCCATGGGTAAACCACAGCGAGCGATGGTGCGGATGGTCAGCGCGCTCCCCTTTCGCCGGGCTCTTGAGAGGGTAATGACGAGTCAGGTTGCTGCCGGCGGGGTTGCGCAAGGGATAGAAATACGGCTTGTAGAGCCCCTTGCCTCCATAGACATAGCTGCTGAAGACCTTGCCATCGATATCGATGCGGCTGGAGCCGCGCCCCTGCGTAAGCACCTTGATACGATCCTTACCCTTGGGCGCCTTGCCCAGCAGCTCGATACTCCAGGAGCCCTGCTTTCCGGCAGGCAATCTCGGGGAGACCCAGTGCACCACAACGCCTCCCTTGATGCGCTCCAGCTGGGACGGGAGCTCCTTGCCATCGGAAACCCGGCGCACCTTCACCGCGGGCAGATCGGGCACCCCCTGCAGCCTGAAGCTCAGAGGGGTCCAGGCCAGGTCGGTGGCCACCGGGTCCGAGACAACCCCGAGGCGGGTGCCTCCCCGGAGGCCGGCAGGAACGGCCAGCGCCAGCAAGAGAATAAGGAGGAGAAAAAATCGCCGTCCGGGCCGGATCACGGGGAGATTCATAATACGCTCGGTATGCAGTTGGCCAACCCGCCGGCCAGCGCCGGCAGAGCATTTTTCGTAAAGCGCTGCACACAAGCAGCGGCACAGGAAGCTTCCCAGCCGGCAGCGGCCTTCAGCTACCGCCCCCCTCCGGGGTCGTTGCCCCCAGCGGCAACTCCTGCGCGGAGCCTTCCGGGCCCGCACGTTCCTCGTCTTCTTCGCCAGGAGCCTCGTCTTCTTCGCCAAGGGAAAGCTTCTCGTAGGTGCGCCCCTCGCTCGGACAGTCCCGGGAAAGAAGCGCCTCCTTGTAAAGTTTCTGACCCCATTCAGTAGGATACTCGCCCGTCAGGCAGCCCTCACAAAGCTCACACTCCGACAGGCCAAGCGCCCCGTTCATCTCTTCAACCGTCAGGTATCGCAGGGTATCGGCCCCGAGATCTCCAGCCAGCGCATCGAGGCCCGTTGCTGCCAGGTCTCCCTTGACCGGCTCCTTGAAGAACTGCGGCGCGATCAGCTCGCTGACGGTCGACATGTCGATGCCGTAGCTGCAGGGGGCCATGATCGGCGGGCAGGCTACCCGTACATGCACCTCTTTTGCGCCACCGTATTTTTTGAGCATCTTCACGATCACGCGGAGAGTCGTCGATCGAACAATGCTGTCTTCAACCAGGAAGACCCGCTTGCCGCGCACCACCTCCGGCAAGACAGTGTATTTGCGCTGCACCCTGGCCTTGCGGTTCTTGCCCTCGATAAAGGTGCGCCCGACGTAGCGATTCCGGATCAGGCCCTCCTTGGTCGGAATGCCGAGGCGGTGGGCCATCGCGTCACAGGCCGCCTTGGCGGTATCAGGAACCGGCACCGCGATGCTGTCTTCGGGGTCAGCCTCCAGCGGCTCAGCATCGGCCAGCGCCTCGCCAAGCCGGTTCCGGGCGAGGTAGACCGACCGCCCATTGAGCTCGGAGGCGACATTGGCAAAATAAACCCACTCAAAGAAACAATGCGCCTTGCGGGGAGAGGCCGCAAACTGCTTGATCTCGTACCCCTCCGGCCGCACATGGATCAGGTGCCCCGGCTCGAGATCATGCAGATCCTCAAAGCCCTTGTTGGCAAGAGCCAGGCTCTCGGAGGCAGCACCGAAGAGGTTGCCGCGGAAACCGTATACCAGGGGGCGGACCCCGAGAGGGTCACGCGCCAGGATCAGGTCCCCATCGGCATTGAGAAAGGCAAGGCTGTAGGCGCCATCGACCGTGTCGGCAAGGTGCCGGAACACCTCGACAAAATCAGGCTTCTCATCTCCCTTGTTGGCATAGGCCAGGTGATGCATGAAGAGCTCGGTGTCGGTATCGTGGGCCAGGTGGTAGTCACCCTTGTCCTGCTCAAGCAGCTTCTTGCGCACCTCGACGTAGTTGGCAATGTTGCCGTTGAAGCAGAAGGCGAACCATTTCCACTTCCGTCCATGGTGGCGCTCAAAAGGCTGGGCGTATTCGCGCCCCTCTTTTCCGCAGGTGGCGTAACGGGTATGCCCGATCGCTGCACGACCGCTGTACTTGTCAACAATCGCACGGAACTTGCCGGGGTCCGGATGCGTCAGGTGAAACACATCGGTAACGCTGCCCACCTCCTTGTAGGTGTCAATCAACTGGGCTGCCGACTCGTCGAAACGGGTAAGCCCGGCGGCCAGCTGGCCGCGGTTCTGCAGATCGATGAGCATGTCAGGAACCAGCCGGGTTACAGAACCCTCGTACAGTTCCTCCTCAGAATTGATTGCGCTGTCCAGCCTGTAGACAGCCGCAATACCACATTCGTCATGAACCTGATCTAACACTTAAGACAGTCCTCGCACACTAAAGACAGTCCTGCAGAAAACTGGGAAAAGCTCTCCGAAAGTCGAAAGATAACCGCAGCAGGAAACCGAGTCAAGCTCGGCGCATCCAAGAGTTTTCAGTTCTCTTTACGGCTTTTGAGCCACTCGGCGAGATGTCTTCCGGGACAGGCTGTCGGGCCCAGATCCTCCACCGCGCGGACGGCATTGTGGGTGTAAATTTTACTGCCTGCGATCGCAAAGCGGCGCCGCAGGCGCAGCAGCAGCTCCTCCAGGCGGTCAAGCTGGGCTGCCGTGGGCTGCTGGAGATCAAAGTTCCCCAGCACAAGAATACCAATGTTGCCCTTGTTGAGCGCACGGGAGCCCGCATGGGCTCCAATCCTGTCAAGATGCCGGCCCTCCCAGGCCCTGCCGGCCGGATCGACAACCAGGTGGTAGCCAATATCATCCCAGCCATTAGAGCCGACATGCGTATCCTGGATCGCCTTGATCGCCCGGCCGACCGGCCCTCTCTCGATGGCCGTGAAAATAGCTCCGCCGGAATGATGAACAGTGATCCGGCCTGGCTTTCCCATCGGGAGCGGCGGCCGGATTTTTTCCGAGGCCGCCCATTGCTCTCTTGGAAGCGTGCCCAGCTCGACAGCCACCTCTTCTCTCCAGCCTGCCTGCGGAGCATCCTGCTGCTGCGGGCGCCCGAACAAGGCCCATAGAACTACCCCCGCAAACGCCACCACAAGGCCTGCCCGGAGCAGGCGGCTTTTTTTACTCTTACTTCTTTTCTTCATCAGTGGAAAGTTTACCCCCGCCAGGACAACGAGAAAAGCCGCCGTTGCCTCCCGAACCTGTTCATCGCGGGAATGTTGGCATAATGCTTGTGCTGCCTGTATTCAAGCTGGAGAATTGAACCTTGGGTACGGCTTCGAACCTTTGTGGATAAAACATGGGAATCAGAACCCGAACAATCATCGGACTGGCTCTTTGCGTCGCTGGCTGCCTGCTAGGCACCAGGGCGCTTGCGCAAACCGTCATCATCAACGAGGTCCATTACCATCCCGGCGATGGAGGATCCGCAGGGGAGTTCGTGGAGCTGTACAATTACGGCTCAAGAGATGTCGACATCAGCGGATGGCTGCTCAGCGGGGCGGTCAGCTATGTGTTTCCGCGGGGAAGCGTCATGGAGGCCGGCAGCCTCCTTGTCATCGCTGCCGATGCAGACCTGCTGGCAAGCCGCTACGACCTCCCGAGAGAAACCATCCAGGGTGACTTTTCCGGCAACCTCGACAATGCCGGCGAGCTCCTCCAGCTCTGGACTCCACTGGGTTACATGGTGTCCTTCGTCGATTACGGAGAGTCGGACCTCTGGCCGGAAACCGCCGATGGGCTGGGGCCCTCGCTCGAGCGAATCTCTCCGGCCCTGGAAGAAACAGACCCGCGCAGCTGGTCGGCCTCGATCCCTGTCGGGGGCACCCCCGCCAGGGAGAACTCGGTACGAATTGTTGACGCCGAGGCCCCCCAGGCCAACCGCTCCACCCTGGTTGAGCGGGGCGCCGAGTTCCGTTTCTTCAGGGGCACCGAGGCTCCGCCTGAGAACTGGAAAGCCGACGATTTCGACGACAGCGCCTGGGAATCCGGCCCGGCGGGCTTCGGCTATGGTGACGATGATGACGCCACTCCCCTTGAGGACATGGCGGGAAATTACCTGACTGTATTTCTTCGGCGCAGCTTTGAGATTGAAGATCTTGACCGCGTAGCCAGGGTGATCCTGTCGGTCGATTATGACGATGGCTTTGTTGCCTATATCAATGGAGAGGAGGTTGCCCGGGCCAACCTTGATGCGATTGAGTTTGACAGCCCGACCACCGTCAACCACGAGGCCGGAGCCGCCGAAGAATTCCAGGTCGAAAACCTCGGGCTCCTGCGTGAAGGTGAAAACATCCTCGCGGTCCAGGGCCACAACACCGGCCTCGACAGCTCTGATTTCAGCATTTCGCCCTTTCTCGATTTTATTGAACAGGAAGAAGAAGAGAAGCCTGAAGACAACCCCGCCCCGCCCGCACGAGACCTGGTCATCAACGAGATCTACAGCGGCGGCGAAGGAAGCGGCTGGGTTGAGCTCTACAACCCCGGAGCTGAAGAGCTCGATGCTTCCGGCCGGCGGATAGGCCTCTTCCCGGTGGAGGCCGGAAGCTACATCCTGCCGCCTCAAACCACCATCGCCGCAGGGGAGCGGTTGATCATCTTTGAATCCGAGCTGGCCTTCGAGCTCGACCGGATCCAGGCTCTCATCCTTGACGATGGCCGGGGCCTCTTCATCGATGCCTTCAACCCGCGCACCACCGCTGAAGGCCTCTCAAGCGGCCGCTTCCCCGATGGCGCCGATAACCGCATCGTCTTCGAGGAGGCCACCCCGGTCCGGGCCAACCGGCACAACCCCCGGGCCGACATCGTCATCAACGAGATCATGTACAACCCGGCCGATGATGCCGGCGGTGAGTATATCGAGCTGCTGAACCGCTCAGGGGAAGCCGTCAATCTCAGCGGCTGGGCCTTTACCAGGGGAATTGACTTTGAGTTCCCCAACGGCACAAGCATCGGCCCCGGAGAGTACCTCGTGCTGGCCCGGGAGCCCCTCCTGACACAGAAACACTACGGCCTTGGAAATGTTCTCGGCCCCTGGGAGGGCGGCCTCAGCAATTCTGCAGAGACGCTCCTGCTCAGAGACCAGAATGGCAACCCCGCCGACCGGGTGCGCTACGCCGATGAAGGAAGCTACCCCGAAACGCCTGACGGCGAGGGCCCCTCTCTTGAGCTCATCAACCCGGGGATCGAAAACCGCTACGGCCCCGCCTGGCGGGCAAGCGAAGAGCAGGGCTCACCGGGACGCTTCAACACCCGCTCGCAACCCGACCCCGACCCGATTATTGCCGGTATACGCCATCACCCGGTCATGCCGACCGCCGATGAAAGCGTTCGCGTACTGGCCTCCGTTTCCGACGAGCGCGAGCTCACCGGGGTAAGCCTCACCTGGGAGGTCGACGGCGATGACGATTCCAGGGAGACCATCGAGATGGTTGACGATGGAGAAGGTGACGACGGGGTGGAAGGGAACGGAATCTATGGCGCTGAAATCCCGGCCCAGTCCGATCTCGACATCGTGGCCTTCTGGATCAATGCCCAGGCCGAAGGAGACCAGTCTGTCCGGGCTCCGGAAGATGCGCCGGAGCGCCCCTGCCTCTACCAGGTCGAAGACTCTCCCCCCGGGGAGCTCCGCCCCCTCTACCGGATCATCATGCGCAGGAGCGGCCTGCAGAATTTCAGGAACCGGGCCCGCGGCAGCGAAGAGCTTGCGAACATGACCCTGGTGGCCGATGGCCGCGCCTGGCACAACCGCGGAATCCGCCTGAGGGGCTCCTCTGCGCGAAGCTGCAATCCCTTGAGCTACCGGATCCAGTTCGACCACGACTCTGATTTCCACGGCATCAAGCGAATCAACATGAACGGCTGCAATGCCGACCAGCAATGGCTCGGCCTTGATTTCCTGCGCCGCACGGGAACGGCAACGCCGCTGGCCTGGTTCCGGCGCCTCTCCTTCAACAGGGAGCTCGACCCGGGCTGGCACCTGAGGGTCGAGGTGATCCGCCAGGATTTCCTTGAGCGGGTGTTTCCCGGCGACTCCGATGGAAATCTCTACCGCGGAATCGGGCAGGCCAACCTGGATTACCGCGGTGAAAACGCTGACCGCTACCGGGGCAACTATCGCAAGGACACCAACCGGGACGCGGACGACTACAGCGATGTAGCCGACCTCTGCCGGGACTTCGACAGCGGAGAGACCTCCGACGCTGATTTTCCCGAGGCGGTTGAGCAGAGGATCGATGTGCTGCAGTGGAGCAAGTATTTCGCCACCTATGCCATGCTGGGCTCTACCGAGAACAGCATCGTGCTGAACAATGGCGATGATTATTTTCTCTACCGCCGCTTCAGCGATAACCGCTGGATCCTGCTGCCCTGGGATCTCGACAGCTGCTTTGACCAGGCCAACCAGGAGCTTTTCAGGCCAACGGTAGACCAGATCGAACGCTTCCTCGAGCATCCCCGCTACGCCCCCGACTACCTGTGCTACATTGCCACCTTCCTCGAGAGCGCCTGGGGAGATGAGCAGGTCGACGCCCGGATTGACCACGTCGCCCCCCTCTTCGCAAACGGCCGGATCAACCGCCTGCGCGACTACGCTGACCAGCGACGCGCCTATCTCGAAGAACGCATCGACACCCGCTTTGAAATTACCGGGATCAGCGGCGGCACCACCTGCGAAGGAATCCTCTATCCGAATCGCCCCAGGATCAGCATAGAGGGCGTAGCGCCATCCTGTGGCTCCTCGGACATCTTCGTCGGAGAAACAAAGGCGGTCTTTGATTACCAGTCGGGCACCTGGAGTGCCGACATCGACATCCGGGCCCCGGGCAGGATCGAGATCGTCGCCCGCGACCGCACAGGCTTTGAGCGCGCCCGGATCACCCTGCCGACCGATGGCCCACCCCAGGAGGCGGAGGCCGAGGACCTTCCCGGTGAGCAGCGAGAGGGAAGCGACTATATCGCCCTGCGCTCGACCGATTACGGCGAGATCACCGACCCCGACGACGATGGCATCACCTGGCGGTTCACCGAGGGGGTGGACACATCCCTGAGCGCCGATGGCCGGGTCCTGACAGCACCCAATGATGGCGATTTCCGCAGCCGCCAGCAGTCCTCGGCGGTCTACCGGCTTCGCTTCCGGCAGGCCGGCAACTACCGCGCCTATTTCCGCGTCCGCGGCTTCGACCGCAACTCCAACAGCATCTGGCGGCCACCGGGTTTTGACCGCAACCCGGATGTCAACATGAACACCGGCAACGGCGGACGCTTCCAGTGGATCAGCCAGGGAGATTATACCGTCACCCAGGAAGACGTTGATGAGAACAGGGCTCTCGAGTTCATTTTCGGTGTTCGCGAATTCCGGGCGCAGCTTGATGCCTTTGTCCTCAGCCTCGATGCCGACCTGGAGGGCCCGGACCTGAACGGGCTCTTCGGCCAGGGCCCGGCCGTGGCCGCCGCTGTCCGCCCCGTCGTCGAGTTCACCCCGGCGCAGGAGGCGACACTGGCAGAGGGCTCCGCCGAGATCACCTTCGACGGCAGGGCCTCCCACGATGGCGCCTGCGGCCGCGATGATCTCGAGTTCGCCTGGGAAAAAATTTCCGGGCCGGAAGGGGCCACCTTCGCAGGCCAGGCGAACCTCCCGGTGGCCAGCGTCGTCTTCACAGAGGCCGGTGAGTACACCTACAGCCTGACGGTCTCCACCGCCGGCGAGCCCGAGAGCGCAAGATCACGGCGCTTCAATGTGAGCGTGAGCCCGGGAGCCGGGGGAGCCGACTCCACCTTCCTCCTCTGCGACTCCAATGCCGATGGGAAAAACACCCTGGCCGATGCAATCTTCACGCTCCGCAACCTGTTCCTCGGCGACTCTCAAACCCGTTGCGATGCCGCCATGGACTGTGACTCCGATGGCGAGATCACCCTCAGCGACTCCGTATTCAACCTCAACTACCTCTTCCTGGCCGGAAACGCCCCCAATGCGCCCTTCCCGGACTGCGACACCACCCCGGCAGAGAATTGCGAGATCTCCAACTGCCCGAATTGATGCCCCCTGCGGGCCGCCCCCGCGGCAGCTGAGAGTGTCCATCAGGACCCAGCCGGACCGCCTTTCTGCGACGGGCCAATGAGGCGGCAGTAGACCACCACCATCGGCGGCGGACAGCAAAAAGAAAACCCGGGGAGACACCATTGGCTCCCCCGCTCCGGAGCAGTAACATCGCCCCCGGCTACAACCCCTTACTGAACCAGGAACCCCCCATGAAGAACATCCTCCTGCTGGCTCTCTTTTACCTCCCCTGCCCAACAGCCCTTGCCGAAGGAGAGGCCCTCACCCCCTGGCTGGCAAAAACCAGCGGCGCGGTGATCGATGAAGGCTTCACGCCGGGCGAGATCAGTGACCGGTGGTTCTTTACCGAATGGTGGACGGCGAGAGAAGGCGTCCTGCTTCGTAACGAGCTCAAGGGAGAAAACAAGCGCCTGTTCTGGAAAAAGCCATCCTACAAGGATGCCGTCATCAGCCTCGACTTCAGCTTCCGCGGTGCCCGGGAGATTCGCCTCATGTCGGGAACTCCAGGCAAATACAACTTCGTCGTCCGGCTTCACCGTGACCACTTCCGCTTAAATACCGCCGGCGATTCAACCGCCGGCCATCTGCCCAGCATCCAGGGCGAGTGCCCCTTCTCTTTTGAGGAAAAAAAATGGTACCGGCTCCGGGTCGAGGTCCTTGCAGATGAAATTGTCGCTCGCATCGATGATGAGCATTTCATTGTCGGCCGCCATCCGATCATCGACCGCCAGCGCAGCTACTTCGCATTGCAGGTCGATGGCCCGGGGGCGGCCTTCGACAACATCCGCCTCGACAAGGCCATCCCCTCAGCAGGATGGGCGCAACAGCGTAAAAAGCTCCTGCCGCGCCAGGCGGGCCGGCCGTGGCTGCCCAGGAACCTTCAAGAGCGCCACAAGGACCGCAAGATCATAGCCCGCGACAGGGCCTGGAGAGGCGACCCCGAATACCGAAAGCTGGTAGAGCGCCATGAGCTTCTGCGCAAGGCGGCACGGGAGCAATTCCCCGCTGCCCATATCTCCACCAAGGAGGCGCGGAAAAAAATCGCCGGCCTGCGCAAAGAGCTTCTCGAAAAAGATGCGGACTACAAGGCGCTCACCCGCTCCATCAACAAGGCCCGGCGTAAGGAGGAGGAGTACCTGGGGGAAAAGAACCCCGGGCTTGGAACCCTGCCGGCCTCCCAGTACAAAGCTGCACTGAAAAAATCCCGGCTGCTGGCCAGGAAAAATGACCCCACATTCATCCGGCTGCTGGAGGAAACCGCCGGGCTGGAAAAGAAACTCCGGACCGGCTACCCCCAGCTGGAAGTCTCTAACGAAGAGATCGCCGCCGGACGAAAGGCCGCCTGGAAAAAACTCCAGGCTGACTCAGAGGCCTTCCGCAAGAGCAAGGACGAGATTGCCGGGGCCTGGCGGGCGGTAGAAGCTCACCTCTTAAAAAGCGATGAGCTCCTCGCCAGGCTGGAAAAGGAGCTGAAAGAAGCCCGGAAAAGGGCGAAATAACCCCGCCCGGGTTCGCTGAAACTTCATAACCCTCTCTCTTACCTGTTGATAGGCGCTTATGGACACCGGCGAGTAAAGACTTGCATTCAAGGGGCTAAAATCCCACAATTCAAACGAACGTTTGAATTAAGATGAGAAGCAAGGCCCTCCCTCCCACAAAAGACCGTCTGCTCGATGCTGCAGAAGAGCTCTTCAGCAACCGCGGTATCGATGCAACCAGCCTGAGAGCCGTTACCAGCTCAGCCGAGGTCAACCTCGCCTCGGTTAACTATCACTTCGGCTCCAAGGAAGGCCTCGTTCGCGCGGTATTCCTCAGACGCATCGAGCCCCTCAACCGCGAGCGCCTCGAGCTGCTTGACGCCCTCGAGATTGCCGCCGCCGGGGCCCCGGTCGAGCTGGAGGCTGTCCTTGATGCCTGGATCATGCCCCCGCTGCGCATGGGCCACAGCCCGGAAGGCAAGAGGTTCAAGCGCCTCATGGGAGGAATCTACAGCGAAGCCGGCGACACCCTCCAGACCCTTCTGCGCGACCTCTTCAGTGAAGTTCTACAGCGCTTCTGCGCCGCCATCGGGAAGGCCCTTCCGGCCCTGTCTCCCGAGGAGCTCATGTGGCGTGTCCATTTCATGCTTGGCGCCATGATCCACACCGTAGCCGACCAGCCCTCCATCCGGGTCCTTTCCGGCGGCCTCTGCGACCCGTCGGATATCGAAGGCGTACGGCGGCGGCTGATCGACTTCGTCGCCGCCGGGCTCCGGTCCCCCCTGGAGGCACAAAGCAATGGACCTGCAGTGGGAGACTTCCGATGAAACACCTGCTGCAAATCATGGCAGCCGCCATGCTCGCTGTCAGCGGCTGCGCCTCTTCACCGCCGGCGGCGGACCCTGGCATCGGCGTCCAGGTGCCCGGCGGCTGGACGGCACCGGGCCTTGTCAATGACGGTGCGCCCTCAAATGACCCGGCCTGGTGGGCCGCCTTTGGTGACAGCAGCCTCAACGCTGTTGTAGAGGAGTGCCTCGGCAACAACCATGACCTCCGGCTGGCTGCGCTAAGGGTAGACCGCGCCGCGGCCCAGGCCACCATCAGCGGAGCCGACTCCCTGCCGTCCCTCTGCCTCCAGGCCGACGTGGCAAAATCCCAGCGCAACTTCTTCGGCTTCCCGATCCCCGGCATGCAGGGCATTCCCCGCAACCGCTTCTCGAACTACGGAGCGGCTCTGAACCTGAGCTGGGAGCTCGATATCTGGGGCCGGGTACGCTCCGCCAGTAGCGCAGCCCTGGCAGACCAGGAGGCGGCCCTCGCTGACTTTCACGGTGCCCGGCTGTCACTGGTCGGACAGACCTGCAAGGCCTGGTTCGCATCGCTGGAGGCGACCCGCCAGGCCGAGCTCGCCCAGGCCACCGTTGAGAATTACCGCTCCAGCGAAAAACAGGTGCGGGAGCGCTATGAGAGGGGCCTGCGCTCCGCCCTCGACCTGAGGCTCGCACGAGCCAACCTGGCCACAGCCGAAGACAACCTCGAGGCCACCAGGGCACGTAAGGATGGCGCCATCCGCCAGCTCGAGCTGCTCCTGGGCCGCTACCCGGCCGGAGCCCTCAAGACCGCCAGCCGGCTGCCCGAGGTGCCCGGAAAGGTCCCTGCCGGCCTGCCCTCGGAGCTCCTCGCCAGGCGGCCGGACATCCAGGCTCTCCAGCGGCGGCTGGCCGCCCAGGAGGAACGCCTCTACCAGGCCAGGGTCTCCCTCCTGCCCAGGATCAGCCTCAGCGGCTCCACCGGCACCAGCAGCAATGAGCTCCAGGACATTCTTGACCGGGACTTCTCGGTCTGGAGCCTCGCGGCCAATCTCTTTCAGCCCCTTTTCCAGGGCGGAAAACTGCTGGCCGGCCTCGACCTCGCCGACACCAACGTCCGTGAGGCGCTGGAGAGCTATGTTAAGAACGCCCTGCGCGCCTTCGGCGAAGTCGAAGGCGCCCTGGCGCTTGAAACCTACCTGGCCCGCAGGGAGGCGGCCCTCACCCGGGCCGTCGAACAATCCCAGTCTGCACGGGAGCTCGCCGAAGACCGCTATGCCCGCGGCCTCGATGGAATCATCACCCTGCTGTCGGCACAGCGCGATGCCTTCCGGTCGGAGAGCCAGCTCCTGCAGGTCCAGCGGCTGCGCCTCGATGCGCGGGTCGACCTGCACCTCTCTCTCGGTGGCGGGTTCACCCGGACCGAAGACGGACAAATCGACAAGAACCCGGTTGTATTCGCAGAAGAAAGACCATGAACCCAGTTAATAAGCTCAAAATCCTGCTCCCCATCTTCGTCCTCCTCGCCGGGGGGGCCGCCTTAGCTGTTCTGCGCAGTGCCCGGTCAACACCGAAGACCCGCATCCCGGTTCAAGCACTTCCCAGGGTTCGTGCCGTGACAGTCCAGCCCGGCGACCTTCGCATGTCCATCAGCTCCCAGGGAACCATCCGCCCCCGAACCGAGAGCACCCTGGTGCCCCAGGTTTCCGGGGTGATCACCTGGGTCTCCAACTCCTGGGCCAGTGGCGGCTTCTTCGCCCGGGACGAGGTGCTCCTGAGGATTGACCCGACCGACTACGAGCTGGCCAAGGCCAAGGCTGAGGCCTCGGTCGCCCAGGCCGGGCTTCGCCTCGCGCGAGAAGAGCAGGAGGCCGACGTGGCGCGGCGGGAATGGGAAAACCTGCTGAAGACCGACCCGACCATGGCCCGCAAGGCCTCGCCCCTGCTGCTGCGAGACCCCCAGGTTGCCGAGGCGAAGGCATCTCTCGGCGCCGCCAGGGCTGCGCTTGAAAAAGCCCGGCTCGACATCTCCCGGACAGAAATCCGGGCGGCCTTCGCCGGACGAATCCGCGAAACCTTTGCCGATGTCGGCCAGTTCGTCAACCAGGGAACACCGGCAGCGCGGGTCTACTCAGTTGACTTTGCCGAGGTGAGGCTGCCGATCAACGACCGGGACCTCAACTTCATCAACCTTCCCCTGGCCTACAGGGATGACACCGCAAGCGAAACCCAGCCCATGCCGGAGGTCTTGCTCTATGCGCGCTTCGGCGGGAAGGAACAGGAACCCTGGAAAGGGCAGATTGTTCGAACCGAGGGAGCCATCGACCCGCAGAGCCGCATGATTCACGCCGTGGCCCAGGTGCCCGACCCCTATGCCCGCTCCGGGGAACAGCGCCCGCCACTGGCCGTGGGCCTGTTCGTGAGGGCTGAGATCAGCGGCAAGACCTTCAACAATGTCGCGACCCTGCCGCGCGAGGCGGTTCGCGAAGACGGGCGGGTGCTCCTGGTCGAGGAGTCCGGCAGCGCCCCGGGCGCCCCTCCGGCTGCAGAAGGAAAACCAGGGCCGCGCTACCGCCTTGTGAGCCGAAAGGCCCGGGTCCTGCGCCGCGAGGCTGCCAGCGCCATCATCGACCTCGGCTCTTCCGGCCTTGCCGCCGGTGACCGGGTCTGCATCTCGGCAGTCGAGGTCTTTGCCGAGGGCATGCCCGTCGCACTAGATACCGCTGGGGAGACGGAATAAGAATCATGCTCAGTTGGTTCGCCCGCAACGGTGTCTGTGCCAATCTCCTGATGCTCCTGATCGCCGTGGCAGGAGTCGTCACGGTGATGGATGTTCGCCAGGAGGTCTTTCCGGAGATCTCCACCGACAAGATCCTCGTGCGCGTCGCCTACCCCGGCGCCGCCCCGACCGAGGTCGAGAAGGGCGTCTGCATGAGGGTCGAGGAGGCCCTGGACGGCATTGCCGGGATCAAGCGCATGAACTCCTTTGCCGGCGAGGGCGCCGGCACGGCCACGATTGACGCCCTGCCCGGCACCGACATCAAAACCCTTCTCGACGAGGTAAAGGCCCGTGTCGATGCCATCTCCACCTTCCCCGAAGAATGTGAAAAGCCTGCCGTGCAGGAGATGGTCCTGCGGCGCCGCGTTCTCGAGGTGGCTGTCCGCGGCGAGGTGGCTTATCCCTCATTGCGAAAGGCCGCCGAGAAGGTGCGCGACGGCATCTCCGCCCTTGACGGCGTCAGCCTCGTCCAGCTGACCAATGCCCGGCCTTACGAGATCTCGATCGAGATCTCCGAGACCGCCCTGCAGCGCCACGGCCTTGACTTTGAGAAGGTCGCGGCCGCCATCCGCCGGTCGTCTCTTGACCTCCCCGGCGGCTCCATCAAGACGACCGAGGGAGAGATCATGCTGCGCGCAAAGGGGCAGTCCCTCAAGGGCCTTGAATTCGAAGACATCACCCTCCTGACCAGGCCCGATGGGACCCGGGTCCGGGTCGGTGACGTCTGCTCGGTAAGGGATGGCTTTGCAGACACTGACCAGGAAACCTTCTTCGATGGAAAGCCCGCCATCATGGTCAGCGTCTTCCGGGTCGGCGACCAGAATGCGACCGGGATCGCCGAGGAGATCGAAAACTATCTCAAAACCGCTGTTGTTGACCTGAAGCTTCCCGCGGAGCTGAGCCTCACCATCTGGCAGGATGACTCGAAGGTCCTGCGTGGAAGGCTTGACCTCCTGATCCGCAACGGAAGGGCCGGGCTGATCCTGGTCTTCCTCTCCCTCGCCCTCTTCCTCAAGCTGCGGCTGGCCTTCTGGGTCGCGCTGGGGATCCCCGTCTGCTTCCTGGGGGCGATTGCCCTGATGCCTTTCTTCGGAATGTCCATCAATGTGGTCTCACTGTTCGCCTTCATCGTTGTGCTGGGAATCGTTGTCGACGATGCCATCATCGTGGGCGAGAGCATCTACCGGGCCGAGCACGACGGGCAGAACCGCCTGGCCGCCTCCATCGAAGGCTCCCGCCAGGTCGCCCGCCCGGTTATCTTCGCCGTCCTGACCACCGTCGCCGCCTTCTTCCCTCTCTTGACCGTCCCGGGAAGCCTCGGCAGGATCATGGCCGTCATACCGACCATCGTCATCTCGGTGCTCATTTTTTCTCTTATCGAATCCCTCTTGATCCTCCCGAATCACCTCTCCCACGGAAAAAGCAGGAAGCCTTCCCGCCCCAATGCGCTGACCTCGGCCTGGGGAAACATCCAGGGCAAGGTCGAGAGCGGCCTCTCCTTCGTCATCTCCCGGCTCTATTCACCCCTTCTTGATTTCTGTCTTCGCTGGCGCTACCTGTCAGTCGCTACCAGCCTTGCCATCATCCTTGCGACCTGCGGCCTCTTCATGGGCGGCTGGATCAAGTTCCACTTCATGCCCAAGGTCGATGCAGACAACGCCGTCGCCTTTGTCTCGATGCCCCAGGGCACCCCGGCAGAGATCACCCGCCGGGCAGCCCGGCGGCTGGAGGAGTCGGCGCGAAAGCTCGAGGCGCAGCTCGAGGCCGAGGGCCACGCAAGGGAAGGGAAGGTCTTTCGCCACATCTGCAGCTCGCTGGGCGCCCTGCCCTTCCGCGAAGCACAGGACACCCGGCGGGGGCGCTCGGCGGGATTCTCAGGCTCCCACCTCTGCGAGGTGAACATCGAGCTGGCCCCTGCGGAGAACCGCACCGTCAACTCCAACGAGATCGCCCGGCGCTGGCGGGAGCTCACCGGCCCGATTGCCGATGCCAACGAGGTCACCTATACCGCATCCTTTTTCAATGCCGGGGATGCGGTCAACGTCGACCTCTCCGCCGGAAACCCCGAAGAGCTCAGCAAGGCCGCCGGGCGCCTGAAAGAAAAACTCGCCGGCCTGGAGGCCGTCTACGACATAACGGACTCTTTCCGGCCCGGCAAGCGGGAGCTCCAGCTTCGCATCCGCAAGGATGCCGAACACTTCGGGCTCTCCCAGGCTGACCTCGGGCGGCAGGTGCGCCAGGGTTTCTACGGGCTGGAGGCGCAGCGGATTCTCCGGGGACGGGATGAGATCCGGATCATGATTCGCTACCCGGATGCCGAGAGGCGCTCTCTTGGAGACATCGAGAATATGCGCGTGCGTGCAAGGGACGGCTCCGAGGTTCCCTTCCGGAATGTCGCCGACATCAAATACGGGCGGGGATTCGCATCCATCAACCGTGCCGAGAGGCGCAGGATCACCACCGTCAAGGCGGATGTCGACAAGCGTATTTCCAGCTCCTCGGCCATCAGCGCGCGTATCGAAAACGAGATCATGCCCGCGATCATTGAGGCCTTCCCCAGTGTCCGCTACTCGATGGAGGGTGAACAACGCGAGCGAATGGAGTCACTCGGCGGGCTCAAAAAGGGCTTTGCCCTCGCCCTCTTCATGATCTTCATCCTGCTGGCGATCCCCTTCAAGTCCTACCTGCAGCCGCTGATTATCATGTCCGTCATCCCCCTCGGGCTTGTTGCGGCGGTCTGGGGCCACATCTTCATGGGAATGGACATGACGATCTTCTCAATGTTCGGGCTGGTGGCGCTGACCGGTGTCCTGGTGAACGACAGCCTTGTCATGGTCGACTTCATCAACACCTCCCGCAGGGCCGGGGGCGGCCTCTTTGAGACCATCGTCATGGCAGGGCAGATCCGCTTCCGGCCGATCCTCCTGACCTCGCTGACCACCTTTGCGGGCCTCACGCCCCTGCTGCTCGAACGCAGCCTGCAGGCCAAGTTCCTCATCCCGATGGCCGTGTCGCTCGGCTTCGGGGTGCTCTTTGCCACCGTGATCTCGCTGGTGATGGTTCCTGTCGGCTACCTCATTCTCGAGGACCTGAGGAGCCTGTTCAGCCCACAGGCCGGCGAAAAAAAAGAGGCGGGGGCACAGCCGGCCCTTGAGCCGGCGGCGCCCCCTGTTCCCCCACCCCTGGACTGATTCCCTTCCGGCCCTGTTATTTGGCCGGAGCCGGAGGCCTGGCGATTCCGATCACGCCCTGTGAGATCCGCGCCCCTGCGTTACCCGTAGGCTGGCCTCCGTCATCGACCTTCGCATGGATGATCACGCCACGCCCGACCACCGGGTTCTTCAGCCCGGCCACGGAGATGTTCTTCGCCAGGATCGTATAGCTCGCCGCGCCCTTGTCATCGGCCTTGAGGTTGCCGAGGTCGCCGGCATGGCGCTTGGCCGTTGCCGGGAGGCCATGGTCGTGGCCCTCGGGGTTGTAATGGCCGCCGGTGCCCTTGCCGTTGCCCAGGCGAACATCGCCGAACTGGTGAACATGGATCGCGTGTTCGCTGTCAGGCGACAACCCAGTGATATTGGCCTCAACCTTGACACCATCTTTCGTCTGGGTGAATACGACCGTTCCGCCCGCCTTGTTCCCCTCCGTTGGCTGCATGACAGCAACAACCTGTCCAACGCCCTTCCACTGCGAGCCATGCTTGTGATGGTCCGCCGATGCGCCGGGATGCGACAGCTGGGCTATATTGCAGGAAATGCCGATGCAGACAAAGGCCAGGAAAACAAAACCGAAATAGCGACTGAAGACAGACTTCATAGCTGGACTCCTTGGTTGGAATAAAACTTCATGACCGGTCAAACGCCCCCCCTCCTCAGGCGGGTGGCGCTATGGTAAGACCTTGAGGCTTAATAATACAAGGGCTCTCAGTTCCAGCCGGACTCAGGCAAGGTAGCCCAGCTCGCGCAGAAGCCCCCCGCAGGCCGACTCAACCTCCGCAAGCTGCTCCGGCTCCAGGTTCTCACGGTAGCGGCCTATGCGCCGCGAATGATTGTCGACGTAGTGGCGCACCTGCTTGAGAGCGTGGTAGGAGCCCCCGGTCTCATCCTGGATCTTGCTGCAGAACTCCGCCACCTCCGCCGGGGTGTTGAGCCCCATGAAGGCGAGTGCCTCCCCTGCAACGGCAAGGGGCTCCTCCACCAGGCGCTCATAGCGGACCTCGAGGTAGCGGTCCCCGAGGCCCAGGCCGTCGGCGCGGGCCGTCTCTACCGCAATTCGCCACTGGTGGGCACAGCGAATGTGGTTCTTCTCCCCATGGCTCTCCAGCAGCCCCTCCCAGCCCGGAACCCGGAGGTGCCCCCAGCTGGGGCCGCGGTTGCGAAACATCAGGGAAGCTGCTGTGTCCCGCCCATCCCGGATAATATGAATGAAGCGCCCCCAGGGAAAGAGCTCCGCAAGGAAGGGCAGGCGCAGAACATGCTTGGGGTTCTTTTCCAGCAGGACCTCCCCCTCCCCCCCCTGGAGCGCTGGAGAGAACTCCTCGTAGACCCGGCGGGCAAGCCCGGCCGTAGCCGCAGACTGCTCCAGGCGATGGTCCGGCCCCTCCTGGACGATGGCGTTCCAGGCCGGGCTGAGCTCAAAGAGATAGGTGACGAGCGGATGCGCCGCCAGGGCCTCTCCAAAGATAGAGGTCCCCGAGCGCGCACAGCCCAGGAGAAAGACCGGGCGCGGAATCAGTCGCCGCCCCAGGTCCAGGACGTCGTCTGGAAGGGTAGATATTTCTGCCATTTCTGTTCCACGTAATCTGCACTGGGGCCGAACTCTGCCATGAACTCTTCCCCCCAGCGGCGCTTGATCTTTGCCGAGCGCTCCCTGCGCTCAACGAGCCGGCCTTCTGAATCCTTGAATTTATGCCAGGCATAACAATCGAGCGCATAGCTCTTATGCCCCTGCTCGCGGGCAGCAAGGCTCAGGTCAATCCCATAGCAATGAAAGCCCGGCAGGGCGGCATCAAAGCCGACACCGTTTCGCTTGCGAATACCCAGCAGCTGCTCATCGAGCGACTCGACCTCCTGGGGCAGGGGCCCCTCAAAATGGTAGCCGCTGGGGTCTGACCAGTGGCCCCTGAGCTGCTTTTTCTCTCCGGGGATCACCCCCAGCGCCCCGACCGGCCCGATGACCCCCCAGCCGGGATCCGTCGCCTCGAGCTCCCGCAGGCCCGAGAAAAAACGCTGCTCCCAGCCCTCATAGAGATAGAGATCCTGGTGTACAAAGAGAACCAGGTCGTTCTTTACCTTCTCAAGCGCCTCGCTGTAGAGGGCGGAGATGCTCTCATAGCGGCTGTTGGCCGAGTTGTCGACCAGCAGGATCTCGTGGCGGCCGCCCCGGGCAACCGCCGAGGCGAGGAAATTATTTCTCAGCTCCTCCTCATCGTTCACCGCGACCACGAAGCTGACCGGTTCTCCATCGGCCGGCGCCGCCTCCAGCAGGTTTTCGTGTTCGAGAGGGTCGTAGGCCAGGTTGTAGGAATACTCCCGGGTTGTGTCATTGCGGCGAACACTGATTCGTTTGAGCGGGTAGGTGGTTTCTGAGTTCAGCTCGATACTGCAGGTGTCATAGCTCTCCCGGAGGCAGTCTTCATTCCAGTAGAGATAGCCGCGGTCCTCTCCGCGCAGGCGGCGATGCGGAGGGAGGTCAAAAAGAAAGCGGCCGGGGAAACCGGCAACCGCATCTCCCAGCAGGGTCAGAATTGTCGGAACCACATCAATTGTTGAGCACTGCGATTCCTCCCTGGGCGGGGCCTCGTAATGTGAGCGCAGCGAGGGCGGAAGCCAGATGGCCAGCGGGACATGGGTCAGGTCACCGTGAAGACGCCCGCAGTGGTGAACACGGCCCCTCTCCGGCTCGAACCCCTCACCGTGATCACTGACGAAAACCACGATGGTACTCTCAGGGTCCACCAGGCCAAGCAGCTCGTCCAGGCGCGCATCGTAGCCACGGACCCCCGAATCATACTT
This sequence comes from uncultured Planctomycetia bacterium, assembly GCA_964615885.1. Taxonomy (GTDB): domain Bacteria; phylum Planctomycetota; class UBA8108; order UBA8108; family UBA8108; genus UBA8108. Next base: position 33,721 of record CAZTRG010000317.1, on the reverse strand, counting down.
GGCCACCAGGTCTCGCTTCTCCTGTTCCCAGTCAACCCCGGCAGGAGGGTTGCACCAGATCTCCGGTCCGTCCCTGACATCGCGAAGGCCGGGGTGGAGCTCCCCATCGAGCCAGTCTCCCACATCGAGGTAGTAGTCCCGCCCCATGTGGTAGTCATGCACCAGGTTGCTGTGGAAAGAGAGAAACCAGGGCTTCTCGGAGCCACCGCTGCGAGACTCCAGGAACTCGCGGGCCAGCACGAAGGGCTGCTCATGATCTTCGCGATGAACCCAGTCATAGCGGTCGAAGCCGTCATCCCAGCCGAATGATTTCCACTTGGCCGGCCGGCGCTCAAAGCCGAGGCTCTCGAGGTACTCCACCGGAATCGTATCGGAGACGACATTACCGTTATTGGCAATCCCGACCCGCTCATATCCTTCGCCCAGGTAGTGGCCGAGCTTGGGCTTCTGGAACCGGTTGTTGTGATCATAGAGACCGTGGCCACCGGGAAGCTGCCCCGTAATAATCGAGGCACAACCCGGAAGGGTCCACCCCACCGGGGAGTGGCAATTGGCAAACAGGGTGGCTCCCTCCAGCCGGCGCTGAAGCAGGGGCATGGTGTCGCGCTCGTAGCCGTAAAAAGGGAGGTGGCGGGCCCCCAGGTCATCTGCGATGACCAGCAGGACATTGAAAGGCTGTCGGCGCTCTGTGGGGGTATAGGCCAGCTGCATGGAGGTATCTTCGGGACGGGACATCGGGCTCATTCTACTTCCCATTCAGACGCAACTCAAAGGCGCCCTATTCATCCTCGCTTTCCTGGCCCTCCCCAAGGCTCTCCAGCTGCCGCTCAACCCCACGCAGGCGGTCGTGAAACCTCAGCAACCACAGAACGATGGCCACCGCGAACACAAGCTGCGCCAGGTCCCAGAGCATTCCCATCTCTTCCTCCTTCAATCTTTTCGATAACACGGCCCCGGCGGAAACCGGACAGGGTTCTTGCCCTCAGGGCTTTCATTCCGTAGATTCTGCCAGATTAGTACCTTCTTCGCCAACCAGGACGGGAACAGCTGCATGGTTCATCCAGACCGCTACTTTGATCCGGACCCCACGATCCGCAAGCTGGCATCGGAGCTCTACTCCTCTGTCGCCGGGCTGCCCCTTGTCTGTCCGCATGGGCACGTCGACCCGGCACTGCTGGCCGGCAACGATCCCTTTCCCGATCCCGCACAGCTGATCATCATCCCCGACCACTATATTTTCCGCATGCTCTATTCCCAGGGGGTGCAGCTCGAGAGCCTTGGAATCGCCCCGCAGGAGGGCGGCGCCTGCGAAGAAGATTCGAGGAAGATCTGGCAGACCTTTGCCGACCACTACCACCTTTTCCGGGCCACCCCGACAGCCGGCTGGCTCCGGCACGAATTTGAATCGGTGTTCGGTATCGAGGAATCCCTCTGCTCTGCCAACGCCATGGAGCTCTACGACCAGATTGCCGCAAAGCTGCTCACCCCGGAATTCCTGCCGCGCGCACTCTTTGAGAGCTTCAACATCGAGGTGCTCTGCACCACCGATGCCGCCACCGACGACCTGGCCTCCCACCGCCAGCTCCTCGAAAGCGACTGGGAGGGCACGGTTCGGCCGACCTTCCGGCCGGATGCTGCTGTCAACCTCCTCGCTCCGGGCTGGAAAGACGAGCTCGACAGGCTGGCCGCCTGCAGCGGAGAGGATGTCTCGAGCTTTGCCGGCTACATCCGCGCACTGGAAGCTCGCCGCGAATTTTTCAAGTCACTCGGCGCCACCGCCACCGACCACGGTGTCTTCAGTCCCTACTCCAGGGAGCTCTCTGCCGCGGAGGCAGACGCGATCTTCCAGAGGGCCCTGGCCGGGGAGGCCGGAGAGGACGACGAGAAACAATTCATCGGCCACATGCTGATGGAGTTCGCCCGTATGAGTGTCGAGGATGGCCTGGTCATGCAGCTGCACCCGGGCTCCTGGAGAAACCACAACACGCCTCTGTTCGAGGCCTTCGGAGCAGACATGGGCTGCGACATCCCGGTTGCGACGGACTATACCCGCAATCTCCAGCCGCTGCTGGCGCGCTACGGAAGCCGGGAAAACTTCACCCTGGTACTTTTCACCCTCGATGAGTCCACCTTTTCGAGGGAGCTGGCACCGCTGGCCGGGCACTATCCCTGCCTCCGGCTCGGTCCACCCTGGTGGTTCCAGGACAGCCGCGAAGGAATGACCCGCTTCAGGGAGCGCGTCACCGAGACCTGCGGAATCTACAACACCGCCGGCTTCAATGACGACACGCGGGCCTTCCCGTCCATCCCCGCCCGCCATGATGTGGCGCGGCGCATCGATGCCAACTTCCTGGCCCGGCTCGTCGCCGAGCACGTGCTCGAGGAGGGCGAGGCCGCCGAGATGATCGTCGACCTCGCCTACTCGCTGGCGAAAAAAACCTACCGGCTCTGAGGCGGTCCCGGGCAGCCTCCTACTGGGCGGCCAGGCAGTCCAGCCCATCCTCGGTCTCATCGAGACCCGCCTGCGGGAAGGGCTCAGCCGGCGGCAACCCTCCCTGGAAGAGGAAGGCCAGCGCGTAGACCGGGTCCGTTATGTTAAGGAGGCCATCGTCGTTAACATCTCCTGCGTCCTCACAGGCCACCCGGTTGTTCTCCCCTCCAAGGAAGAGGTAATTCAGGGTCGCAACCGCATCGGAGATGTCGAGGGACGCATCGCCGTTGGTGTCCCCCCTGACGAAACTTACCCGGAGAACCTCTGGCTCGGCAACCAGCACCGGCAGATGGCAGTGATAGGCCTGCACCTCGGCATCATAATATTCATAAACCCTGCTGACGGGCCCCTCGGAACGAACCGGGTAGAGCGCCCTCATCCGGAAGGTAAACTCAACCGGCTCGAGGCGCCTCAAGGCATCAAGGTAAAAGACCGCCTTGCGCCCGGCCAGGTCGACCCGGCTGACGACCCCCGCATCGACCAGGGCACTCAGGCTCGACCCCACCGTTGCAAAGCCCGTAGGAATGCCAATGTCTGCAATCACCATGCCCGTCCTCTCCTTGGCGCCGGTGTAATTCAGACGAACGGTCGCGTCGAGGATTTCATCGACCTCGATACCCTCGCTGTCATAGTCCACCTCGATCGTCATATCGCGGGGCGGAGGAAGCAGGTCATCCGGAACGTGATACTTTCGTGCCACCTGGAACCCAACGGAGCCGTCCCCGGTTGCGCGCAGGCGCAGGGGGGCATCCTCAAGCGGAAGCTCAAAGCTGTGCAGCAGGTCAAAGTTCGCTTCGGTCACCACCAGCGTCTCCAGGACCGTGTTGCCGGCGAGAAGCTCCAGGGTCAGCTCAAGATCCCTGCGGACCGTTCGCGCAGCAGAAAAGAGCGCGCGGATCGCAACAACGGTGTCCTGCGTTGAGCCGCCATATCCGCCGAGCGAGTTGCGCTGGGTGGTCAGCCAGTCAATAGCTGCAGCGGCCTGTGGACGGCCGGAGCCGAGCAGGGCCAGGGCCGCATAGCCGGTCGTTTCAACCGGATAGGGCTGCCAGTGGATGCCGGTGCCCTCGCTGATTGCCAGGTCCACCAGGCGGTCGACAACCTCTTCAGCCGCCTGCTCGTAGCCGGGAACTGAAAGCAGCGCAACAGCTGCAATCGAAAGAGGGTAGGCATCGCGGTTCACCTGGGCACGGTTGCTGACGAGGTACCCGGCTGCCCTCTCAATCGCTGCGGCGACGCCGGGCGGCACCTCGATCCCCTCGGCATATTCTGCCAGTGCCCGGGTAACATAGGCTGCCATCGAGTAGGCATTATCGAGCCCGCCATCCATCTCCTGGTGGATGAGGAAATCATCGGTCGTGAAGGACCCGTCGGCACGCTGGCGGGAGATCAGCATCCCGGCGCAACGGGCAAGCACGCCCTCATCGATGTCCCGCACCTCCCGGGCACCGGAGAAGGTGGAGAGCACGAAGGCGCTCAGCCAGAGGCTTCCCTCTGGCCCTCCGAAGGCGGCAAAGCCGCCATCATCGGTCTGGTAGGTCAGCTCTTTCTGGTAGCCGGTGTTGACGAAGTATTCGGCCTGGGCGCGAATCTCGGGGTTGAGCTCACCCACCTCGCGCAGGTACTTGAGGATCTCGATGTCCGGAGCCAGGAAGATCATGTTCTGCTCGCCGCAGCCGTAGGGCATCTGGAGAAGGTCGCTGATGCCGTTCATGGTCTGCGCCACCGGGCTGGGGGTAATGTTCAGGTAGGCCCTCTCTGAATCAGAGATGGCGTCGCGGGGGAAGCCCAGCTCCAGCAATTCAACCCGGCCGGCCTCGATCACGCCGTTGAAGACCTGCTCCGCAGGTGTCCCCTCCGGGATCACCTTGATCGACTTCTGTACCGCGTCGGCACCCTTCGAACCCCGTGCCGTAATCGAGATGTTGAATTCGCCGATCTCAAGCGGGCGGATCGGGAAGTAGACGGCCTGGGCTGAGCCGGCCGGAACCGTAAGCTCCGCCCCCTGGCTTCCCAGGAGCTCGAACCAGTCGCCGTCACCGAAACTCAGCGTTACCACCTGGGCGGAATCAAGGTAGTTGAACACATCGACCTTGACCGGGAACTCCTCGCCACGGGTAACCTCGTAGGGCAGGGAGGGATCAACGAAGAACTCCTGGAAGGCAGTCAGCTCCGCCTCTGCAAAACCGATCCCTGCAGCCGAGCTGGAAACCGCAGAGAGCTTCCAGCCGGTGATGTTGTCCGGCACCTCGAGATCAACCGTGACCCGCCCGCGGTCATCGGTAATCAGCATCGGCTCCCAGACCCAGGTTTCGGGAAAATACTGGCGCACCCGGACCGCCTCGCTGGGCGTTCCGGCCGGGGCTTCCGGGCCCGCAGCTTCTTCGAGCGCCAGGTCCGGAGGCGCCGGCATGGGGAAGGGGCCTCCATCAAAGTCCACCGCATCGTCCCAGCGCCAGAGCTGGAACTCCCGTCCTCTTTGAACCGTTATGTTGTCACTGGCGGCGACGCCCAGCCCGGCGCCCTCGAGCACATCAAGCGCACCAGTGCTGGCCGGAACTGCCGGCCCGCCGCCCCGGAATCCGCCACCGAAAAACGGCCCGTCAATGAGCCCGGGGCCGCCACCGCCGTCGAGAACCTGGACCTGGGGTTCGAGAAAGCGGCTCTCGAGCTCTGCGAAAACCTGCGCCAGGTGCAGGCGGCTCCTGCCCAGGGCGAGAACGGACTCATCCACAACCGAGAGACCGACCAGGGCTCGCCCCGGCCGTCCGGTATCGACGGTGACGCTGACCGCATCTCCGGGCTTGACCCTTTCGCGCTCGAAGGCGGCCTGGATCTCCATGCTCGAGCCTGGCAGCACCTCGAGGACCATGCTGTCTGCCGCCACCTCGTTGGTCGGGCTCAGGGAATAGGCAACCACCTTTGCCTTGGGGGCCATCTCAGGCGTTACCGTGAAGCTGAAATCTGCATCCTCGGTATAGCCCGACAGCACCGTGCGCCCACCGCTGTAGACCTCGTAATAGATGGTGGAGGCGTGGGTTGCAACAGCAGAAAAAGCCGCCCGCTGTCCAACGCTCGCCGGAGAGGATGCATCGGAGCGTGAGATCGACAGGTAGCTGCCGCCGAGGGAATAGGAGCCGCCTATCTGGGTGGAGGCGCTCGCCCGGTAGCCATCGCGAACCGCGGATGCCTCGACCGCCGCAAAGAAGGTGTCGGCAGGCGGGGTGAAGCTGAGCTCGGCGCTGCCATCAAGCACCTCGGCATCCCGCTGCAGGGTCTCAAGCTCCTGCCCGCTGGAATCGCTGAAGGTGATCGTTGTCGGAACGGAGGCGTTCAGCGGGGCGCCGTCGGGAGTCGAGGCGGTCACCACCAGGCTGGCAACGATTTCCGGCTTGAGCGTGGCGGCCCGGGGCACAAGGCCTATAACAATCGGAGCCTCTACCACCGACAGGATCTCGCTGATCGATTCCGTGTGGCCCGTTGAGTCGGTAACATCGATGTCGAGCGTGATGGACCCCTGCCCACCGCCCTCTGGGGCGCCGGCGACAAAATCAACCGGCGGCAGGGTAAAGCTGAGCAGCCCATCCTCCAGCTGGCCTTCGATGGAGGCGTATTCCTGCCATTCACCAACGTACCTGCTCGCGGAGATATAGCAGGTCCCCTCGACCGCGCGTCCAAAGAAATAGCGCGCATCCACCCTGCCCTCGACCTCCTGGGCAGCCAGGGTCCAGCTGCGGGGGAACTCGGCCGCGAGGTTAAAGCGCGGAAGGGTGTACTTCTCAACCCGGACATCGCGGATGCTCTCCACATCCCCGGAGCGGGCCTTGACCTTCCAGGTCCCGAAGTTGGCCTCCGTGGCCAGCGCCAGGGAGAAGGGCGCCACCCCGAATTCGTTGGCCTCAAGGGAGCGCCTGTCGATCCGGATACCCTTGGCATCGTGAAAGCTGACCTCTACCTCGCCGGGCACCGGGCGCAGAGAATTATCGACCAGCAGGATCCGACCCTTGATGGTCTGGCCGGGCTTGTAGATCGGCTTGTCGGTCTCGACCAGGATTGCCGGGGCCTTCGAAACCATCGTGTCGAGCTCAAGGGCCGCCTCAACACGGCTGACCTGTGCCTCGAAACGGTAGCTGCCGCCGGGAATGTCCGGCACCTGGAAGGAGACATGGACCCGGCCATCGGGGCCCGTCAGCCCATCGAAGAGGCCGGCCACGATCTGGTTGCCATCGAGAAGCCGGACGATGGCCCGGCGCGAAACCGGCTGCCGGGTCTGGGCATTGAAGGTCGTCAACGTCAGGGCGGAATTGCCCCCGGAAAAAATCTCCCGGGGCGCGACCAGGACGGCTGCGTCCTCGGCCATGAGAGAGAAAGCAAAACCCGAGATGAACAGGGTCCCTGCTGTAACCAGGACACCCAGCCTGTTTCGCATCGACATGTGATCTGCTCCTTTATGACACGAAGCAAAGTGCTCCGCGGATCATTTCAGTGAAAGACTCCGGCCCGACAGGACACGGCTCCATCAGAGCGGCCCCCAACTGCGAGCCAATGTGAATTCTAAGACCCCTGTTTACGAGGGCACAACAAAAAGTCCCTGAATTGCCGGGCTTGAGGCTTGAAGCTCGTGGCGATAAACTGGGACCTTGCTTTGCGGCAATTACGAAGGCGGTGGCACCATCATGACTCCACAAGCGGATATTACAGAACGCCTCGGCGCACTCCTGCAGGATGATGGCGAGCGGGAAGATCGCCTGCAGGCCGCCATCGAAGAGATTGCGCAGGAATTTGATGCGCGCACCTGCACCTTCCACAAGGCCGCTGCCGGGGACCAGCTCCTGGAGCTGGTTGCACAGGTCGGCCTTCCGCCCCATATCGCCCAGATCGCCGGGCGCATCCCCTTCGGCAAGGGAATGGCCGGGGTCTGTGCACAGCGGCGTGAGCCCGTCACCATGTGCAACCTGCAGACAGACGACTCCGGGGTTGCCAACCCCGCGGCCCGCGACACCAGGGTTGAGGGTGCTGTGGTCGTCCCCCTGCTTGCTGAAGACCGGGTCATCGCCACCCTGGGCATCGGCAAGGGTGAGGAATACGACTATTCCGAGGAGGAGATCCACACCCTTCAGCGCTGCGCCACAGCACTGATCGCCGCACTTCCCTGACCTCCCGGCCTTCCTGAGGCCGCCGGCAGAAGAAGGCTGCACCGCCCAGGAATTGGACACTCCCGCACCGTTTTGCTACCGATTCCCCCGCCCCCAGGGGTGCCGAAGTGGCCCTCAATCACAAAAATTCCCCGGCTTAACCCGACCCATAAGCTCTTTTAATAAAAAGACTTAAGCCGGGCATGGCGAGGCGATTTCCTGTTGAGCTCCTGGCCGGGCGGGCCGTTCGGCACGCCGCTTCCTTACAGGTTCTGGTGTAAGCGGACAATTAGCCAGAGAGGTTACTGACCCGAAACATAAAGACCAGACAATTCGAAAGGCCGGGATCGCATCCGCCGCAGCCGAGAGCTGCGGCCCCCAATAACCTGCGCGACCCTTCGCGGTTCACCAACCGCGACCTTAATCCGACGGCCGGCCTCCCCTTGCCGGCACGCGATTCTACCCCCCCTTCTATTCGTGACGGGTACTCCCCCACCCGTCCGATTAAACCGACCAGCGACCCGGCCTTTCTTTCTTCTCCCCCCTGGTCCTCAATCCTCTCCCGCTCCGCCCTCCTTCTCCCGGCGGAGTTTTCGATGCAGCCTCCGGACCTTCAAGAGGTCGAGGGCCATCCAGAACGGGCTGAAGAATCCCAGGCGGCTGTCTCCGGCCTCGTGCCACTCAACCGGGACCTCGGCAATCTCATAGCCGAGACGCCGCGCCAGGTAAAGCACCTCCACATCGAAGGCCCAGCCTTCCAGGCGTTGACGGGCGAGAACCTCGCGCGCCGCCTCGCGGCGGAACATCTTGAAGCCGCACTGGGTATCGTGAATGCCCTCCAGGACCAGCAGGTGGACCAGGGTCCGCCACCCCCAGGCCATCAGCCTCCGCGGCCAGCTCCTGCGCACCTGTTTTTCTCCATCGAAGCGGCGGCTCCCGATCACCACGTCCGCGCCCTTATCGATTGCCCCCATCAGCGCAAGAGCCTCCTCGATCGGGGTGGAAAGATCCACGTCGCTGAAAAGAATCGTATCGAGCTCCGCCGCCAGCATGCCGCGCTTCACGGTTTCGCCCTTACCCCGGTTGACCTCGTTGCACAGGTAGCGAACATCCTCGAACTCTCCGACGACCTCCTCGGTGTTGTCAGTGGAGCCGTCATCCACAACGATCAGCTCGAAGCGGTCGAATTCCCGGCGGCAGAACTCCAGCACTCGGCGCAGGGTGTCGGGCAACCTGGCCGCCTCGTTATAGGATGGAAAAATAATGGAGAGCTCTCGCACCGTTGAGGTCCTTTCGTAATCGCGAGGAGGAACGCCGCCTGTTCTTCAGGGCTTGCAGGATAATAACCCGCGGCACCGTATAACAGGACGTTCACAGCAGGTAACTTTATTCATTTCCGCCGGCAACCCCTTACCGCAACACTCAACCTTCCGGAGGCCTGCGGCGGCGCGACTTTACCTGGCCGCGGCGTTTTTTCTTATCAAGGCGCCGCTGGTTGGAGGCGCGCGTCTTTCGAGTCGGAACCCTGCGCCTGGGGCGCCTGGAGGCTTTCTCGATGAACCCCTCGAGTTTCTCAATGCAGTCATCGAGATTTCGCCCCTGGCTGCGATAGCGCGAAGAAACCACGATGAACTCTCCATCCCGGTTGAGTCGACGCGGATAAAGGACCGCCAGGCGCTTTCGAAGCGCAGCAGGAAGCCAGTCGGCACCTCCAAGATGGAAGCGGATCTCTGCCCGGGTTGAGACCTTGTTGACATTCTGCCCACCGGGGCCGCTGGAGCGAGAAAAGCCAATCTCCAATTTCTCGCGCGGCACCTTCATGGCATCAATCAAGCCTCGGATAGATCTGGCCGCGGACGATGGTGTGGCTGACCCGCCCGGGGAAGGTAACCCCTTCAAAAGGAGACCAGCCGGCTCTTGTTTTCAGCTCTGAGCGGCGGACCGTGAAGCTCTCTTTCTTCAGGACCGTCAGCGATCCCGCAAATCCCGGCTCCACCCGGCCGTAGCGGTAAGGAAGGTAGCGCCCGAGGAAGCGCCCGGGGACCTCCGAGCAGGCCCGCTGCAGTGTCGGCAGGTCAAAGCCCTCCTCCATCAGCCAGAACAGGAAGGGGCCAAGGGTATCGAGCTGGGTAACGCCGGACATCCCCTGGTCTTTTTCTTCAAGGGTGTGCGGAGCATGGTCGGTGGCGAGGCATTCAATGTCGCCGCTGCGCAGGCCCTCCAGCAGGGCAATCCTGTCCAGCCTGGAACGAATCGGGGGGTTGCATTGCAGGTAGCCGGGGGAGGCAAAGCCCTGCGCATTATCCTGGTCGTAGTAGAGGTGGTGCGGGGTCACCTCGGTGGTGACCCGCAGGCCCTTCTTTCTCGCTGCCCGGATCAGCTCGAGGCCCTCGGCAGTAGACAGGTGGCAGATATGCGGCCGGATACCGTAATTGTCACTCATCCTGAGGATGAGGTCGATGGCCTCGATCTCCGCCTCCGGTGGGCGCTGGAGATAGTGGGTTTCCGCATCTTTGTTTTCATCGAGGATCACCGGGTCCTCGGCGTGGAAGGCGACGAAATGACCCCGGTAGCGGGAGATAGTCTCCCGGAGCACCTCCTCGTTCTTGAAGAACAGGTGGCCAATGCTCGGGCCCATGTAGACCTTGTAAGGCACCGGGAACGACAGGGGATGGGTGCCGGGGCCGACACCCGCATAGAGCAGGACGTCGACCAGGCTGCCGGCGGCGATGTCCTTTTTTGCCAGGTAGCTTTCATCATCTACGGGCGCCACAGGGTTGTTGGGCATCTCAACAAGTGCCACCACCCCCCCGTTAACCGCCGCCTCGCCGGCGGTCTGAAAGGTTTCCTTGTAGTTGTCTTCGCCGGTTACGTCTTCGCGCGCGTGCACATGCTGGTCGATGATGCCCGCCATGACGATGTGATCATCATCGAGCACCAGGTCGCCGGTGCCGCGGGCCTCGCCTGTTTCCACGATGAGCCCGGTGGACGCATCGATCTCGATCCGCCCCCTGGACATCTCTCCATCGCCGTCGGCAGGAACCAGGTTTCCCTCGACGATCACTAGATTGCTCGACTTGGTAATCATATTGTGGTGGCCCTTATCGGCCCGGAACCTGAGAAGCTCATCATGTGAAGTCCATATACCGGAGGCATGGTATCGGATAAACGGTTTGCAGTCTTTAAAGCTCTGGCTATATTACCGTTTGCCGCAGGGGCGAAAGACACGCCTTTTTACCGTCTGCAACGCCCTGGGCCCAGCCAACGAGGACGGGTTGTGCGGCTTAGGCCACAGCCACACTGACCAGGGCAGAAAGAATTCTCTGCCGGCCAGCTTGTGTGCGTGAACTGGTTTCTCGAACAAAAACCTCCAGGAATAAGGATTCCCGTGATGACCGAGCCGGAGATCGACAAGGAAGAAGAAGAAACTTCGACCGTCGATGAAGAAGAGTCTGAAAACACCGCGGCCGAAGAGGCCGGCGACGAGAGCGCAGAAGCTGCCGAAGAAGCCAACGCCGAAGAGGCCGACGCTGAAGAGGACGACGCTGAAGAAGGCGGTGGCGAAGAAGACGCCGAAGCCGACGAGGAAGAAGACGATGATTCTCTTGGCGCCACCTGCGAGATCGAAGATGCCGGGCCCTGCAAGAAGCTCGTGAAGGCCACGGTGCCGGCTCAGAAGGTCCAGGAGATCCTGGACCACAACTACGGTGAGCTTGCCACCACGGTTTCCCTGCCGGGCTTTCGCCGCGGCCGGGTTCCGCGGCGGCTCCTGGAGAAGCGCTTCGGCGAAGACCTGGAGAAGGACGTCAAGGAGAGCCTTCTTGCAGAGTCCTTTGAGGAGCTTGCCCGGGAGAAAGATTTCAGAATCCTCGGGGAGCCGGGCTTCGACAAGGTCGAGTTCGATTCCGGCAGTGATTTCACCTACGAGGCCGATGTGACGGTCTATCCCGACTTTGACCTGCCTGAATACAAGGGCATCGAGGCTGAGAAGGTAGAGTCCGGGGTGGAAGAGGGGCGCCTTGATGAAGAACTTGAGAAGCTCCGCAAGAGCCGCGCCGAGATGGTCCCTGTCGATGCCGAGAAGGCCTCTGCCGACGACCAGCTCATCGGCAGCTACGAACTCATCGAGGATGACACGGCCCTGAAGACGGTTGACCAGGCCGGCTTTGTTCCCTCCAGCGGCAACCTTGAGGCCTTCGCCATTGAAGACCTCGAGAAGCTCGTTGAGAAATGGGACCGCTCAGGAGCCGGCACCAGCGATGGGGCCCCGCTCGAAATCGAGGTGACCGTTCCCGCCCATTACCCCGACGAGGTCCTGCGCGGAAAAGAGGTCCTCCTTCGCTTCCAGCTGGAGAAGGCCCTCACCGCCGACCTGCCGGACCTTGATGAAGAGTTTGCCAAGGCCATGGGTGCGGAATCCGTTGACAGCCTGAAGGAGACGATTGAGCAGCAGCTTCAGAAAGATGTGGAGCGGCAGGACCAGGTCGAGCTTGAAAAGAATATCGTCAACTCGATTGTCGAGAAGCTCGACTTCGAGCTGCCCGAGGACCTCATTGAGCGCCAGCGAACCGTTGCCGAAGAGCGCGTTGAACAGGAAGGTGTCGCCGCAGGCAAAGACGAAAAGGAAATCGAAAAGGAGAGAAAAAAAGCCGGAGAGACTGCCGCCGACGACCTTATCGGAGAGCTGAAGGAGTTTTTCCTGCTTGAAAAGATCGGCGACAAGGAAAAGATCTTCGCCACGGAAGAGGAAATCTCCCAGCGAATCCAGATGATGTCGATGGTTTACGGAGTTCCCCCGGCAGCCCTGATGGGGCAGCTGCAGGAAAGCGGGCGGATCGATGAAATCCGCCAGACCCTGCGGAACGAGAAGGTAAAAAGCTTCCTGAGGGAAAAAGCCGATATTATCGGAGGGGAAAGCCCCCAAAACGATGGCGAAACAGAGGCCTCAAAAGCCGATGAAACTGTTGAGAAAGACACCGAGTCCGAAAACCCGGATGAATAGCAGCCGGGAATCCATTGGCAGTATTCCAGTTTGATACGGCAGGATGGGAAAATGGACTCAACAATAGAAGTGAAGCAGGAGTTCTGAACATGCAAGCCAACTTGGTTCCAATCGTCGTAGAAAAGACCGGGCGCGGAGAGCGCTCCTACGACATCTTCTCCCGGTTGCTCAAGGACCGGATCATCTTCATCGGCCCTTCCATCGATGACTACACGTCCTCCCTGATCATCGCGCAGATTCTTTTTCTGATGAGCGACAACAAGAACCAGGACATCAATATCTACATCAATTCACCCGGCGGATCGGTAACCGCCGGCATGGCGATCTACGACACCATGCAGTTCGTGCCCTGCGACATTGCCACCTACTGCCTGGGCCAGGCCTCCAGCATGGGCGCCGTGCTCCTGGGCGCCGGCACCGCCGGAAAGCGCCACGCGCTGCCGAATTCCCGCGTCATGATTCACCAGCCCTGGGGCGGAACCATGGGAACCGCCTCCGACATCCTGATCCAGTCCGATGAGCTCAAGCGGTACAAGAAAAGCCTCAACGAGATACTCGCCAAGCACACCGGCAAGAAGCTCAAGACGGTGGAAAAAGATACCGACCGGGACTTCTTCATGACCGCGGAGCAGGCAAAAAAATACGGCATCGTAGACGAGGTGATCGAAACCCTGCGGGGAGCAGACGACGGATAATGCCAAGATCGGGAAGCCGCAGTACTACAGAGCGATGCTCCTTTTGTGACAAGAGCAAGCTCGAGGTTGAGAAGCTCATCCAGGGTGGCCGTCCCGGCATCTACATCTGCAATACCTGCGTCGAGATCTGCCACTCCATCATTGTCGAAGACAGCGCCATTGGACCGGGCGGCGAGGAAGACGGCTCGGGGCCGCTTCTGCCTCTCGACGAGATCCCGACACCCCAGCAGATCGTCCGCGAGCTTGACGAGTTCATCATCTCACAGGACCGGGCCAAGAAGGTCCTCGCGGTGGCCGGACACAACCACTTCAAGCGCCTGCTGCATGGGAATGCCGAGCCGGACAGCAGCCCGGACCAGGAAGATGTCATCATCGAAAAGAGCAACGTGCTGCTGCTGGGACCGACCGGCTGCGGCAAGACCGCGCTCGCCCGCGCCATGGCCGAGTTGCTGGATGTCCCCTTCGCCATCGGAGATGCAACGACCCTTACAGAGGCCGGCTACGTTGGCGAAGATGTCGAAAACCTGATCCTCAAGCTCGTGCAGGCCGCCGACTACGACATCAAGCGGGCCGAACAGGGAATTATTTTTGTCGATGAGGTCGACAAGGTCGGCCGCGCGACCTCCAACGTCTCCATCACCCGTGACGTCTCCGGCGAAGGCGTCCAGCAGAGCCTGCTGAAGCTCATCGAGGGGACCATTGCCAACGTCCCCCCCCAGGGTGGCCGCAAACATCCCGAGCAGCAATACCTCCAGGTGGACACGCCCAACATCCTGTTCATCTGCGCCGGCACTTTTACGGGAATAGATGAGCTTGTCCGAAGGCGCCCCGACTCGATGAAGGACCTGCCCGATTTCTTTGAGCCGGGAGTCGGCCTGGGCACCAAGCCTAGAGATATCCGCGACAAGAGCGAAATTGAGAAACTCAAGGCCGCCTTCCAGGTAATGCGGCCGGAGGACCTGGTCCAGTTCGGCATGATTCCCGAATTGCTCGGGCGCCTGCCCATCCTTGCAACACTCGACCCCCTGGAAGAAGACGACCTGGTGCGCGTGCTGCAGGAGCCGCGGGACGCACTGGTCAAGCAATACAAGAAGCTCTTCCGGCTCAATGACACCAACCTGCGCTTTGCGCCCAATGCGCTGCGCCGGATCGCCGAGCTTGCCATCGAGAGAAAAACCGGAGCGCGGGCCCTGCGCTCCATCCTTGAAGAGATCATGCTCGATGTTCTCTACGAGCTTCCCGAGCCCCAGATCAAGGTCATGGAGAACGAGGAAACGAAGAAGAAGGGGCCGCACAGGCGGTGGCTGAAGGAGTTCACCGTTGATGAGAAAGTGGTCGAAAAAAAGACCTTCGGATCCGGAAAGAAAGTCTGGAGCCCCTGGGAGCCGGTCAAAGAAACGGGCGACAGCAACCAGGATCACCGCAAAACCGCCTGAAAAACGCCCCTTCCCCCTCCAGGGCGGGCATCAAGTTCCGGAAAGACCACCCGGGAAGAAAAGAGAAAATCTGCCCTCTGGGGATTTCATCCTCTTGCTCAGAACGCCGGGGGCACTATAATCGGATCCTTCGATTTTCAGTATTACCTGAACAAGAGACTGCGAAGCAGCAACCATGAAAAAAGAAATCCATCCTGACAATTACAGGCCTGTCGTTTTCCAGGACAAATCCGGAGACTTCCGGTTCCTCACCCGTTCCTGCGCCGTCACCAAGGACACCATCGAGTGGGAAGACGGCAAGGAGTACCCGCTGGTCAACGTCGAAATCAGCAGTGCCTCCCATCCCTTCTATACCGGCAAGCAGAAATTCGTCGATGCCGCCGGCCGCCTGGAGAAATTCGGCAAGAAGTATAACTGGGAAGACTCCTCCAAAGACCAGATCGAGGAAGCCGCCAAGAAGCGCAAGAAAAAGGCCGGAAAAGAAAAAGTCGGCAGCCTCGACATTCCCACCTTCAAGAGAAAGGCCGGGGAAGAAGAGGAAGAGGGCGGAGGCCCCCGGGGCAAGGGTGGCAAGCCCGCCGCCAAAGGCGAGCAGGCTCCCGCCGCTGAAAAGGCTGAGAAGCCCGCCGAAAAACCAGCCGAGGAAGCTGCTCCCGAAGCACCCGCTGAGCCTGCCGCAGAAGCACCGGCCGCTGAAGCCGCCCCCGAGGCAGCCGAAAAGCCTGCTGCTGAAGAGCCGGCCGCCAAAGAAGCTGCAGCTGAAGAGCCAGCCGCTGAAAAGCCGGCCGCCGAAGACAGCTAGCCCTTCCCTCCTGGAAACCGGCGCCCTGCACGGCCACTTGCTTAATTGGCCTGCGCCGCAATAATGGAAGGAACCCTGTTGTCCCCCCAGGAGATCGATAAGCGATGCTCCCCCCTGCCGTTGAAGAGAAGCTGAAGGAAACCGAAGAGCGCCTCGATGAGGTTCAGCAGCTGCTGGCCGACCCGGAGGTCTTGTCTTCGCCGCCGCGCCTTCGCCTGCTGTCGCGCGAATGCGGCTCTCTGACCAAGGTGGCAGAGCAATACAAGCGCTACCGGGAGCTGTCACGGACCATCGCAGAAAACCTCGAGCTCTGCGAGAACCCCGGGGAAGATTCCGAGCTCCAGGAGCTCGCCCTTGAGGAAAACGAAACGCTGCAGCCCGAGCTTGACCAGGTGGAGCAGGAGCTTCTCGACCGCATCCTTGTACAGGACAAGAATGCCGGGCGGAACGTGATTATGGAGATTCGTGCCGGAACAGGGGGCGACGAGGCCGCCCTGTTCGCCGGAGATCTTTTCCGCATGTACGGCCGGCTTGCAGAGCGCCAGGGCTGGAAGGTCGAGGTGATCGACGGGCGCGCTACAGATCTCGGCGGCTTCAAGGAGATCATTTTTTCCGTGGCCGGCGAGGAGGTTCATCGCCACCTGCGCTACGAGATGGGCGGCCACCGGGTGCAGCGCGTCCCACAAACGGAAACCTCGGGGAGAATCCACACCTCGGCCGCAACGGTCGCAGTCATGGGCGAGCCCGAGGAGGTAGAGATCGAGATCAAGGAGGCCGACCTGCGAGTCGACTTCTTCCGGGCCTCCGGCCCGGGTGGACAGAAGGTCAACCGGACCAGCTCGGCTGTTCGCCTCACCCACATGCCCACCGGCCTGGTCGTCTCCATCCAGGATGAAACCTCGCAACACAAGAACCGCGCGAAGGCGATGCGGGTGCTGCGGTCGAGGATCTATGACCACGTCGAGAGCCAGCGCCAGGAAAAAGAGCAGTCTCTGAGGCGCGGCCAGATCGGCTCCGGAGACCGGAGCCAGAGAATACGAACCTACAACTTCCCCCAGAACAGGGTGACCGACCATCGTATCAAGGAGAACTTCAACCTCGAGAAGGTCGTCAAGGAAGGGGCCCTCGAAAAAATGCTCGAGATGCTCAGAAACCAGGACCGGGAGCTGCGGCTACAGGAACTTTGAACCAGGAACACCGCCCTAGCAAAGACTGGACTGCTCGCGAGCTCCTTGAATGGACAGAGGGTTATTTTCGCAGGCAGCAGATCCCGAGCGCCCGCCTTGACGCGGAGCTCCTGCTGGCCAACGCCCTCGGGGTCAATCGCCTGGGGCTGCTGACCGAAAAGTTCGAGGAGCTGGTTAGCGAAGACGCCCGCGCCGTTTTCAGGGGCCTGGTCAAGCGCCGGGGAAAGAAAGAGCCTGTCGCATACCTGACCGGGGAAAAAGAGTTCTATTCCCTGCCCTTTGAGGTAACCCCCGCGGTGTTGACCCCGAGACCGGAAACCGAGCATCTCGTCGATGGAGCCCTCGCCCTGGTCCGGGAGCTGCCCCGGGAACAACCCCGCATCCTGGACCTCGGAACCGGCAGCGGCAACATCTCTGTTGCACTGGCGGTCAATGCACCCGGCGCCGAGATCACCGCTGTCGATATCAGCCCGGAGGCCCTGGAGGTCGCCCGCAGGAACGCAGAAAAAAACAAGGTGGCCGAAGGCATCTGCTTCCTCGAAGGCGACCTCTTCGGCGCATTGCCCCCCGGCACTGCGCCCTTTGACCTGGTTGTCTCCAACCCTCCCTACATCGCCGCGGCCGAAGAGGAAGGGCTGATGGACGATGTTCGTCTCTTTGAACCCCGGCTTGCCCTGCTCGATTCACTCAGTCCGGATGGGGATGGGCTGGGCTTTTTCCGCACAATTTGCCTCGGCCTGGAGGACTGGCTGGCCCCGGGAGGGGCCGTGATCGTTGAAACAGGAGACTCCCAGGCGGCAAAGGTCGGTCAATTATTTGAGACCCAGGGTTTGCGGGAAGTCTCAATAACACGTGATTACGCCAAAATTCCGCGGGTCGTGCTTGCCCATCGAGAAAAGGAAGCGAACTCGCCCGGGCAAACTTGACGCACGACTGTTCATCGTTACAATCTCCCTACCTGAACGTTGAGTATGTCCCTGGCGGCTTGCCTGGTTGCCGCCCCTGAGAAGTGAAGACCTCTTGGACAAAATCATCGTCGAAGGCGGCGTTCCCCTTTCCGGATCTATCCGGGTACAGGGTTCGAAGAACTCCGCCCTGCCTATCCTGTTTGCCACGATCCTGACAGAGGATCCGTGTACGATTCGCAATGTCCCTGACCTCTCGGACGTGGACACCACCATGTCCATCCTTCGCGAGCTTGGCATGAGCTGCGAGCGGGAGGAAACAGGCTGCCTGCGCATCGAAACCGACAATCCCGACTCTCACACCGCCGGCTATGAGCTGGTCAGCACGATGCGGGCATCGATCTGCACCCTTGGGCCGCTGCTGGCCCGCCGCGGCAAGGCCAAGGTCTCGCTGCCGGGCGGCTGTGTCTTCGGGGCCGGCGGCGACGAGGCCGGGCGGCCGATCGACCTGCACCTCATGGGACTGGAGGCCCTGGGCGCCCGGATCAAGCTGCGAAACGGCTACATCGAAGCGGACGCCCCGCGCCTGAAGGGAAACACCATCGACCTTTCCGGACCCAACGGTTCGACCGTTACCGGGACGGCCAACATACTGATGGCGGCAACCCTCGCCGAAGGCACAACCGTAATCAAGAACGCTGCCTTCGAGCCGGAGGTTACCGACCTCGCCCTCTTCCTGAACAAGATGGGCGCCTGCATAGAAGGCATCGAAAGCTCAACCCTCACCATCGAGGGAGTGCAGAGTCTCCGCGGCGTCGACTACGAGGTCATGGCTGACCGCATCGAGGCCGGGACTTATCTCATCGCAGGTGCCGTTACGCGGGGGAACATCTCCGTGGAGGGCGTGCAGCCCGCGCAGCTCGAATCCCTGACCGACTCACTCGACCAGGCGGGAGTGCTGCTGAACATCGGGAAAAACAGGGTCGAGGTCTCGACCAACGGATCGATCCGGCCGGTCAATGTTGCGACCCTTCCTTATCCCGGCTTCCCCACCGATCTCCAGGCTCCGCTGACCGTCCTGCTGACCCAGGCTGACGGGACCAGCCAGATCATTGAGAATGTCTACAAGGACCGCTTCATGCACGTGCCTGAGCTGAACCGGCTGGGCGCCAACATCCGCCAGAGCGACAACCACGTAACCCTGACGGGAACCAACGGCCTCAGTGGCGCAGATGTGATGGCCTCGGACCTGAGAGCCGGGGCCAGCCTGGTGCTGGCCGGCCTTGCCGCAAAGGGCCGAACCGTCATTCACCGGGTCTATCACATCGACCGCGGCTATGAACGGCTGGAGGAGAAGCTGGCAAGCCTTGGCGCAAAGATCTGGCGCGACGACGAGGGCGAGGGCCCGGATGTCGAAGACGAGGCTATTCGCATTCCAGTGGGTCAGGCGTAGGGTCGGGCCCGGGATGGCCGGGGCGGGGCTCCTCCGGAGGCGGCCCCCCCCTGTAGAGATGTTGCAGGAGCCGGATGGCGTCCGTCACCGCGACACGCCCATCGTCGTCAACATCGGCCGAGTCAGCACAAAACCCGTCCGGGGCGGGCAGGGCGAAGAGAAACTGGAGGATCGCCACCGCATCCGTGATGTTCAGGGTCCCGCTGCGGTCAACGTCGCCCCGCTCAAACCAGGCAGCCCCATCGGTACTGCCCAGGGCCAGCAGATAGAGATCATCGGCAAAGGCCGCCCTCCCCCGGCCGCCTGCTGAGACGCGCAGGCGCGCCCTCAGAGCTCCGGAAGGAACACGGAAAACGCCTGAGACGTCTTCCCACTGGGCACAGGGCAACAGGCCCGTCTCCACCGAGTGCAGAACCTGGTTGTCACTACCCAGGGCAGCGACCTCGACACCGATACCCATGATGCTCGCGAAGCTCTTGAGGCGGCCGCCCCAGGCGAGGTAGCGAACCCCTGCAGGAAGATCAACCGTCTGCGCAAGGGAGGCATCGCCTGCCTCGCGCGAGGGATAGGCCATGAACATTCCATCCCCCGACCTCGACACCAGGTAGTCGGTGAAGAACCGCACCAGGTTGACTCCCCGGCGGAAATCTCCCTCTATAGCCCAGGGCTCCAGGCCTCCGGACTCAGCTCCGGGGTTCAACAGCAGGTTTCCTCCCAGCCTCCCATGACCGGCGGGCAGGACCTCGACTCTGAGAGACACCTCCTCGACGGCTCCGTCATTACGGGTGCCGCCGATCAGGGTTCTGCGATTCGCCGCAATCGTGACCCTGGCCGACCGGGCCCCGCGCGGCACGGGCACCGTCTCCCTGTACGGCCACCAGTACAAGGTGTCATATTTCCCTGAGGATGAAGTCCAGAGCTCAGCGCCATCTGCGCCGAGAAAAGTAAAAGAAACCTCCGACTCATCATAAGGCTCCGCCCGGCTCTCGCCGCTGGGGAAGGCCAGGTAGGCGGCGGCGAGATAGGCACCCAGGTGCGCCTCAACCCGGCCTTCATCGATGAGGGCCGCGAAGGGCTCAAGAGAGACCGACTGGATCGCCCTGGATTCAGCATCCCGCGCGCCACCGGCAAAGAAGGCATTGCCGGTATAGGGCTGCAGCTGGCCCAGGCCGGTTACGGCCTCCATGCCGCCGGTAACCTCCCAGCCCTCGAGGCCATCCTCCGCGCCCGGATTGAGCACGAGGTTCTCCGCAAAGGCGTACTCCCTGGAGGTCGGAGGCATCCCGGCCTCTCCTTGCCGCGCAGCAATCCCCTCCACCGTCACCACATAGCGTGCGCCCGGCTCCTGGGGCCCGGTTACCAGGCGGGCCCGGCGCCGATGGCGGTCAACCCGCACCCTCAGAACCTCAAGGGCTCCACCCCCCTGGCCGCCCCGGGCGATCGTGTACCGCGCAGGGTCAGAAGCGCCGGGGACATCAACCTCCCTGTCAAAACAAAGCTCAAGGAGCTCCGGGCCGAAAACGGCATCGACTGTAAAATCGCGGGGCGGCTCGACAAAGAGCGGCTCTGAAAGGCGCATATTGAAAATCACCGGGCGATGATCGGACAGCACCGGGGCCAGCTTTGGAATGCTGGCTGAAACCGGGAACATTCCTCCCGCCGGGTCATAGAGCAGAAGGTCGATCAGCTGGTGACCCTCGGTGCCGGCAAAACCCGTTGCCGGCCAGGTCGTGCGCTCACCCGGCCGGACACCGAGATCCGTCCAGGCGTCATTCAACACCCGCTCAAGAACGATGTTCTGGGTTGAGTAGTGCTCATCATTGAAATCGCCCAGCAGAATTTTGCGGGGGTTGGGGTCAAGGGGAAGGATCTCGTTGGCCAGCTGGCGGTTTTCGCGGTCACCCGGCTGGTCCCATGAATTATGAACCGCGTACACCGAGAGTGGTATGCCCCGCAGGTTCACCGTTGTGCGGATCACGCCGCGCCCCGTGACCAGCGGGATCTGTTGTGTGTCCACCAGGGGCTCCCGCGACAGGATGGCCTTGAAGCGGTCCATCGGGGTGAAATGGATCAGGCCGGTGACCGATGCCAGCGTTTCGAGATATTCCTGGCTCGGAACCTCCTGCAGGGAGAGCAGGTCGAGGTTCTGGCCGGCGAGGAACCGGGCAACGGCCGCAGCGCTTGCCTCGAGGCC
This sequence comes from uncultured Planctomycetia bacterium, assembly GCA_964615885.1. Lineage (GTDB taxonomy): Bacteria > Planctomycetota > UBA8108 > UBA8108 > UBA8108 > UBA8108. The sequence continues at coordinate 12,421 of CAZTRG010000317.1, read as the reverse complement.
ACCGTGAACATTGTAGGTCGCCAGGCGCACCACCGGTTGCCGCAAGGCATCCTCCTGCCCGCACAAGCCGTGAAGCGGCAGGATCAAGCCTGAAAGCAAAAAAACCAGATGCGCAAAGCGTTCCACCTGGAAACCTCCGAAATTGAAATAAAAAGACCCACTGTCGAGGATACCACGAATAGCACGGACATCCCGCCATTGAGGCCCCGGTGCCAGGGTCGCCCTTCTCTGCCTATTTCAGCAGGTACTGGCGTACTTCCTCTGAATGAAGTTGGTCAATTGTTTTGCGCAATTCCGCAAGGATGGCCGGGTTCGCCGTGCGCAGCTGGATAATGAAGCTCTTCTTGTCGCCGAACTTGACCTGGGAATTCAAATACCGCCGCGCCTCCGGCGTATACCCTTCGTTGCGGGGCACGGAGAATTGAGCCCTGACAGCCTTTGAGTAAGCGACCGCATCCTTGGTCCAGGTCAACTCCTTGAAGACCGCCTCTGCAGCAGGCTCCGACATGCGCGCAAGCGAAACGAGGGCCTGGCCGACCGCGCCGCCGCGAATATGCATGTTCTTGATGACAAATCGTCGCAGGACCCGCACAGCGTCTTTGTCATTACGGGACTCGAGGTGAAGAATCAGCGCTGAGTGGGCCTGGAAATCCCTCGCCGCCTCGAGCCTCTCTTCGACAACCTCGATTGCGGGGTGGTAATCCAGCCAGGTGGCTGCGGTAAGAAGGGTCCTCACCCTCTTGTCTCCAGCGCGAACCAGCTGAAAAATCTCCGCCTTCATGTCCCGCTCGAGATCGGGGAAGCGACCCCGGTGGAACTCAAGAAATACCGGGAGAAAATTGTACAGGTGGCTGCGAACCAGGGTCCGATTGGCCGTCCTGGTGGAGGCAAAATAGGCGTGGGCCATCCGCGCCAGGCCTTCTTCCTGGAGCATGGCCAGGTGCATCAGGGCGAAAGCTATATCATATTTTCCTGTAAGCCGGCTTCCGAGCTGGGCATCTTTGTCCAGCGCGTGGAGAAAACCCTGCAGGGCCGCGTGCCCCTTGTCCCCCTCCGCCATCAGCTTTTCCATCTCCACCACCAGGCCGGCCCCATCGATCCTGGCTACAAAGCTGAGCAGCTTGTCGACCTCCTCGGCAACGGCGGCGGCCGGCCCCTTCTCATCCTTCGCCCATGGTGCCGTATTGAACACCGCTGGCTTCTCCGCACCGGAGCCTGGGGATGGCTCCTTTACATCGTTCTGTGCAGCCTCCATCTCTTCCCGCTGGCGTGCAATCGCCTGCTCAAGGGCGGCAATTCGCGTCTTGAGCTTCGCCAGCTCCGCGGCCGTCCCGGGTTGCCCACCGGCCGCCTTGCCGGCTGTCTTGCCGGGGGCCTCTGCGGACAAGAAACTCGCCGACGCCACCAGCAGAACCGCGAGGAGAACCGCCGCACTTCTATTTCTCATTTGCGGCCTCCTTTGCTTTTTCCTTCTCCAGCTTCGCCCGAGCCTTCGGGGCCGTCACCAGGGAGGGGTCTTCAAGAAGCTTCGTGTAAATTGCCGGGCTCTTGCGCTTGAGGAACCCAAGCAGAAGGATTCTCTGGGCAACGGTGACATCGGAGTTCAGAAGCCCCAGCGCCCTTTGAAAATCGGACGGCTCCCGTGAATAACGAAAATAATGGAAGGTCGCCGTGCGCTGAATCGCCGGATCTTTATGTTCGAGAAATTGCTGTGCCAGATCTTTGCGGCCCGACTCCGCCAGTTTGAATATATAGACCATCACCTGGCTGACGCTCGGGTGAGAGCTGTTGCCGGATTCTTCGACAAACTTGACCAGCGCCTCGATCCCTTCCTCTCCGCGCCCGGCAAGATGCGACATAACAAGACCATGCGGCGCCGGCTCCTTGAGATTATACAGAATCGGCAGCATCGCACCGATGGGCGGCTTGAATTGCAGATCCCGCATCGCCAGGGACATCTTGTAGAGGTATTGCCCTCCCTTTGTCAGCTGGTACACGATGTCTTCCTTGAGCAGCTGGCGCAGCTCAGGATAGCGACCCCGATGATAGTTCAGAAAGACCGGGAGGAAATTATAGATCTCCCGGCGGATAAACGAACCCGGCTTGTCCCGCGTATTGCGAATCATATACTGAGAGAACTCCGCTGTCTGGTCCGGATAACGGGCCACCAGGCGCAGCAGAGGGAACACCGTGTGTGGGTCATGCGTAAGCGTAAGGATCTTCTCGCGCTCATCATCGCAGGCACGGAAAAAACCCAGCAGCCCACGGAAGCCTTCCTCCCCCCTCAACAGCAGCTCCTCCACCGTCGAATACAGGTTCCGCCCATCAAGACTGTCGAGCTGCGCCATCAGCTTTTGCTGGATCGTCGTTTTCCCCGCAGCGGTTTTCAGCCCGGCAAGGAGGGCCTCCAATTCCTGCTCTTTTTTTCGCAGCGCATCGAGCTCGCCGGCCTCAGCCTGTGAGGCCGGCGGCGAAGCCGGCACCGCCGCTGGAGCTGCCACAGGCGGCGTCTTTTTCCGGCAGGATGCGGCTCCCCAGGTAAGGAGTAAGCCGGCCGCCAGGGCCAGCGCAGGGTGTGTAAAAAAACGTGGTCGGTTCATGGTCAAGCCAACATCATTGCACGGCTCTTTAAGGCTGCAAGCAACTTATATGGTTTCGGGTTCCGGCCTCCTGCAGGCCGGCCCATTTACCGCCTCAGCCCCCTCCAGGGCGTGCAGCCAGTTGTTCCTGTAAAACCTTGAGCCTCTCGCTGGCCGGATGCCGGCGCAGGCCCTCGGCCACCAGCTCCCGGGCCTCCTTCGTGCGGACATGAAGCTTTACGAAAATTTCCGCTATGCCATAGAGTGCTGCCTCGCTCGATGGCTCGACTGCCAGGAGCCGGCGCAGCAGCCGAAGCCGGAAGAAGACCTCCTGTTGCTTCTTCCTGATCTTCAGCAGGTCCTTCAAGGCTCCCGCATTGGAGGGGTCCAGCTCGCTTGCGAGAAAAAGGCTCTCATAGGCCTCCGGCCGGCGGAATATCGAATAGGCCCGTGCGAGCTCAATGTAAAGCCCGGAGCTCTCTTCAAGGGGGCGCTCGCTGAGTCCCGCCTCGAGCTGGTCAATCTTCTCCTGGTTCGCCGCCATCTCGGCAAAGCGCCTGGTGGCCCACTCAGTCTTAGCGGCAGCCCCCTCGCTAAACTCGATCACCTCGGGATAGAGCTCCAGCATGCCGGGTGCTTTCTCAAGCCGGGCAAGGAGGATCTCAAGCGCCGCCTTCTTGTCGCCGGAGCGCCCGATCGCTACCGCCCGCCAGGCCGCCAGGTCGCCCGGGGGCTCCGTTTTACCCTCCCGGCACAATCGCAGGGCCCTGTCGAAAGCCAGGAGGGACGCGGCCGGCTCTCCCTTTAAAAGAAGGCTCCTGCCCTCCCAATACGGCGGCTCCCAGGCCATCGGAGAAAGCTGCCTGGCCCTCTCAATCGCAGCCGCTGCCGGGGCGTGTTTCCCCAGCTCAAGCAGGCTGCGCGCCAGGCCGAGACAGGCCGAAAAGGCCGCAGGGTCCCCGCCGGAGGAGCCCCCCACCGGAGACACCTCAAGAACCGACTGAAAGGCATCAACCGCTGCCTGCCAGTTGGCTCCCTCCACCTCAAGCCGCCCCTTTTCCCACCAGAGGCTGGCCCGGGGCTCGCAGCCGGCCGCCAAGGCTGCGGCAAGCACCCTGGTGCCTTCTTCAATCCGGCGCAGGCCCAGGCAATAACGGGCATACAGGACCGGGATCCTCGCGTCGCCGGCATTCGCTTCAAGCGCTGCCTGATAGGCCCGGAAGGCATCGAGGTACCTGCGCTGGCGCTGCCTGTTAACCCCCAGCTGGGCAAGCGCCTGGGCTTCGCGCCCTTCCGCCCTCATCTTTGCCACCCCGTATTCTTCGAAGCTCCCCTGGGAAAGTGACCTGTAGATCCCCTCCAGGAACCGAGCCTCCTTGCGCAGGCGCATCCTGTACAGCGTTGCCGAAAGCTCCGAGTAATACTCGCTGCGACTGGGTTCGCTCTCCAGCAGCCGGGCAAATTCATCGGCGGCCGCCTGGTGCTCTCCTGCGGCTCGAAGAGCCCGGCCGTATTCCAGCCTTGCCGTAGCATGGGCTTCTTCCGGCTCATCCCTACCGGCGCCGGAAAAATAAGTCTCGAAGAACGGCAGCGCATCAGCGGGAGCAGACACCCGGAATTTCAGGCGCGCCATGGAAAGGCTGGCCTGCGGATGGCCCGGGGAAATCCTCAAAACCTCCTGCAGGAGCTGGTCGGCTTTTTCCATCTCCCGAAGGCGGCGGCAGGCCTCTGCTTTTACATAGAGCGCGCCCGGGTCGCGGGGAGCGAGGGCCAGGGCCTTCTCAGACCAGCGAAGAGCACTACGGCTGGCCCCTGAGGCGAGGTAATATCCGGCAATCTTTGCAGAAAGTTCGCCACTCTTGCCCCCGGCAGAATCGCGGGTGAGCTTTTCGAGAAGCTCGGCGGCCCCCCGGGGACGCCCGGACCGGGCGAGCTTCTCCGCCTCTGCAAGTTCCTCCACCGGCACCGCAAGAGGCGGCTTGCCCGCTGGGCGGCAGCCGCTTTCCAGCATCCCCAGCAGCAGCACACCCACTGACAGAAGGAGCCCGGCAGCCTTCACCTTTTGATCTGTTGTTTTCCTGTTCACACCCTCACCTTCAGCCCACGCATGATGCCGACAGGCTCGATTTAATCACTGAATTTTAGCTGGAGTCTTGCCCCGTACTATTAGATATTAGGTGGATAGGTTTGGGCCTTGTTCTATGGGCCTAAGGGTCTTTTTTTCTCTGATAAATAAAGTTTATGACTTAACGGCGCTGAGTTGCCTGTTGATTTTCAGGCCCTCGCCCTTTTTGTCGTTATATTAATTTCATCGTGCGTTGTTTCCTTCCAGTGAAACAACGTTCGGGGAAACCAGGTTGGAGGACTTGTTATGAGATTGTTCCTGTCAATGTGGCTGCTGACAGCCTCGTGTTTCTTTCTTGCGCACAACCCGGCCATCGCCGGGGATGACGAAGCGCTGGTGATTTTCGAGGATAATTTCTCCGAAGATCCCCTCCTCAATGACTGGATCGTACTTTCGGCCGGATCCCTCGGTGGCTGGGTCCCACCCGAAAGCCCCTATTGCGAACTGAATGGCTGGGTAGACCCTGCCCTGTTCACGCCCGAGAACCCCTGCACGCTCTACAGCGAGGAAATCATCGAGGACTCCCTGGAGATGGACCTCGAAGAGTTTGGCGGCTATATGCTCGTCACGCCCATGCAGAACACCAGCGCCGGCGCGGTTTTCCGTACCGAGCGGGCACTCTACGATAATATCAAGATGGAGATCACCGTCGAGCTGCGCGATGGCTCTCTCGGCCAGCCCGCAGATGGCATGACCGTGGTCATCCTCGGCACCGATCAGCCCCCACTGGCACCGGGTTGCGGCGGTGGCGGAATGGCCGCGACCGGCATGGGCGCCGGGCCGACAATGATCTTCGAATTTGATGACTGGTCCTGCAACTTTGACGACCAGAACGACGACAACCACGTGGCCTTTGCCTGGGCCCGCAACGGGATCAACTGCGGCGACGCCATCGATGTCGTCGAAGAAACCTTCAGCCCCTTCCCGGAGCCGCGCCTCCACAACCGCGAGGTCGCCCCGGCAACTCCCAACCGTTTCAAGATGACCGTCTACATCCAGGGCTCAACCGTCGCCTGCGACCTCGAGTCCCTTGACCAGCCGGACCTCAACGACAACCTCGGGAGAATGTACACCTACACGATTCCCGATTTCCCCGAGGGTGGCTTCGAGGGCTACCTCGGCGTTACCGCCTCCACCGGCGGTGCGAACCAGAACCACCTGCTGCACCATGCCAAGCTCTCTAATCTTCCTGAGGGCTTCTGCCTGCAGCCGGCGGGACTCGCCGAGCGCGACCTCCAGCCCTTCCGTACGCCGGAGTCCGATTGCGGCGACTTTGAGGACGGCGACCAGTTCCCTGTCGAGCTGACCGTTCTCCAGGTTCGCGGAACCGTCAACGATGGGCTTGGCAATGTCCAGTGCACCGCGGCCGAGAGACTCGTCATCAAGGAGATCCTCCCGGAGAGCTGGGATGGCTTTGACATTTCCGATGGCGGCACCATCGATCGCGAAACCGGAACGATCACCTGGGTTCTTGAAGGCGAAGATGCCGTGGTCGGCAAAACCCTGAGCTATATGTGCGAGGCCGTCGACAACGGCAATTCCGCGGAAAACTTCCGCGGGCGCGTACAAGGCGGCGAAGGCGCCGACTTTGAAATGACCGCAACCAACATCGCCGGCGAGACGACCATGCGCTACAACGCCGGCTTCGATCTCTGCGGAGGGATCACCTGCTGGAACGTCCTTGGCGCCTTCGAGCAAGCCGGAGGCGCGGCTCCCGGTAACGAGGCGATGCGCCAGGATTACCTCACCGACGGCCAGACCTCCGAAACCAATTTCGTCTTTTTCCCCGGCGCGCAGATCGCAACCGATTACAACGGCGCATCCCCCAGTAGCGGCCTCTTCGGTGATCCGAACAACCGGAACGCCGATGGCGTGCCGACGGTTTACGGCTGGAACAATCCGGATGGAAGAATCGACCTCAACGTGTTCTACGGTGGCAACCCTGACAATGTCATGGCCTACACCCAGTGCTACGTTGACAACACCACCGGGGACGACATCGAGGCCTATATCGGTGTCTCCAGCGATGACTCCGTACAGGTCATGATCAACGGCCAGGAGGTCTGGATCAACAGCATCCCCCGTGGAGGCTCTGATGCCTGCGCCCCGCAGGATGTTGCTCCCGACAACATCAATTTCCTCGACACTATTATCATTGAGCCAGGGCTCAACAGCGTCCTGATCAAAACCTTCGAGGGCGGTGGTGACTTCAATGTCGCCTTCCGCTTCCAGAATGAATTCGGAGAGCCCATTACCGATGGGCTTGAAGTCTCCAAGTACCCCCCGGGGATCTGCCCCACGCCTCCCCTGGTAGTCGCCCGGTCGATTGACAGCGATGCAAGGATTGCGATCCAGCTTGAATCATTCCCTTCCTATGTCGCCGGTGGAACCTACGACATTTCACTGAGGGTTGCTAATATCCGCGAAGAAGGCGATTGCCCGGCTCCTGAGAGTGTAACTCTTACCGAAAGAGTTCCCGAAGGCTGGGTCATCAGCAACGTCTCCGGAGACGGCTCTGTTGACGGGAACACAATAAGCTGGGTACTCGAAGGCGACTCCCTCGTTGACGGCAACCTCTCCTACAGCGTCCGCGCTGACGCAGCAGACGGTAACGCCCAGTTTGCGGGCAAGATCGCTGAGGCTGGTTCGGACCTTGAATTCGCCGTTATCGGCGACGGACGGCTTGTGAGCCCGACCGATGCGACGCCCTCGGGATTCTTCCGCAAATGGCTGCTGCTGGGCCCCTACCAGACGCCTGTCTTCGGATTCGGCGCTGCGCCATCAGAGCCAAACGTCCGGTCGGACCTGATGACCGACGGCGGCGACATCACCGAGCTGACCGCGCTGCCTGAGCCGGGCGACATAGTCGACACCGACTTTGCCGTTGCCTCAAGCTCCTCGCTGCTGGCAGGAATTGGTGCGGCCGCCGATGTGATCAACCCTGATGGGCTTCCCACCTGGTACCCCTGGGTGGACAGCGACAGCATGGTTGATTTCAACCAGTACTATGGTGGCGACCTCAACAACAATGTGATGTACGCCGTGATCTACCTCTACATGGAGGACGACATGGATGTCGACATCGGCGTCTCCAGTGACGATGCCGTCCAGGTACTGCTCAACCAGGAGGAGATCCATATCAACAGCGTTGGCCGCGGCTGGGGTGGCGTCAACGATGTCCAGGACATCATCTCAAGCGCAGTATACCCCCAGCTTGCCCCACTCGAAGCCGGCATGCACATGATCATGGTGAAGGTCTTCGAGGGTGGTGGTGGACACGGGTTCCACCTGCGCCTCCAGGACCCCTTCACCGGCGAGCCGATCACCGAGGGCTTCCGCCTGTGCTTCTCGCCCGATCCGGACGCCTGCATATCCGATGAACCGCCACCGCCACCGCCCGCCGAGATCTGTGACAACGGCATCGATGACGATGGCGATGGCAGCGCCGACTGCGACGATGGCGACTGTGCTGACGCCGGCAATTGCCAGGCGCCCGCGGGAACGACCTTTGTGCGCGGTGACGCGAACTCTGACGGCAGCATCAACCTGACCGATGGTGTCATTCCGCTGCTGTTCCTCTTCTCCGGCGGGGCAGCCCCGGCCTGCGAAGATGCTGCGGACACCAACGACACCGGCAGCGTCGAGATTACCGACGCGATCATTATCTTCAGCTGGCTCTTTACCGGTGGCGCGCCGCCGGCAGAACCCTCTCCCCTAAGTCCTGGCTACACAGCCGCGGAATGTGGAGAGGACGCCACTGAGGATGGGCTCGGCTGCGAGACCCCGGCGCCTGTATGCCCCTGACCGGGCAGAGGCACGGCTGAAACGCCGCCGCCCTGTGGTTGGGGCCGGCTCCTTTCTTCTCCCGGGAAGAAGGAGCCGGCCCCGGCTTTTTGTACCCGGAGGCGGACCTCCCCGCCCCGGCCTCGATCCAGCTTTACACAACCTTCGGAGATCAAATGACCCCTGGATACCGGGCACTCGTCTTCCTCGCCTCCCTGGCCAACCTTTCTGTCACCGCGACCCCGGTGGCCGGGGGCGATGTCGAGGTGGTCATCGAAGAAGATTTTGAAACCGGCCTTCCCGGTGGACTCGGGACGGTTTCGCAAAACAATGGGCGCATCGAGGTGGTCGATGACGGCAGCGGCAACAACCGTGTCCTCTCCCTGACCCAGGCCGAGGCGTCGCAGGGCGCCTGGGCCTGGTTCCCCCAGGAATTTGACCTCAGCGAAAAACGTGTTGAGATCGAGTTCGACCTCTTCATCGGGGTCGGCTCAAGCGCAGTGCCCGCCGATGGAGCCTCGGTAATCTTCCAGTTCGATAGCGATCTGGAGGCCTTCGGAAATATAGGTGGTGATCTCGGCGTCGGCAATCTTCGTGGAGCCGGGGGCAGCTATGAATACATAGCCCTGGGTTTTGACATCTGGGACAACGGTGCAGCAGACCGGGAAACCCACTGCGAAGGGCGCCACGGTGCACAGTCCACCTGCGATGTAGAGGTCATCCAGAACCAGGCGGTGCCCAACCTCGCCACGCCCCCGGCCGTTGGAGATCCGCCTGATTTCATCTCAAGCGCCGCTGTCTACGGCTCACCCGACCTCAATGTACACACAGGCGATGAGACCTTTGACACTGATGATCTCATCCACGTGTCGATCATCTTCGACGGCGGAGTCATGCGCGTGCGGATGGGCGGCGGGTGGACCGATCTTCCGCAAAGGGGCGGAGAGCCCGTCGAGGATGCCGTGGTGCTTGATTATTCCACCGAGGCACTCCCTTCGCGGCCGGCAAACATCGGCTTTGCAGGAACCACCGGCGGGGCTAACGCCTGGCAGTGGATCGACAATCTCATCGTGCGCGAGGGGCCGACACGCGTCACCCGGGCACCTGAGCCACCCCGGAGCGAGGGCGGAATCAACTGCGCATCGCGGCGTGTTAACGCCAGCAACGAGATCGGCTTCTCCTTCCTTGCCGACCGTCCTTTCGGCGCGGAGCTCAGCCGGGAAGGCGACCTCGAAGAAGGCCTCCTGATCACCAACAGCTCCTTCGGGCGCATCTCCAGGGGGGCTGATTACTCCAACACCAACCTGCGGCCGATCGACCTCTCCGGTATCGAGGGGGCGGCCATCAACTCTTCCCGCCTCTTTATCAACGATGCCTGGTCTCCCATCGGTGTCGAGTACCAGGCCCACGTCGAACCCGGCAGGTATGATGTAAGCCTCTTCTGGAGCGAGAATTTCCTGGGCGCGGTCAACCATCTCGGCCAGGGAACCAAGCTCTACAATGTCTACCTCAACGATGAAAAGGTCCTCTGTAACTGGAGCGCCGCTGCCGCTGCCGGAGCCGGGTCCGGCGACCCCAGGAGCCCCTGTGCCGCTGTTCTTGACAAGGCTGTTCGGCGAGTCTTTCAGCTCGATGTCGCGCCGGTCGGTGACGAAGACTACGGAGTCCTGCGCGTTCTCATCGATGACCTTGGAGGAGGCAATCCCCCGGAGAATGCTGCCCTCAACGCTCTTGCCTTCAGGCGCATCGGCGATGCAGCCGGCGAACCGGCCGGTGGCGAGATCGAATGCATCGGGAAGGAGCCGGGGGCTGAGCCTCCCGGCACCCTGATCGAGGAGACCTTTGATGGACTGATCGATGGGGACTGCCCACCCGGCATGGTCTGCAACTCGGTCAATTTTATGCCCGGCGCCGCGGGTGGCCGCCTGCGGATCACCGATGACGCAGTCAGAAGCGGCGCATCGACAGCCATCTATGAAGAAACCGTCAACGTCTGCGATTATAAGCTCGCGGTGGAATTCGATCTCTTCCTTGAGAACCCCGATGGAGGCGGCAATCCAGCGGCCCCCGGTGCGGAGGCCGCTGATGGGGCGGCCTTCTTCCTCCTTGAGGGGGCCGACACCAGCGCGCTCGGGCTCGGGGGAGGAAATCTCGGGCTCCCGGCTGACCGCTCCGGCTTTGCCGTTGAATTCGACACCTGGAGCAACGGCGATTGCTGTAACGAGCCCTCCGGCTTTAACACGGCCAACAAGTTTACCCATATCGGGATCCAGTCCTCCGGGGTCGTCTCGGAGATCAACCATGTACAGTACAACCCGGATTTCAGGCCGGTGAGTTACGGCGGCACCGGCTGGCCGGACTTCTTCTGCCCCGACGGCGTTCATGTCAGGATCGAATACGATGGCGGGCATGTCACCGTCATCCTCGACGGAACCACCGCCGAGGGAGATGCCTTCGGCCCTGAGGTCGTCTGCGAGGCCGACCTCGTGCCCGTCTTCTCTCCCCTTGCAAGCATCGGCTTTTCCGGCGGCACGGGAGGGCGCACCCAGCACACCGAGATCGACAACCTGTTTGTTGATGCCGCCAGGGGCAACCCCGCAGCCCCGAATGCCGTCTCCGCAGCTCTCGAGCGGGCGCGAGAGCTCTGGCGCGACAGCCGGGGGGAGCTCTACATTAACTGTGGGGGACCCCTGCTTTCCTGCAGTGCCACCCAGAACCCGGCCCCGGAAATGGTCGGTGCCCTGTTCACCGGCAACCGGGTCGTCTGGCTCGCCGACCAGGAAGGCGGGGGCGCCTTGCTCCCCGCCGCCAACGAGTTCTTCACCGTTACGCCACTGCCGAACCGGGATGGAAGCAACTCCGGCCTGCAGGCCGCACTGACGGACATGGGCTACTGGGATGCCCGCGGAACCTCCCCTGGAGTCAACGATGACGACCGGATCTTCCATAGCGAGAGATGGGCTGACCAGGAATACGAGATCCCCGTTGAGAATGGCGAGTACGAGGTCACGCTCTATTTCGCCAACGCCTACAGCGGCACAGCCGGAACCGGGCGGCGGTTTTTCCATGTCCTGCTCGAGGACAATGAACAGGGCGGCTTTGAACATTGCGACCTCAGCAACGACCTCGGCGTCCAGGGGCGCCCCAACCCGGTCTTCGGTTTTGAAAATCTCTACGACCCGGTCGGGCATGCCGAGTTGCTCTACTCATCTGATCCGTGCAACTTCGCCGAATGCGACAACAACGGTGTCGATGCCGACAGCGACCCTGATATTGACAGGATCCCCGCCGGGCTTGAATGCGGCAACGCGGCCGCCAGCGCCCTGCGCTACACCATCTCCGTAGACGATGGCGCCCTGAACATCGCTCTCACCGAACCTGACATCGCTGCCGGAGAGCCCGCCGCCGAGGACATGAACCCGAAGATGTCCGGCATCTCCGTTCGCCGCACAGGCGAACGGCCCCGTGGAACAACCTTCGTGCGCGGCGATGCGAACTCCGACGGCAGCATCAACCTGACCGATGGGGTCGTTCCCCTCCTCTACCTCTTCTCAGGCGGGGCCCCACCGGCCTGCGCTGATTCGGCCGACACCAACGATTCCGGCAACATCGAGATCACCGAAGCGATCATCATCTTCAGTTGGCTCTTTACCGGGGGCGTCGCGCCCGAGGAGCCCTCACCCCTCAGCCCCGGCTATACGAAGGCGGAGTGCGGGGAAGACGCCACCGAGGATGGGATCGGCTGTGAAAACCCCTCCCCGGTCTGCCCCTGAAAACCATCTTCTTCAGCCGGCAAGCGGGCGGTTTTCTTCGCCTTCACGGATGAGGGCATCGACAACCGCCTCGGTGGTGCCGGCCTGCTCAAAGACCTCGCGCTGGCGTGCATAGCTGGGTCTTCCTCGAAGCATCTCTGAAAGAACCGGCACCTGGCTCG
>CAZTRG010000316.1:0-5572 GCA_964615885.1 uncultured Planctomycetia bacterium | reverse complement strand
GATTTGTTTTCTGCTGACATCTGGAGCATCAGAAGAGGCCGCAACCTTGCCGGCAGCACCCGGCGCCTCGGGATTTGCCTGCGGAGAATCAGCCGCAGCAATTGCCTTGCCCACCGTAGCTACCGCCGGACGCTGCTCCGCCTCAGCCCCCTCAACTGGAGGTGCAGCGGGGGAGGCATTCAATTCGACCTCGGGCCTTTCGATGGAGGCCTCTGCCTTCTCCACCGGCCGGGAAACAGGCTGTGCACTTTTAATAGCGAGATTCTCCCTGGCCGACTCAGCACCCGGCGCCGGCTGCTGAAGAGTCTTCGCTTCAACGGAGGGCTGCTCGCTGTTGACAAGAGCACGCTCCGGCGCGTTTTCAACAGTTGGGGCCGGCTTCTCTGCCGGAGGGGAATCAACCTGCTCGACCGGGGAAAGCTCCCGGCGCTGGGTGGATTCCGGCTGCGCCTCTGAGGGATCGGCCCTTGCCAGCTCAACCGAAGTCTCAGCCCTCTCAACAGGCTTGCTCTCCTGGGGCGCCGCCCGGTTCACCTCGCGCGCGACCTCGATCCTGGAGTCTTCCGCCTTCGCCATCTCCTCTGGAGTCAACTGCCTCGCTGCCAACTCAAGCTCTGACTGGGTCTCCTGTTTCTCATCAGGCGTGACCTCCGGCGCCTCCAGGTTCTGGGGCTCCTCCCTGGAAGCCTGGAGAACCGGAGCCTGGGTATCTGTCCGCTCAAGCTCCTTCAGCTGAGGAGCCTCTACAGGTTCTCTTTCAGGTAACTCTATTTCCGGCAGCTCAACCCGGGCCTCGACAACCTCCCTCACCCGCAGATCGGAAACCAGCTCACGCTCCTCCTGGACAAGCTCCTCGGGCCGCTCCAGCTGGCGCTTGATGATTTCCGGTGTGAGCACTTCCCGCCTCTCCTGGGGGAAGGCCAGGTCTTCCGGAAGGCTTTCGCTGCTTTCGGCCTGGATCGCTTCGCGCTGAAGGACAGTTTCTGCGAATGGCAGGACCTCTGTCTCCGGCCGTTCAACAGCGGGCGCTTCCATGGCGGGACGCTCGAGAGTGGGCTGCGGCCGCGGTGTCTCCCGGGCCGCAAGCTGGGCACTCAGGGCAGGAGCCTCATCCTGCTTCGTCTCGGCGCTGGCCTCTCGGATCTCCAGGCTGATGACTTCCTCGGGAATACTCTCGAGGGCAACCTCGAAGGACTCGTACTCTTCTTCCTGGATCACCTCCAGCAGCAGGCGCTGAACCTTGTTACGGTTCATCCAGAACCCGGTGAAGACATGAAGCAACAAGGCAATCAGGAAACAGATGCTGAGAACAGTTGGAGAGAGAATGTAGCGTCTGAAAAGCAGGAGAAGCAGCCCGCATACCAGCAGGGCCAAGAGCAGGCTGAGCAGCCAGGGCGGGGTGTTTCGAATGAGACGGGCAAACCAGTCAATAATTCCTGCAAGGCTCAGGTACGGACCATCGCTCTCGGTAATATGGCGAACCTCACGCGAGAGAGTGAAGAGGATGTCGGTCTGGCCGGCTGCATCATCCCGTGAGAAATAAAGTTCATAACCACGCAGGGCGATGCCGGGGTCCAGCTCATTGGCGGTGGTGTTCACCTGGGGGCCAAGTGATTCAAGCTCAACAAAGCCGGCCTCTGCCACCCGGGCGCGGTAGAGATCAAAATTGCCGGTCCCCTCCCCGCCCGGACGATTGCTCGAGAAATAGATGAAATCTCCGAGAGGAGAAAATGCAGGGGTCCCCTCTGCGTAGCCGGAGGTGTTCAAGTCAGCAACCGGCTGCGCCCCGGCAAAAAGAGCAGGAACCGGGTCGGCTTCTTCAAGCTCTTCCCCACCGTCCTCCTCAATGGGTTTTTCTGCTGCGGATTCCGCAAGGGGATCTTCCTCACCAGGAGCCTCCCCCGCCGGGGATTCTTCCCGGGCCTGCTCCGAATTTTCGGCTTCCACTTCGGGTTGCACGACGGTCGCCTCGACGACTGGATCCGGCCGGCTTGCTACATAGAGATCCCAGTCGGCAAGACGGAGATTTGACCGAACCGTGCTCTTCCAGACCGGTGGATTGACCTCTCCCTGTCGCCTGTCACTGACAAAATACAGCTTCCCATCTCCAGGCGCCGGTGCAGGATTCATCTCATTCCAGGGAGAGTTGACCCCTGGGCCAAGATTCGTGGGAAGAGACCAGCCGTCCGGGGTCTGCTCGCTGACCCAGATATCGTAGCCACCATGCCCTCCATCGCGGTCAGAATAAAAATAGAGGAGGGAGCCATCGGGGCTGAAGGCTGCACCCAGCTCACTCGCATCGCTGTTAACGGCCGTAAAGGGGATGGGGTCCACCCATTGTCCCTTTTCTTTCCTGGCAACCCAGAGGTCGGCGTTGCTGCCGGGAAGATCCCGGGTAAAGACCAGTGTCTCCCCAAACGGCCCCACCCTGGGCTCGTAATCATGAGCTTCCGGCGTGCTGACTCCTCCCTCCACCAGCCTGGGGTCTTCCCAGAGAACCGAACGCAGGGATTCCTCTGCCTCCTTCTCAGGAGCACGGAGATTCTGCCCATCGGTGTAATACCCGACGGTTCGCTCAATGATGAAGGGAAGCAGGAGCAAGCACAGCGCAAGCGGCAGGTACCAGCGAACTCGGAATTTCACTCGCGCCATATCCATGGCCTTCCTGTCTTAACGAATTTTCGCACCCATCAATCGAGCTCCAGGCTCTTGCTGATCAGGTGCGGCTTGGCAATACCGGCCCGCTCCGCGGCTTCAAGCGCTGTGGCAACGCCACCGTAAATCACCCGCTTGTCGGGGCGAATCTGCACCTTCAGTTTGACTTTCTTCTTCTCAAGCTCTGCCTTGCGCTGCCGGAGCATACCCACCAGCTGTTCAGCGCTGATCTGCTCGCCCAGCACGAAGATGGCTCCATCCTGCTTGACGTTGATGATGATATTGTTGTCCATGTTGCGGCTCAGGCTGCCCGGGTTCCTGTTGCTCGGCAGCAGGACATCCTGCTCACGCTCTCTCTCGGTGAAGGTCGTCGCGGTAAGAAAGAAAATGATCAGCAGAAAGATCATGTCGATCATCGGGGCCATGTTCAGCTGGAGATCTTCCTTCTCTTGCTCCATCTCGATCATTTTTTGGCCGCCTTTTTCTTCCTGGCAGGCCTGGCCTTACCACCGCGGAACTTTTCCACGAAATCCACAACGAGGTTGTCGATCCGGTGGACAAAACCTTCCACCCTCGACATCATCCAGTAGTGGGTCATCAGGGTTGGAATTGCAACAACCAGGCCTCCGGCCGTCGTAACCAGGGCCTTGTAAATACCGGGAGCAAGGGCCTGTCCGGAACCGAGCCCGGAGCTGGCGACCTCACGAAAGGCCTGGATCATGCCCGTTACGGTACCCAGCAGTCCCAGCAGAGGAGCCACAGCGGCGATCACTGCGAACACCCTGATGTAGCGACGCATCAGGTGGATCTCCCTTTGCGCCGTGTTGTTAACTGCCAATTCAATTTCTTCACGCGTCTCGCCGATATGCTTGACCGCGGTGTTAATAACCCGGGCCGCACTGCCCGGATTGGCCTCGCAGAGAGCCTCCACCTTTTCACGGTCAAGCTTGCCCGGCTCCAACTCCTCAATCTGCCTGGTAAAAACGGCTGGAACAATCCTGCTCGGACGCAGGTAGATCAGGCGCTCACCAAGAAAGGTCAGCCAGAGCAGGCTGCAGATACCGATGGGGACCATCAACCAGCCGCCGGCAAAAGCGAAGTCGAGGTAGGATTCAGGATGGTCTTCTTCGGCTGCCTCGCCAGCTGCGCCACCAGCAGGCTGCTCAGTCGCTGCAGGTTCCTGCGCCGCACCCCCGCCTCCGGGTTGTCCACTGTTCTGCTGGGCAAGCACAAGTCCCGTACAGGCCCATGCCAGGACAAGCAAAACAAGAAGTCTTGCAAAGAGCCGTCTATCCTCGATCCGAATCAATTTTTCACCTCTTGCAATCTCGTCTTCGCAGCTTTTGCTTCTACTGATTCAGGATAGCCCTCAATCAATTCCTGCCACTGTGTCGCAGCGTTCTTGTTGTCACCATCGGCCTGGTAGGCGATCCCTGCAGCCAGCAGGGCCTTACGGAACCAGTCCCGGTAGGGTCCATCGAAATCAAAGCCGGCAACCACCGAGAGATATTCCCGGGCTGCCTGGCGGTATTTTTTCTGGTCCATACTGCACTCGCCGATCTGGAACTGCGAGCGGGCGGCAACGACTGTTCCTGTGCCATCTACCACCGTTCGAAAGGCTTTGACTGCTCCATCGTAATCGTCCTGGAACTGCAGCGAATACCCTAGCGCAAAAAGCCCCTCGTACTGGAGCTCTCCCTCGGGGAACTCTTCGAGCAGCTTCTGAAGCACCTTCGACGACTCAGGGTATTCCCGCAGGCGGTTGTAACATTCGCCCAGTCGGAAGAGGCTCTCCTCGTAGAACTCACCGGCCTTCGGCCTGAGTTCACCCACCAGCAGGTTGTAACGCTTGACCGCCTCACGCTCCCCGGAGCTGAGCATCCAACTCCTGGCTGCCTGGAAGGTCGCTCGCGGTGAAAGTTCGCTGGCGCTGTTTTCAGAAACCTTGTCAAAAAGAGTTCGAGCCTGCTCGAAATCCTCTTCTTCGAAGGCTGCGAAGGCCAGCCCGAAGCGGCCGCGCTCCAGCAACTCTTTGCCACCAGGAACTTCGCCGCCTGCTGAAGCCTTCTCGATTTCAGCAGTCAGTTCGGAAAACCACTTTCTCGCCTCGGGGTAAGTTCCCTTGTTAAAGAGGTGCTGGCCCAGTTCCAGCCGGGCCTCCCGGGAATGAACAGAAGCGGGATACTCACTGACGAGGGTTCTGTAAACTGCTTCCATGCGCGCAAGATGCTCATTTGCAGTCTTTGCCTCAGCCGAATCTTCTGCCGGAGGATCACCTTGTTCAGGCGAAAGGATCGTGCGCGCAAGAGCCCCGCTGGCCCAGCCACGCAGGTAAAGAGCCTCGTCTCTGCCGACTGCATCGACTGGCCCATCACAAAGGGGAGCGACTGTCTTGAGTGCATCCTCAGCATTTGCAGAATCAAGCTGCAGGTAGGCCAACTGGAGGCGAACCTCTGATTCATTGCTACTTGCGGGAAAGCTGGTCAGGTAAGCAGCGAGAGCTCCAAGTGCATCCTCGCCGGCACCACTTTCGAGCAGGGCCATAGCCTGTTGGTAGCCCGCATCTACAGCCAGCTTGCCAACTTCAGCAGGATCGCCTTTAAGTTTTCCGGCACGGCCAACAGCATCCTCCAGCAGGGGGAGGGCATCTTTGGGGCGCTCCAGCCTTCTGAGAATAACAGAGGCCTGCAAGAGGCCACGAACAGCGAGTTCCTGGTCTTCAGCTCCGGCGCCTGCTGCCGCCTGGGTGTAATGCTTCTGCGCCTCTTCCATATCATCGAGCTCCACACAGGCCCCCGCCAGCGAAAAGCGAATCCTGGTAACGAGCTTATGGTCAGGATGAAGCGTCAGGAAAGTTGTGTAGCTCTCCCGCGCACCCTTCCATTCACCGGCAGCCTGGTAGCAGAGCCCCTGGTTG
>CAZTRG010000315.1:0-3026 GCA_964615885.1 uncultured Planctomycetia bacterium | reverse complement strand
CCCTTCCCGTACCGCAATCATGATGGGGCTTCGCCCATCGACGACCGGTATTTACGGCAACCTGAATTGGTTTCGCGACATGCCACACTCCCCGGCTCAGCGCCCAGCAGGTCGGCCACCCTAAGCGATGCCCCGGGCGATAAGCAACCAGGGGGCACCCTCTCCTTGCCCCCGCCCATGGCCTCGCATAGGCTATTGACCGGTTTAACTGGTCCCTGGCGAGAGTTATAGATATGAAACGAATTGTCCTGCTCGTCCTGTTTATCGTGTCAATGCTCCCAGGCTTTGTGACATTGCTGTCTTCGGTGTTGCAGGCAGCACCGAAAGAGGAACTTCTTCACGACGAAGCCAGGCACGGAGATTTCGGGCCAGTGAAGCCCTCGGGGGAGGTCTCGCTCAAGGTCTCAGGGCCCGGTGTATACCTGGTCCGGGGCACCGGCATCGATGCGGTTGATGATGTAGATGCATTCGTGTTCGAGGTGGCCGGGGATAAACCCTTCGACTTCTGTTTGATTGGCGACGCCGCGGAGTTTAAGAAGCTACGCGCCATCGATGCCAGGGGACAGGCGCGCGAGATCGCCTTCGGTTCGACCAACCCCTCTTTTCGTGTTCCGCCGAACATTCACAAGACGAAACTGCCCCCGGGCAGGTACCACGTCGAGATGTTCTTTGGGCCGAGCGCCGCGATCGGCGAGTGGATTGTGAAGATTGCCACGCACGAGGGTGAAAATACCCGGGTCGATTTCTGCAAGCCGCCAAGGGAACCTGGCGTCGCTGAGAAGATGAAAGGAGTCGAATGGCCGGGCGCCATCTCGATCTTCCACGGCCACAACTGGGGCAAAGACGACAAGTACGTGATCGCCATCAAAGAAGCCGGCTTCGCTGCCACAGGGGCCGCCGAGTGGCAAATCGAAGAGTGCCACAAACAAGGGCTGCGTGCGTTCGTCTTCATCTGGCCCCATGAGGTCGCCACGATTCCGTTGAAGCACAAAGACAAGAAAAACGTCCTTTGCTACTACCTTTCCGACCGCATTCAGCCACGCAAGTGGGCGTCCTGGGCTGCCCTGGAAAAAATGGCCTACAAGACCGATCCTCGGCGGCCGGCTATCTTTACCATGCGGGGACTGTGGGGCGGCGGCGGGCAGTTTCCCTCGATCGTTCGCGGACGAGCGATGGAATACTATCACTATCATTGGGACGGTAATCGTGCGCCTCACAAGCACTTTGCGCTATTGGAGCAATACCGCCAGGCCTCAGCCGCCAACGGCCACGTACCGATTTGTCGAGTTGTCGAGACGCGGCCGGAAGATATGCGCAAGACGCGACAGACGATCTATACCTGTCTCGCGTACGGCGTGAGAGGATTCCGCACGGGCGGACGGGGGATCTTCGATACCAACAAGCGTGATGCGCGGGGTGTGCCGACGCGCAGCGCCCACGGCGAGGAGTTCAAGAAGATCAACGCGGCGATCAATGCATATTCGCCGGTTTACAAGAAAGCTCGCTGCCAGGCAGTTTACCACACCGCGCCGCTGCCTGCTGGATGTGTCGCTGCGCCGAAAGATTCCTGGGTACAGATCGAAGGAAAAGAGGTGCTTGTCGGCGTGTTCCGCGAACCGAAGTCCAAGGGGATAGACTTTTTGTTGGTAGCCAACCGGGACGCCTCCCACGGCCACGAGGCGACGCTGAAAATTCGTGGTGGGGCGACGGTGGAGCGGATGAGCAAGCTCACGGGCAAATGGCAGAGGCTTAAGGCGGCGGATGGCGGCAGTGCGTGGGTTCTGCCTTTGGAAGAGGGCAGCGGCGAACTGCTGAGGGTGCAACGTAAGTCCAGTTAGCATCTTTGAAGTCGTCCAGCGAATCTTTATAACCCGACTGGATGAAAACACCCCAACCACCCTGAGCGATGTCCAGGGCGATAAGCAACCAGGGGGCACCCTCTCCTTGCCCCCGCCCATGGGCTCGCATAGAAATTTCATCCGGTGAGGATCGGGTTGTTTATTTGCCGTTTAAGGCCTTGTGATCACGGCGCGCGTATTCGGCATGGAGCCTGGCGGCCTCTATCTCAGCCTTGGCCAACTCGAATTTTTTCTTGGAGTTGGAGGCGCGGTGGAACTTTTTCTCCAGTTCCTGCCTGAGCTTCTGCGCGGCCTCGTTGGCAAGGCGCTCGGTATCGGATTTTTTTTTCAGCTCCTGGCGTTCGCGCCCGGCCTCATCGGCCTGGGCTTTCAGTTCAGCCGCTTTCTTTTTCAGGTTTTCATCATCCGGGCTGGCGCTGGCCTGGCGGTCGGCGTCCTTGAATTTGCGCTCCAGGTCAGCGGCGCGTCGCTTGGCGGCCTCGGCGGATTTGCGGGCCTTGTCGGCCTTTTTCCTGGCGGCCTCAGCGGCCTTCTTGGCGTTTTCGAATTGGGGCTTGAGCTCCTTGACCAGCGGGTGGAGTTCCTTGAATTCCTTCTCGGCCACTTTCCATTCCGACTCCGCGTCGGCGAGGTTGGCCTCTGAGAGCTTCAGCACGGCCTCCACACGCGCTCGCTCGCGCTCGGGCCGGGGCCACACCCGCAGCCCGGGCAGCTTTTCCGAGATCTTGCCGATGGTGGCGGCCGTGACCTGGCGGGGGTGGAAATAGACCTCTTTCAAGGCGGGGAGGGCGGGCGCGAGCTCCAGCAGGCCTTCGTCCGTGGCCTGGGCCTGGTAGAGGTTCAGGTACTCTAGCTTCTTGAGGCCAGCCAGCTGCTTGAGGCCGGCGTTGGTGATGGCGGTGTGCTCGAGGTAGAGCCGCCGCAGCCCGGCAAGCCGCGCCACGTGCTGGAGCCCGGCAGCGGTGAGGCCGGTCTTCTTCAGTCGCAGGCTCTCGATGGGACCCAGCTCCGCCAGCCGGGCGAGCTCGGCATCCGTGACCTTGTCGCCGCTGAACTCGAAATCCACCTCCAGCGCTTCCCGCGTCGCTGATACCCGGCGCACGCGGCCACCGAGAGACTTCACGTGATCGAGCACGGCCTGGTTGGTCTCGGCCTGAGCCGTAGTCG
>CAZTRG010000314.1:0-5898 GCA_964615885.1 uncultured Planctomycetia bacterium | reverse complement strand
TCGTTGTTCATCAGCGCGATGGTGGCGCTCTGGACGGCCACCTCGCTGCCGGCCGCACCCATGGCGACGCCCATGTCGCCCGCAGCCAGTGCCGGGGCATCGTTGACGCCGTCGCCGATCACCGCCACGCGGTAGCCGCGGCTTTTCAGGTCGGTGACGTAGTCAACCTTGTTTTGCGGCAGGCACTCGGCCACGACCTCGGCGCAGCCGATCTCGCTGGCCACACGGGCCGCGACCGGCTGGCGGTCGCCGGACACCATCGCCACGCGCTGCACGCCGGAGCCGAGCAAGTCAGCCAACGCCTCCTTGGCCTCTTCACGGGTGCCATCCTGCAGGCCGATCCAGCCGATGCAGGCACCGTCGCGGGCCACAAACAACAGGCTGTAGCCCTCGGCCTCCTTGAGGTCGACCTTGGCTTCAAAATCATCGGAGACGCCGTTTTCGCGCAGCCACTGCGCACGCCCGATCACGATGCTCGCGCCATCCACGCTGGCCTGCACGCCCTTGCCGGCGGTCTCCTTGAAATCGCCCGGGTCAGCCAGCGTCAGGCCGGCCTCGGCTGCGAGGTTGGCCAACGCCTTGGCGGTCGGGTGATTGCTGAATTTCTCGGCAGTGGCCGCGACCTTGAGCAGCTCGGCAGGCTTGATGTCGCCCTGCGGCGCGAGGCGACTGACCGCCAACTCGCCGGTGGTCAGCGTGCCGGTCTTGTCGAACACAAAGGCGTTGATGCGCGCCGCGATCTCGATGTCCCCAACATTCTTGATGAGCACGCCGAGTCGCGCGGCCGAGGCCAGCGCGGCAACCATCGCCGTCGGCGAGGCGAGGATGAAAGCGCACGGGCAGGAGATCACCAGCACGGAAACCACGCGCTCGATGTCCCCGGTGAAAAACCAGACGATACCGGCGATCACCAGCACGAGCGGCGTGTAGTAGCCCATGTACTGATCGATGATCCGCATGATCGGCAGCTTGGTCTGCTCGGCGGAAAGAATCAGGTCACGCACGCGGCCGAAGGTGGTGTCCTCCCCGGCGCTGGTTACCTCGACCTCAAGCACGCCGTTCAGGTGGGTCGTGCCGGCAATCACCTCGTCGCCGGTGGCCTTGTCGATCGGAAGCGACTCGCCGGTAATGTTGGCCTGGTTGATCGAGCCCTGGCCGCTGACGATCTTGCCATCGGCCGCAATGTTGTCGCCGGGGCGAATCCGGATTCTGTCGCCAACCTTCAGCTCCGAGGCGGCAACCTCCTCCTCGTCATTGCCGCTTATGCGCCTGGCCTTGGTCGGCGTCATCTTGACGAGCGACGCGATCGAGGCGCGCGCCCCGGCGGCGGTGCGGGTCTCAATCAGCTCACCGAGCAACATGAAAAAAGCCACGATACCGGCTGTCTGGTAGCCTCCTAGCTGCGACTCCCCGGAGGCAATCGCCGCGAGGAATGCGATGGCGACCAGCTCGTTGATGGTCAGCATGCCGCGGGTGATGTCCTTCACGGCCAGGCGCAGGATGGGGAACCCAAGGATCATCGCGCCGATGAAGGCGCTGATGCCGGCCATCTGGTTGTCCGTGCCGCCAAACCATTCCATGAAGAAGGAGTTGGCGATGAACACCACGCCGGCGACCATGGTGGTCATCCGAAAGTTGGTGTGCTCATGATCGTGGCCGCAATCATGGTC
Organism: uncultured Planctomycetia bacterium; assembly: GCA_964615885.1. GTDB lineage: Bacteria > Planctomycetota > UBA8108 > UBA8108 > UBA8108 > UBA8108. Next base: position 4,228 of record CAZTRG010000314.1, on the reverse strand, counting down.
GTGGTCATGATCGTGATGGTGCTCGTGGATTTCCTTCCGGCTTAATAGTGATGAAACTTGCATGTTGAGTGAGTGTTACAGCGCTTGGTTTCGTGGATCAGGGCGCTCCCCCTTCCTTCAGTTTCGGCTTCTCCGGGGTGCGGTTCAGCCAGATGCGTGGCTGGCGCCCGGAGAGGTAAAAGACATCGACCGCGTTGGTGAGTACCCGTTGCATGGTCCCGGTAAGCAAACGCTGCCGGAACAGCTCCGGGTTGCTCTCGTAATACGGCCGCTGCTCGGCGAACGACCGGGCCTCGGCCTCCACCGAGGTTAACAATTGGTGTTTTGTGGTTTCGCCACCGCTCATAATCACGATGGCGTCGCCTTCGGCTTTGGTAACGATTCTCGCAGCATCGCCACCGGCTTTTTCTATCTTCTCATCTCTTTCATTTTCCGACGTCAGGAACTCCTCGTAGTCAGGCTTAACATCCCCCGGTATATCAACTTCGAGTGCCAGCGAAATCTCCGTTATCGGAAGTTTGTGTTTCCCGTTAACAACCTTTTTGATTCGGCTGCGAATATCGTCCTCAAGTTTCTTCTTTCCGTCGGTGTATACGTCCAGCGCACTTTGGCTGGCGGAGGCGTGGTACACCGCGTTGTCCAGTGCCGACTGGAGAAAACCGGTCACATCGTCGAATTCAAACGCATAGGCCGTGATGGCTTCCGGGGAGAGTTTGAAATTCATCACCGCCTTGATGTGCACCGTGTTGCCGTCACCAGTCAACGTGTACCCGGCATATCCCGGGTCGAAATTAAAGCTTTCCTCCGGGTTCTCGCTATCCGAGGTGCGCCAGCCAACATCCGAGGTGATCTTGAAATCTTGGCTGACATCCACCTTTACGATCTGGTCAATCGGATTCGGCCAGGCAAAATACAGACCCGGTTCAAGAGGAGGGGCCTTGTATTTGCCGAACTGGAGCAGCAACCCCTTCTCGCCGCTGCCCACCTTCGTGATGCCGGAACCGAGGAAGGCGACCGCCAACACCACCATGAGCACGCGAATGACCTTGAAGCTGCTCTGCAACGCCTCGGCCAACGCGCGGGCGCGGGCATCCTCCACGACCTGGGTGGAGTCGTGATGCTCCGCGGCGGAGGATTCGCTGCCGTGCGGTTGTTTATCCTCGTCGCTCACGGGATTATTCCTTGGACGCCTTGTCCGGTGGGGTCAACTGGTTGAACGGAGGGGTGTTCGGGTCGAGAATCAACGTGGCATTTTCCTTGAGTGATCCCTCCAGCGCGTTGAGGTTGAACAGGAAATTGGCCAGCTCGGGATTCTTCTCGAACTCCTTGTAATACTTGGCGGAGGCGGCTTCGGCTTCACCGCGCAACACCTTGGCCTGAGCCTCGGCCTGCGCCAGAATCTCGTTGGCCTTCAGGTCGGCCTCCGCCATGAGCATCTTGGCATCGCTCTCGCCCTCGGCCTTGACCTCCTCGATGCGGGCCTGGCGCTCGGCCTTCATGCGGCCGAACACTGCCTCGGTCACCGTCGCCGTCAGGCCAAGTCGCTTGATGCCCACCATCTTGATCTCGATGCCGGAATTGATGATGTCATTTCTCGCTTTATCACGCATTTTATCCTCGATCTCCTCCAGCTTGAGGAGATCAGGGTCGGTGTTCACGATCTGCTCAAAGGTGTAATCGGCAATGACTGCGGTTTGGGCGCTGCGCACGACGTCCTCAAGCTTGCTGTTGGCATTGGCCAAGTCACCATCGAACGTCTGGAAGAACTCCAAGGCGTCACTGATACTCCAAGTGGCGAAGACCTTGACCAGAATCGGCTTGCCCTCCTTGGTGTTGGTAGTTGCAAACATCCACTCCGAGTTCTGGATGCGTTTGTCGAACTTGTGAATCTCGTTGATGGGCCAGGGGAAGCGAAATTTAAATCCTTCTTCGATGTTGCTGGCAGATCCGGTGATGGTCTCGCGAATCGCCACCTCGGTGTGGCGCACCTGAAAGGTCAGCAGCATGAAACCGAAAATAATCACGAGGATCGCGCCGATCGTCAGGGTGATATGATTTTTTTTCATTGGTCTTAAAGTGGCTGGGTTAGTTGTCTTGTTCGACGGTTACGTTTAGCAAATCCTTTCTCAACTGATCCTGCAACTCGAGATTGATGACATCCCGGCTGGCCGGGTCTGACAAAATATATTTGCGCGAACCGACCGTGGCTTCCTTGAAACTCTCCAGTTTCATCCGGGTCTTGTAAACCGACGGCGCGCTCTGGAAGGCGGCGACCTGGTTGGCGAAGCGCTTGGCCTCCGCCTTGGCGATGGCCACCTTGTTGGTGCTTTCACTCTTCGCCCTGGCCAATAGCTCGGCGGCGGCGGCGCGTGCCTGCGGCACCTTGCCGGCGCTGTACAGCTCAGCTTCCAAACGTTTCGTCTCAGCGTTCATCTGCGCCACGATGACCTCCTCATACTTCTCCGCAACGCCCCCCTCCTGCCTCGATTGTTCAGATTTGCCAACGGGCGGATGGATGTCCTGCAGGCCCACAAACAGGACTTCCGCCCCGAGCTTGCGTTCTTTTGCCTGGTCATCAATCTGTTCTTTCAGCGTCTCCTGGGCGGCGGCGCGGCCGGGACCCATCAACTCTTCAATATCCGCACCGATCAGGAATTGGGTGAGTTCACGCATGGCCAGTTTCTGGAGCAATGCCCCGGCGTTGGCATTGTTGGAGATCCATGCATCCAGATCGCTGATGCGGTAATGCACCGGGATGCTTACCGTGAGGAGATTCATCGGAACCATACCAGTAGCGCTCCCGGCACCGGAGTCCTTGCTCGCCACGATCATCTTGAAATTCTGCTCCTGGTCAGGCATCGAGGAACCGTGATTGTGCGGCGTGGTCCACAGCAGCACTTCGCCTCCCGGCTTGGCCTCGTCGTGCTGGTCATCCACGATGCCCAGCGTGAAGGATTGAATCTGGTCGGTCTTGAATCGATAGACCTTGTCGATTGGCCAGGGCATCTTGAGTTGAAAACCGGGGCCGAGCGGCTCCTTCTGCTTCACGCCGAACCGCTCCAGCAACGCCTTCTCGTTGGAGTGGATCACCACGAAACTACTGCTGAGGAACAATACCACGAACTGGACCGCGAGGATCAGCGCCAGCTTTTGCTCGACGTATCGGTAAAACCAGGTCTCCGACACCTTGAAACCAAACTGGTAATCCAGCGCCTGCGCCGCGGTGGAGACCAGCCCCCCCGGTTGACCAAGCAGACCGATCAGCCGGCTGTCGTAAATCAGGCGCGCCTTTTTGCCATCCACCCTTGGCCGGTAACTCTCAAGGATCAGCGTGACCCCGTTTTCCAGGGCGGCAATCGCGACCACCGCAAAAAGGATCCACGAAATCACATCGTCCCAGCCGTGGTAGCCCAGGTGGGAGGCGGTCAGGGAAGCCACCACCGCCGTGCACGCCACCGAGCCAAGCAGCATGTAGTTCGCAGTCGGCCGGAGCAGTTCCTGCCCGTCCATCCGGGTGAGGCCGGCCGAGTATTTGCCCATCATGAACAGGACGATCATAAACAGGGCGAAGAACATGATCGACAGCACCCTGTCGCCCGCATCCCCGGACTCCACGTTCCCGGTCAACTCAACATAAAGCCACAACAGGCCAAGCGCTTGGCCAAGCAGCACCAGCACCGTGAAGCCCGGCACCACCCATTTCTCGAACTGCCGCCGGGCGTTGTGCGCCGGGTAGGCATCCTCCGCCGCGCCGGCAAAGAGTGACTGGTCGCCACGCGACTGGTCCAGCGCCTGCATCTCCAGTTGCTCCAGCCGCTCGCGAGAGATCAGGTGCGAATGGACGAAAGCGAAGAACCCGATCACCGTCCCGATGCCCAGGAGCAGCACTGCGGCAAGGCCGGCCGTGGCTTGGGCTCCCTGCGACAGGAACAGTGCCGCGATGGTGACGCCCAACAGCACGAGGCTGTTGATCATTCCCAGTTTTGATGAAGTTTGCTGCTGCATTACGTCAATTCCCGGTCCTCAAACAACCAGAGGGCAACCGACAAGGTTGCCCCCACGTAGCCGACAAGATATCCGAACGCTTGGCCAATGTACCGGGTGGGGATCGCCCCTTCACCTTCCAGCACGTCGGCCAGCCAAAAGTTCTGCCAGTTGGGCGTCACGGTGTAAAGGATCGACGCCCACCACGAGCCGCCATCCACCCGCCCCAGGAACAGCCAGTCCG
>CAZTRG010000313.1:0-4326 GCA_964615885.1 uncultured Planctomycetia bacterium | reverse complement strand
CGACATCCTGGTCAATGAATGGCCCGGCAAGGCGGTGCACTGGTTTGAGAACCCCCGGGGCAGAACCGATGGGGAATGGAAGAAACACCTGATGCACCCGGCGGTCGACAACGAGTCGCCGCGCTTTGATGACATCACCGGCGATGGCAAGCCCGAGTTGATCTTCCACACCGGTGGCCGCCTCGGATATGCGCGCCCCGGCCCGGACCTCACCAAGCCCTGGCGCTTCTTCCCGGTATCGAAAAAAGAGAAATGGGGACGCTACCAGCACGGCCTGGGCTTCGGCGATGTGAACGGCGATAAAAAAGCTGATTTCATGATGGTCAACGGATGGTGGGAGCAACCGGCCGGGAAAGAGCCCGCCGAACCCGGCGCTGCCACCAACTGGAAGAAGCACGCTGTCAGGCTCGGCACCAAGGGCGGGGCGCACATGTACACCTACGATGTCGATGGTGACGGTGACATGGACATCATCGCCAGCATGGACGCGCACAATTACGGACTGGCGTGGCTGGAACAGGAGCGCAAAGATGGGAACATCACCTTCAAGAAGCACCTGATCATGGGGAGCAAGCCGGAAGACAACGCCTACGGCCTCAAGTTCTCCCAGATGCACTCGGTCTGCCTGGTCGATATGGACGGTGATGGCCTCAAAGACATCATCACCGGCAAGCGCTACTGGGCACATGGCCCCAAGGGCGATTCAGAGCCCAGCGCGCCGGCGGTCGTCTACTGGTTCAAGCTCGTTCGCTCGGAAAAAGACGGCGTCCACTACATCCCCTACCAGATCGACAACGACTCCGGGGTCGGAACCCAGTTCACGGTTGGAGATCTCACCGGCGATGGGAATCCTGATGTCGTCACCGGCAACAAGAAGGGCGGCTACGTCTTCATCCAGGAGGTGAAGAAGGTTAGCAAAGAGGAATGGCTGAAGGCCCAGCCCAAACGACTGAACTAAATAGAGCAAGGAGCCCTATCATAATGGATCGACGCACCTTCCTGCTGGCTTCAACCTCCTGTCTTGGCGGCCTCCAGTTCGGTCCATCCCTGCTGTCAGCCCGGGATGAGGTGGTCGGCGTACGTGCGAAACCGGCCAAATCCACCATCCTCTTTTTCCTCTGCGGAGGCTCCTCTCACATCGACATGTGGGATCTCAAGCCGGATGCACCGCGTGAGTACCGCGGCCCCTTCAACCCCATCAAGACGACAGCGCCGGGAGTCGAGATCTCCGAGCACCTGCCGCTGACGGCACGACTATGGCATCACCTGGCCATCCTCCGCTCGGTCTCGGTTTTCGGCCGCGCCACCGGCGACCATCACTCCGGCTATTACTACAACCTCACCGGCAACGTACCAGACCCGACCTTCCGCACCGAGGGCAACGACCGCAAGCCCTACCCCACCGACAAGCCGGCCATGGGCTGCCTGGTCGGCCGCCGGCGACCGAAGCATCGCAAGCTTCCACAGGTCATTACCCTCCCCCACAAGGCCGGCGCACCAAGGTATACACGCCCGGGGCAATTTGCCGGCAGGATCGGGCTGGACCACGACCCCTTTTATATCTACGGTGATGACAAGAAGCCCCTGAGCTTCACCTCGCCCTCGCTGGAACTCAACGCCGGCATCGACCGCAAGCGCCTGGCTGAGCGTAAGGTGATCCTCGATGCCTTGAACAAGGCCCGGCGCATCGCGGAAAAGGACCCGGCGATCGAGAACTACTCCCGGCAGCAACAGAATGCCCTGGAGCTGCTCTCGAGCTCAGGCACCGCCGGCGCGTTCGATGTCACCAGCGAACCGAAAAAAGTACGTGAGCGCTATGGTGAAGACATCAATGGCATGAGCCTCCTGATGGCGAGGCGACTGGTGGAAGCCGGCGTACCCTTCATCACCGTCTTCTGGAAGGAGGACAAGAGCCTGACGAAAAAGTGCAAGAGTGCCGGCGGATGGGACACCCATGGCAATAATTTCGACTGCCTTCGCAGCGACCTCCTGCCGCGCTTTGACCGCTGCTACTCCGCCCTCCTGGAGGACCTGGCTGAGCGCGGCCTCCTCGACGACACCCTGGTGATGCTGAGCAGCGAGATGGGACGTAAACCTAAAATCGGCGATCCGCGCTCCGGCGGCGTCAAGGGAGCCGGCCGTGACCACTGGACAGCCTGCCAGAGCGTCGTACTCGCCGGCGGCGGCATCCAGGGGGGACAGGTCTTCGGTAAGACCGACAAATTTGCCGAGTACCCGGAGGAGAAGGTCATAGGACCCGAGCACATTGCCCACACGGTCTACCACGCCATGGGGATCGAGGGCATCGAGGAACAGGACGTGGCCGGCCGGCCGTTTAAGATCCTCGAAAAAGGCCATCCCCTGACGGAGCTTTTCTGACGTCACCCGGCAACAGTCGGCAAGATCCCCGGTCACAGCGAGGGCTTAGCGCCCGGCAGCTACAAGCTCGGGGTCGATCTCTCCGAGATCCAGGACCTTGCCTTCCACATCGACCGGCAGGCGGAACAATTCACGATTCCCACTCCAGGCCAGCAGGGTTCCCCTGCCGGCAGGAAGGCCGGTGATCTCGAAGCTTCCATCGACAGGAGCCGGGACCTTGACCGAGACCCCCTCGAAGCGGAAGGAGATGGAGGTGGCGGCCTCACGGGTGCGCAGTCTTCCCCTGAGGGTCGTGCCGCCCGGCTGCAGGACAACCTGCCCGAGGCGGTTCTTGCCGTAGACGAGGGTGAAATCGAGGACCGTTCTGACATGTCCCTCGGCGGAGATCAGGAGCTTGACGTCCCCCGGCGGAAGAGGCTCGAGGTCAAGATGACCAGCTGCACTGGTGGCGCTTCGTATGACCGCGCCTTCCATCGGCCAGACCTCCACCTCCGCCCGAACCGGCGTCGAGAGCCGCACGGCCTCCGGCCGGGGCTGCTCATCGAGCTGCGACCAGGGGAGCTCAAGGGGCTCCGGCACCAGGTCGGCACTCAGGCAGATCGGGCCGGCCGAGTTGACATCGAGAACCGCTGAGACACCTTCGCGCAACTTGAAAAGAATCGCCTCTCCAGGCTTTAGGAGCTTCTGCTCCTGGGGGAAATACCGGCCCTGGGGATCCTCGACCCTGACGACCAGGTCGCCCCCGCCGTGCTCCCAGCGGGCCTGTCCATCGGGCCCGGTGTAGCGGGACATGAGCTCTTCTCCGGAGGACAGGAGCACCCTGGCCTCGACACCCTCAACCGGGCGTTCCTCTTCGGCGCTCACCGTCCAGACCTCCAGGAAAACCGGTGCGACCACCTCACTCCTGCCGGAATCCGAGCTGCGGGAAAAGGCAACTGCAAGAACCACCCCGAGGACAAGGAGTCCGGCGGGCAGGCGGAATTTTCTCCAGCGTCGCCCGGATGCCGTTACCCGGAGAGCAGGATCCAAGATTTCCTGGTGCATGATGAAAAGCCGTAAAATGAAGTCAAAAAGGCCTGCAGGAACCGCAATGGCAGCCCTGGTAACCCTCTTCACTTTGTTCTTTCAGACGAAGATCCGGTATCTTCAAGGCACCGGACCCCAACATCCAGTACTTTCGGCATCTCGGGCGAAGAGATACAGTCTCCTGAAGTTCCCGATAGGCAGAGAGTCGCCGATGCGAGAGCTAAACCCTTTAAATAAAAGGCTTTAAGTATTCAGCTCTTATCTTTTCGGAAGCAATGAATGATGAAGAGCTGAACCGGGGAAAGCAAAACGGCGGATCACTCGCTGCCTTCAGCCGGAAGGAAAGAGCGCCTCGAGGAGCTTCACTCCCTCTGAAAACACCCTGTATTGCTGCAACACTCCGGGCCGGTCGCCCTGGTCACCGAAATGATCGAGCAGCCAGGCGCCCCGCACAATCCCCTTCACCCCCCTCTTCAGTTTCAGCCTGCGGCCGTCCTGCTCTGCAGGCCCGAATCTCTTCTCAAGCTCGAGGGCGAACACCTTGGCCTCAAAAGCAGGGATGAAAAGCGACTTGTATTCCTGCTCACCGATCAGCTCCTGCACCCTGGCATCCCTGCTTTTTATCTCGGCAACGATCCCTGCTGCGCCGGCAGGAATCTCCAGCTCATCCTCGGGACGCCTGGTGCGCTTGTCGGCAGGCTCCAGCTCGGGAGAGCCGATGGACCGGAAGGTAAAGTCAAAACGCTCCTGCCGGCCGGCAATCTCCGCCTTGACGACCAGGTGAAGGGGCAGGGCGTAATCCTCTATGGCCGCCTCGAGACAGGCTCCGGATTCGGCCGGCTTGAGATCATAAGAGACAGCTCCATCGACAAGGCCCTCCTTCTCATCAAGCCTGGCACGCAGGTACCTTGCCTTGAAAGC
>CAZTRG010000312.1:0-10663 GCA_964615885.1 uncultured Planctomycetia bacterium | reverse complement strand
TATGGGTGGTATGGGCGGAACGGGAATGTAAGGTTTCCCCTTTTTAAGAAAGATAGAAAATGGCTAAACAGATCCTTTTTGACAACGATGGCCGGCAGAAACTCACCGCCGGTATGCAGACGCTCGCGCGGGCCGTGAGCTCGACTCTTGGCCCCTCGGGGAAAAACGTAGTTATCGACAAGAGCTTTTCCGGGCCGGTCTCGACCAAGGACGGCATCTCGGTTTCCAAGGAAATCGAGCTTCCTGATCCCTTTGAGAACATGGGCGCGAAAATCCTCAACGAGGTCGCCTCGAAGACGAACGACAATGTCGGTGACGGCACCACGACCGCCATCGTTCTTGCCAGCAAGCTCATCGAGGAGGGCAGGAGATACGTTGCCTCCGGGGTCCAGGCCCAGGCCCTCAGGAAGGGTATGGAGCAGGCTGCCGAAGCGGTTGAAGATGTCATTCTCGACCACGCCAAGAAGGTCGAAGGATACGACCAGATTCGCAATGTGGCCTATATTTCCAGCAACTCCGACAACCAGATTGCGGATCTCCTTGCCGAGGCGATGGACAGCGTCACCAGCAATGGTGTCATTACCATCGAGGAAAACAAGGGTACCGAGACCTACCTCGAGGTCGTCCAGGGGCTCCAGTTTGACAAGGGCTTCTGCTCACCGTATTTCATCACCGATCCCGCGAATCTGAATACGGAGTACGAGGATGTTTACATCCTGTTCTACGAAAAGAAGATCACCGCCGTGCACGAGCTCGTCCCCTTGCTGGAGAAGGTTGCTCCGACCGGCAAGCCGCTGGTGATTGTTGCAGAGAATGTAGAGGCGGAAGCGCTGGCCGCCCTGGTGATCAACAAGCTCCAGGGAGTTCTGCAGACTGTTGCTGTCAAGTCGCCCGGTTTTGGAGACCGCCGCAAATCGCTCATGGAGGACATGGCGATTCTTACCGGTGGCGAGTTCATCTCCGAGGACCGGGGTATCGGTCTCGACCAGGTTGAGCTCGAGCAGCTCGGCCAGGCCAAGAAGGTGGTCATCGATAAGGAGAAGACCATCGTGATCGACGGTGCCGGCAAAGAGGCTCAGATCGAGGAACGCATCAACCAGATCAATATCCAGATGGAGCAGACCACCTCAACCTACGACAAGGAGAAGTTCACCGAGCGCAAGGCGAAGCTTGGTGGCGGCATCGCTGTTCTCTATATCGGTGGCCATACCGAGGCAGAGATGAAGGACCGGAAGGACCGTGCAACCGATGCACTTCATTCGACCCGGGCGGCAGCCGAGAGCGGCATTGTGCCGGGAGGCGGCACGGTCTTCGTGCGCGCAGTCAAGGCTCTGAAAAAGGTCAAGGCCAAGGGAGATGCAGCCTTCGGTGTTAAGGTCGTTGCTGGTGCATTGGAGGCTCCGATTCGCAAGATTGCAGCCAATGCAGGATTTGACCCGGGCGAGGTGTTTACCGAGGTCAGCGAGCTCAAGGGCGCCAAGGGCTTCAATGCCTTTACCGGTGAATACTCCAACCTGGTTAAGGATGGGGTTATTGACCCCACCGATGTCGCCCTCACTGCGTTGCGCAACGCGGTCAGTATTGCCGGACTCAACCTGACGACAGATGCCCTGATTACCGACGTCGATGAGCATGACGAGCCGGTAGTCAATGCCGTCGTCTGAGCCGGATCCTGCAGCAGGGACCCTGGGGTTCCTTTCTGCGGCTGGTAGCCTTGCCCCGGGTCACCGCGGGATTCTCCCTGGTGGCCGGGTTTCGGGGTCGAAGCGTTTTTGGTGAAAACTGATGGGGAGTATCAACTCCACGATGTCCAAGCGGGACTACTACGAGGTCCTGGGTGTTGCCCGGGATGCGAATGAATCGGAGGTCAAGAAGGCCTACCGGGAGAAGGCGCTGAAGTACCATCCGGATAAGAATCCCGGTGATGCCGATGCAGAGGCTGCCTTCAAGGAGGTCTCCGAGGCCTTCGAGGTCCTCAGTGACGACCAGAAGAGGACACTCTACGACGAGCATGGGCATGAGGGCCTCTCGGCAAGAGGGTTCAGTGGCGGCTTCACAGATATTAACGATATCTTTTCGCGTTTCGGCGATATCTTCGAAGGTGGTCTTTTTGAGGGGCTCTTCGGAGGTATGGGGTCCTCCAGCCGTGATGGCCCACGCCGCGGCAGCGACCTGCGGATTGACCTGGAGCTCAACCTCAACGAGGTTCTGACCGGGGTGAAACGCAAGATCGAGATCCGCCGCCGGCGAGACTGTGGTCATTGCGATGGAAGTGGGGCCCAGCCCGGTACGGAAAAACAGACCTGTCTCCAGTGCCAGGGGTTGGGACGGGTAGAATCTTCTTCCGGGTTTTTCCGTGTCCAGCGGCCCTGCCCGAGGTGCCACGGAGCCGGCAGTGTTATTTCGACCCCCTGTGAAAAATGTTCCGGTGAGGGGCGGGCTGCCGGCTCGGCGGAGCTCGATGTTGATATTCCTCCGGGAGTCCACGATGGCAACCAGATGAGAATCTCTTCCCAGGGGGATTCGGGGGTAAAGGGCGGGCCCCCGGGAGATCTCTATGTTCGCCTCCGGGTCAGCGGCCATGAATTGTTTGAGCGCATCGATAATAATGTTCTGCTCGAGGTGCCGGTGACCTTTAGTGATGCCGCGCTCGGAGCGCAGCTGGAGGTGCCGACGCTGGAGGGAGCGGAGAGCCTCAGTGTAAAGGCCGGAACCCAGGCCGGAGAGATCATCCGGATGAAAAGAAAGGGGCTGCCGGCTCTTGAAGGTGGTGCGAGGGGTGATCAACTCGTAAAGGTGGTCGTGGAGACTCCCCGGAAGCTCTCGAGTGAGGCGAGGGGGCTCTTTGAGCAGATCCGGGAGCTGAACCACGAAAATGAGCACCCGGCCCGGCAGGGGTTTCTGGATAGAATCAGGGACTATTTCAAAGGAAAGTCGAACGGATCTGAGGATCCTGGAGATGGTAAATAATCATGAACGATAGTGACACCGACACCGGGCTGGAAGAAAACGGGCAGACCGCCGATGAGCTTCCCGCGGACCAGGCTGCTGAAACCGAGTCCGGGCCGGCCGGCAAGCTTGAGGCCGATGAGGGCTCAGGAAGCGGGGCGAAGGAGCCCTGGGAGCCGCCGACGGAAGAAGAGCATCTGGAGCTGTTGGATATCCGTGACAAGGCCTCGCTGATTGTCGAGCAGCTGCAGAGGACCACGGCGGAGTTTGAGAATTACAGGAAGCGCCAGGACCGTGAGGCGCCCCGGGCCCGGGCTGCCGCGGTGCGAGGGTTTATCGAGGGATTGCTGCCGGTCATCGACAATTTTGAGCGGGCGATCGAGAGCGCTGAATCACAGGATGGCGGCGCCGGCGGCCTGCTCGATGGGGTTCGGCTGATCGCCCAGATGATCAGCAAGCTGCTGCAGGACCATGACGTGGTCGTTGTCGAGACAGACGGCCGGCAATTTGATCCCGAGTTCCATGAAGCGGTCATGGAAGAAGAGGTTAGCGAGGGCGAAACCGGGGACATCCTGGAGGTTCACGAGAAGGGTTACCTGCACGGAGAGGTTCTCATCAGGCCGAGCCGGGTCAAGGTGGCCAAAAGGGTAGAGGGAGCCGGTGGCGAGACTGGTCCAGGGCAGGAGGAGAGCTGAGCTGATCTCAGCGGGATGATTTCATGCCAACCTACGAATACAAATGCCAGGAGTGCGGTGAGAATTTCGAGTTCCTGCAGAGCTTCTCAGATTCTCCCAAGCGTAAGTGTCCAGGCTGCGGCCGGCATCGGCTCAAGAAGCTGATCTCCGGCGGCGCCGGTCTCATCTTCAAGGGCTCAGGGTTCTATATCACCGACTATCGAAAGCCCGACTACGAGAAGGCAGCCAAGGCTGACAAGGAGAGCTCCAATCCTCACAAGGGGGACTCGTCGAAGGACTCCGGGAAAAAAGACAAGGGCTCGAAATCTGATTCCAAGCCCGGCTCGAAGGAAACCTCCGGGGACAGTTGAATCGATGGAAAAGAGCTCTCGTTCTCGATGCCCCCACTGCGGTAATTCACTCGAAGCCGATTGCGAGACCTTCCCCTTCTGTTGCTCACGTTGCCGGGATGTCGATCTCGGCAAGTGGTTGCTGGGAAAATACGTTATCTCCAGGCCGGTGGATTCTGAAGATGGTGACCTGGCCCTCAGCCCTCAACCTCAAGAGGATCCGGAAGACTGAGCTGGAAGAATGCAGAGGCTGCATAAAAAAAGAGGGCGCGCTGAAGAGCGCGCCCTCTTTTTCAAGCCTGGATCCGGGCCTCAGCGGCCGAGACCGGTCGGAAGTCCGAGGTCTACGTCGAAATCTTCGTCTTCACAGTCTCCGTCGGCGCCGATTTCCCACTCCTTGATCGAGGAGTCCGAATTCAGCACATTCATGACGTCATTGTGACCTTCACGATTTTCGTCGTAGCCGTTGAAGAACTTGTCGGAGGCGATGGGGACCAGCTTGCCGGTGGGCCTGCGGCGCACACTTGCCCAGGCGTAGTCCAGCGTGTCTTCATCGAGCTGGAGATAGTCCTCATCTTCAGCTTTCCTGGGCTCTGCAGCCTCTCCACTGGGACATTTGAAGAGCGAACCGGGGAGATTTTTGCCATACCTCGATCTCAACAGGATGTTGAGGGAGTCATGCGCAAGAGGCTCCTCGTTCGTCTTGTCCCTGGGGAACTCATATTTCTTCTGTGCATACGCGACAGCGGCGAGGTAAATCTGTTTCAGGTTGTTGGAACACTGTGCTTTCCAGGCCTCTTCCCGGCCCCTCAGGAGGGCGGGTACTACGAGCCCGGCGATAATAGCTATGATAGAAATAACGACCAACAACTCGACCAGCGTAAACCCGCTTCGCTGATGGAGACCATCCTTCATAAGTTTTGCTCCTTTCCTTTTTTTCTCCAAACCAGGTCCAGCAGCCCATTCAGTTGCCAATACCCAGGTACCCTACTTAAAGTACACTGTACAGGGCTTTGTACAGGCTGCAAGCTTTTTGAAAGTCTTCGCCGGGGACTCCCGGCGGCAACCCTTACAAGACCCTGACGCATCCTCAACACTTCTTCAAATGGGGTTGCCGGGAAGCGTGGGTCGCGTTCGGTGTCCCTGTCAGGAAGCCACGGCAGAGTCCGATAACCCGGAAATTCAGTCACAGGAACCTGGGGCAGTGGGAGCTGCGGAGAGCCTAACATTCACAGGCATCCGGCTCTCTGCAATCCCCGCAAAACGGCCCTTTTCGGCCTTCTGCGGTGGTTTTACTTCTCCAGCCGGATTCGGCCCGGGAGTTGTGGAAACTTGCCCCGGATTTCTATGAAAAGATGACGGACTGCGTGGTTTTGTGTGATAATTATAGGCCGGGTTGGTTTCTCGACGATTGAGCGGGAGCCTCCGGTATTTCCGAACCGCTGGTTCGGCTATCCGGTATTTGGCTAGACCGGGAATCCGTAAGAAATACAATGGGCTCTGAGCACTCCTTCGGTTGGCGCCGGCGGGGGGTTTTGATTGGGCCGCTGTTTAAAGAAAGGCAATGAGAGAAAACATGTTCCACCCCGCCGAGAGAAGGTTGAGTATTGAGAAGATACTGCTGCTGGGCATCGGGTTTTTCCTCTCGGTCTGTCCCTATGCTCCTGCCCAGGAGGATGCGGATGCAGAGGCCGGTGCAGAGGTTCCCGGCTCCACCGAGGATGAGGTCGCAGATTTCGAAGAGGATAAGTGGACCCTCGATATCCAGCCTCTGAAGTTCAGGATGGTCACTCCCCGTATCGGCGGCAACAAGGGTAAGACCTACTGGTACATGATCTATACCCTCGAGAACAAGACCGGCGCGGACCGTAATTTCTTCCTCTCGATCACCGCCAAGAGCGACCGGAAAAAGAAGTACTCCGACCTGTTTCTGCCCTCCGTTGAGAAGGCTATCGAGAGGCAGGAGGGGCGTCCGCTGTGGGGAAAAGCCGACAAGTTCAAAAAGCTCAAAGACAAGTCTTCGGGAGATCGCAAGTTCTCCTACACCAGGATCAAGGATGGAGAAAAGAGGCTCTGTGTGGCGGTTTTCAATGAATTTGAAAACACCTCCAAGAACATCACCATCCGCACGACTGGACTGTCCAACGACATAGAAGTAATTGCCGACCCCGATGGTCGAACCCTTCTGCGCGAGAGGATTCGCCTGATGCACCTGACTCGTCCGGGTGATGAATATGAAGTCACCCTCGACAGCTTCAAGAATCTTCGCATGGAGTGGCAGAAGGAGACTACGGAGGTTAAATTCAAGGACGAGTGATCACGGATTGAAATGAACGATCATGAGTCTTTTTTCAGAGCCCTCTCCGAGGAGGAGCAGCATTTGCTCGCCTTGAAGGATCTTCTTTACGAAGGGTCCTGGGAGGAAATAGAGACAGATTTGAAGGCCCGCAAGGAAGGCACTCCTTACGTGGTCAAACTAGACAATCGAATAGATGAGGATCTGCTTCGTATCGAGAGACTGAAAGCTTACGAGGTTGAGAAAGGGATCGACCTGGGTCGCTACCTTCCTCATAACCAGTCAGCGCAGAGCTGAGAGCGTCTTTCTGCGAAACAGTTCAGTTCAGGAGGAGGCCCCGCCGGGCGGGTAGCCAGCTAAGGAGAAAGAATGAAGTTCCCCAGTTTGAATAAAAAGACAGGCCTGGTCTTCGCAGCAGCTTTGACCATCCTTTCAACCATCGGTTGCGGTGGCCGCAGCGAAAACGTCACCCCGGCTGCGGATGTCAAGGTTTCGACAGTTCCGGTTGCCGCGGCAAACTCTGCCAGCAGGATTCCCGAGGGGATTCTCAAGGGCAAGGGCCTCGAGGAGGTCTGGTATCTCGGCAAGGTCGTCTCCGGGAACGAAGAGGTCGGCCTGCAGAGAGCCTACCTGCTTGATGAAGACATCTTCTGCGTAACGGAATCCAACAGCAGCTCACTGAAACACCTGATCCGCTTCAGCCGGCAGTCAGGTCACGCGGTGTGGTACGAGGATCTCAAGGGAACCATCAACCATGCACCCACGACCTACCATTACCCGGCGACCCTGCTTCGCGACCCGGAGCTCTATTACACCCAGCTTGACAAGGTCATCTGCCTCGACCTCGACACCGGCCGCAAAAAATGGGAGAGGGAGCTGAGCTTTCCGGTTTCTACCCCGGTAGCCGCCAATGAGAGCCATATTTTCCTCGGTTCGGATCTCAAGCGCGCCTACGCGGTTCCCAAGAACCTGAAGGTGGAGGACTGGACCTACCTGACCAAGGGCAGGATCGAGGCCAGGCCCCTGCTGGCAGGCGACAAGGTCGTTTTTGCTTCCCATGATGGTTCCGTCACCGGCCTGATTCCTTCTGTCGGCTGGGACAAGGTTCGCTCCTGGAAGTTCAACACCGGTGACAGGATCCGCTCTGACCTGGCCTTCCACGACCGCTACATCTTTGTCGGGTCTGCAGATTACAAGGTGTACTGCCTCAGGCTTGATGGGACGGTTCGCTGGAGTTTCGTCGCCCAGGCGGCGATCAACGAGTCCCCGGTTATTTACAACACCTCCGCCGGGCTGCACGCCTTTGCGATCGCCGATGAAAACAAGCTGAAGGGTCTCCCCCGCACGCTCTATTCGCTTCCTCTTCCCAAGGGAGACAATGTCGCGGCGGTCTTCTCCTCCTGGACAATGGAAAATGTCAAGAAGGTGGTTTCCATCGGCAAGAAGAACCTCTACGTTCTTCTCGAGCCCGGTTCCTCCAGGCAGAAGGTCGTGGTAGCAGTGGATATTGCCACCGGAAAAGAGGCCTTCCGCCTTGATGTTGCCGGCTTCAACTTCATTCCGAATAATTTGGCCGGCAATGGCCGCATTTTTCTCATCAGCAGAACCGGCGCCATCCAGGTGCTCGGTGAAAAGAGCCTCTGATTTAACCTGGGGTTGCGGGTTCAGGCTGGTTGAGAGCCTTGAGGACTCGATACCTGCATGAAAGGCAACAGCGGCGTTGATGCTTACCAGGAGAGGTTTGCCCTCGATTGCCGGGAGGGAAAGCTCCTGGAGGGGGCTGAACGGATCCTGGTCGCCTGCTCAGGCGGCCCTGACTCCATTGCCCTGGCCCTGCTCCTGGCCGCCAGTCCCGGCCCCCCAGGCGGCAACCGCCCCGAAATTCTCATCGGCCACCTCAACCACGCCATCCGGGGAGAGGATGCCGACCTTGACGAGTCCTTTGTGCGAGAATTTGCCGCAGGACTTGGCTGCCGGTTCATCAGCACCCGCCTCTCGCCCGCAAGCGGGGGCGAGGCCGGCGGGTCCCTGAGCGAGGGCCGTGCCCGGCAGCTGCGCTACGAGGTCTTCGCTGAATGGGCCGTAGAGCTTCAGCTTGACTGTATCGCCACGGGTCATCACCGTGATGACCAGCAGGAAACGATCCTGCTGCGCCTGTGTCGAGGGACGGGAATCGCCGGGCTTGCAGGGATCCCTCCGGTTCGAACCCTGGAGAATACAGGTGGCCGGACCCGCCTGGTGCGGCCCCTGCTGGGCTGGTCGAGAGCCGAGCTGCTTGAATATCTCGCCGCCTGTGGCCAGGGTTTTCGTACCGATCAAACCAACTCGAGCCTGGATATCCCACGCAACCGGGTTCGCCACGAGGTGCTGCCTTTGCTCGAGGACCACGTCCACCCGGGTGTGCGCTCTTCGCTGTCCCATCTCGCCGGCCAGGCTGCAGGCCTGCAGGCAGATCTCGAGAGCCTTGCCGGGCTTGCGCTCAAGGCTGCGAGACTCGCCGGGGAGGAGGCCGGGAGGATCTCCCTGGACTGTGGTGAGCTCTCAGGCTGGCCGGCAGGGGTTCGCCGGGAGGTCTACAGGGCGGTGGCCGGGGAGCTTGGCACCGGCGAAGGTTTCTTTACCCGCCGTCAATTTGATTCGATCGAGGCGGTCCTGGTTTCCCTGCAGGGGGGCTCCGGGGCGGATCTTGGTGGAGGCCTGCGGGTTGAGCGGTCAGGGGAACACCTCCGGTTCAGCCTTGCTGCCACCGAAGAGCCACAGGTACCTCCGGCAGGAGATGTCCTGCTGCAGGTCGATGGAGAGCCGGTGACCTGGGGTGGCTGGTCCCTTTCGGCCCGGCGGGAGGCCTGGGGCGGGCCCTCTGGTGATCCCCTCGAGGAGTGGGTGGATGAGTATTCTATCGGCGATGGCCTGCTGGTAAGGGGACGCCTCCCCGGTGACCGGGTCTGGCCGCTGGGTGCGCCGGGAAGCAAGAAGCTGAAGGAGTTCCTGCGGGAGAGCGGAGTCTCTTCTCCGGTAAGGGACGGAATCCCGCTCGTTGTCAGCGGAGAGAAGATTGTCTGGGTGGTCGGCCAGCGCCTCTGCCAGCCCTTCAGTATTTCTTCAGCAGAAGCCCGGGCCGTCCGGCTGCAGGCGATGCGAATTGAGGAAACCGCCTGAGGGGAGGGTGGTCCACGGTGGTGTTGCCGCTGCGGGCATTTATTCCTGGGGCGGGGGGCTTGACTTGCTAGCGTACCCCGAATGAAAATACCGCCATGTCAACCGCAAGCGAGAGCTACCAGAACCCCCTTGTCCAGCGCTATGCCAGCGCTGAGATGCTGAGAATCTTTTCCGACGACAACCGCTACCGAACCTGGCGCAGGCTCTGGCTCGCGCTGGCTGAATCAGAGGCCGAGCTCGGTCTCGATATCAGCGAGGCCCAGCTCGAAGAGATGCGGGCCCACCTTGAAGATATCGATTACGAGAGGGTCTCGCAGTACGAGAGCGAGCTGCGCCATGACGTCATGGCCCACATCAAGACCTTCGGCGAGGCCTGTCCCTCGGCGGCCGGTATCATCCACCTGGGGGCAACGAGCTGCTACGTCACCGACAACTCTGACTGCATCCTCAATCGCCAGGCTCTCGAGCTGGTGCGTTCGAGGTTGGCACGCCTCCTTGGCGGCCTCGAGAAGTTCGCGCTGGAGCACAAGGATCTTCCAGCATTGGCCTATACGCATTTTCAGCCCGCCCAGCTGACCTCGGTCGGCAAGCGGGCAGCGATCTGGGCGCAGGATCTTCTGCTGGATCTGAAGGAGGTCCAGTTCAGGCTCGACGGGCTGCGTTTTCGCGGCGTCAAGGGAACCACCGGCACCCAGGCGAGCTTCCTGCGCCTCTTTGACGGCGATACCGCTAAGGTCGAGGCCCTCGACGAAATGGTGACCAAAAAGATGGGCTTCGATGAGAGGTTCAAGGTGACCGGGCAGACCTATACGCGCAAGCAGGATGAAGGCACCCTGCACGCCCTCTCCGGCCTCGCCCAGTCGGCCCACAAGATCTCCAATGATGTAAGGCTCCTGCAGCGTCTCGGCGAGATGGAGGAGCCCTTCGAGGCCAAGCAGGTCGGCTCCTCGGCGATGCCCTACAAGCGCACCCCCATGCGCATGGAGCGGTTCTCCTCGCTGGCGAAGTTCGTGATCTGCGAGGCGCAGAATGGTGCCTGGGTCCATTCGACCCAGTGGTTCGAGCGCACCCTCGATGACTCGGCCAACCGCAGGCTCTCCATACCCCAGAGCTTCCTGGGGATCGATGCGATCCTGATTCTCATGGTCAACGTGGTGGAAGGCCTGGTGGGCTATCCCGAGGTCTTCCGGCGCATTCTCAAGCAGGAATTCGATCTCATGGTGAGTGAGAACCTC
>CAZTRG010000311.1:0-26553 GCA_964615885.1 uncultured Planctomycetia bacterium | reverse complement strand
CTCTGCGTGCTGAGCTCCCTGTAGATTTCCTGCCAGTAATCTTCAGCCGGTTTCTGCGATCCGGAGCAGGTTACGGCGAATACCGCCAGGGTCGACTTTGCGGGCTTGAGGCCTCCCGAGGGGAGAACCTCGAGCGGGCCGGGTAGTGCATCCGGGAATGCATTCAGTAAGGCGGACTGGCCGGCAAGCTCCCAGCCATCGTAGCCCGGGCTGTAGTAGGGCAGCACGGCCATCTCTTCAGCAGAAAATTTATCGAGGGCCTTCTCTGCCTCCAGTGAACGAAGGTGCTCGGTGAGAGCGTCGGCATAGGCGTTGAGGAACATTGCTTCGTCCGGTTTGTCTTCAGCCCAGAGCTCTGTGATCCGGTCGTCGACCTCTTTACCGGCACTCACGGCGAGAACGGAGATGCTGTGGGTTCCGCTGCGGCGTGCTCCCTCGGCAAGCACCCTGCTTGAGAGCACTGTTCCATCCTCGAGGTGGACGCTGTCCTCTTCGATCCTTGCCACGGCGGCCAGGTGCGAACAGGTCCAGGGGTGCCCGTTCTTCCTGTACCAGTCTTCAGCCTGTTGAGCCAGGGGCCCGGTGGCCTCATCAAGCTCGCTGCCTGCAGGTAAGCCGAGGTGCCGGAGGTAGAGCTCCTGCGGTGGGGAGGTGTGGCCCGGGCTGGCCTGTTCCGGATCCGGATGGTTCATGCTGCGCTCTCCCCGCTCCCGATGGGCTTGAACTGGCAGCCCTCGACAAAGTGGTCAAAGAAATTCGGATCCGTCTCGAGCTCGATATGTTCGATCCGGTTGACTGTTTGCTCGAGCTCCCGGCGGCGCTGTGTAGAGAGGAGGGCTGTGGCGGCGCCCTCGATGACAGCGTTGCCGATACGGGTGATCTTTTCATCCGGGAGGTCAGGAATGAGTCCGATGCTGCGTGCAGAATCAAGATCGAGATGGCTGGCGAAGCCCCCGGCGAGATAGAACCTGTCGAGATCTGTACAGGGCTGCCCCAGGTTTTTCAGGACGATCTCCAGGCCTGCGACATTGGCTCCCTTGGCCTGTGCCAGCAGGCTGATGTCGGCTTCGCTCAGGTAGATGGAGCCTGTCTCAGAGAGCTTGAAAAGATCTGCATCGTTTGCGAGGCGGCCAAGGTGGTCCATCTGCCCGGTTCTCAGCAGCTCGCCCAGGAGCTCAACGAGCCCGGAGCCGCAGATTCCCTCGGGTTGGATTGAGCCGCCAATCACCTCGACGGCAAGCTCTCCGGAAGGCTCGATCCGAACGCTCTCGATGGCACCCTCAAGGCCTGCCATGCCGCAGCTGATGGCTCCCCCCTCGAAGGCCGGGCCTGCTGGGCAGGACGCGGCAAGCAGCCGTCCTCCCTTGTGGACGATGAGCTCCGTGTTGGTCCCGATATCCATGAGGGCAGTGAGCTCGCCGGAGCCCGGCAGGTCGACCGCCAGCAGGCAGGCTGCCGCATCGGCGCCGACATGGCCGCTGACAAGGGGAAGGCCGAGGACCCTTGCCTGGGGACAGGTGGGGAGCCTGAGCTTCTTCGCGGTTGATTCGATGCTGGTAGATTTCCGCAGCCCCTCTCTGAGCTCATGCTCGGTAAGCGACCGGTAGGGTCGCTGGCCGATCGAGCTGACATCGAGACCGAAGAGCAGGTCGCGCATGGTGCTGTTCCCGGCTACGACGATCTCGTAGATCGTTTCGGGGTCACAGTCGAGCTCTTCGATACAATGGACAAGATAGGACAGCAGGGTGCGCTGGAGAAGCCGTCCGCGGTGATCGGTGTCGTACTGGATGCGTGCCATCACATCGCTGCCACCGAAGCGCTGGGGGTTTTCAAAGGAGGCTGCGTCCACCTGGCTTCCCGATTCGAGATCGATCAGCCTGAGGACAACGGTGGTCGTGCCGAGATCAAGAGCGATGCCGAGAAGGGGGCCGGGAGCCTTCACCAGGGGTTCCCCATCAAGGAGCACCCACTCGCCCTCACGGCTGACAGCGGGGGAGATGCCCTGGAGGGGGGTTGCTGCCTGGCCGGCTTCTTCAATTCGCATGCGCCCCCGCCGCATGGTGTGGCAGCTGATGAGGCCGGAATCAGCCTGCAGGCGGGCCCGGCAGGCGAGTCGAAATCCCTCACCGAGGTGCTCCTCCTCGTCCGTGGCCGCCGAGAGCAATTCCCCTCCCTCGCCGATTTCGACAATACACTCCCTGCACTTTCCATTTTTTCTGCAGGAGGTGGGCACGTGAACACCAAGCTCCTCCGAACAGTCAAAGATGCTCGGGCCGCTTTGAGTTGACAGGCTCTTGCCGTTGATCTTGATCTGCAGGGACATGGCTTCAGGCCCCGGCTGCAGCGGGGTAGACCTCCTTGAAGAGATCGACGGCACTGGAAGCATCCGCGGCGTAGCCATCGGCCCCGATTTCTTCGGCGAACATCTCGCTCACCGGCGCCCCACCAATGCACATCCGGATCTCATCCAGGCCTTCCTGTCTGAAGGCATCGATTACAGTTTTCATATAGGGCATGGTGGTGGTGAGCAGGGCGCTCATGCCTACGATGCCCGCATCGTTTTCCCTGGCGGCCTCCAGGAATTCATCCGCAGAGGTATCGACGCCGAGGTTGATGATTGTGAAGCCCGCCCCCTCGGCCATCATGCAGACGAGGTTCTTGCCAATGTCGTGAAGGTCTCCCTTGACCGTACCCATGACGATGGTGCCGCGCGATGCTGTCTCGGCCGTCTGCGTCAGCAGCGGCTTCAGAATCGCCATGCCGGCCTTCATTGCCCGGGCGGCGATCAGCACCTGGGGAACGTAGAGGCGGTTGTGCTTGAAATCCTCTCCAACGACGCTCATCCCGGCGATGAGACCCTTTTGCAGGATGTCATCGACATCGAGACCCTCTTCGAGGGCTTTCTCGGTCATCGTCCCGACAGAATCAGCGTCACCTATATAGAGCAGGTGGTTCATCAGTGCGTAGTCAGTCATTCCATCTCCAGGGTGGCTGGACAGGTCTATTCCGTGTCTGAAGTATATCTGGGGGGGCTCACAAATCCGTTGAGGATGTACCCAAAAACAATACTATTTTAACATAAAGGAGCTTTGTTATATTCTGGATACGCCAATGGAATACAGGTTGAGAGGGTTTTGCGGTTATGAGAGCGAGGGCACAGAAGGTTACCAGCTCCCGGCAGGCATCTTTTTCATACAGGTTGAAGTCTTCCCGGTCCTTCCCCTTCAAGTGGCATTTCCATCCTGAATACGAGCTGACGCTCATCCTGGAGTCCAGTGGAAGCCGCTTTGTGGGGGATTCGAATGAGACCTACCAGGATGGTGATCTCGTTCTTCTGGGGCCGAACCTGCCTCATACCTGGTTGTCTGATCCTGCAGCGCCCCGGGATTTGAGGCACCGGGCCGTCGTGGTTCACTTTGCCGCAGATTTTCTTGGGGACGCTTTCAGTTCCTCACCAGAGATGGCTGAGATCTCGGGGCTGCTGAAGCGCGCCAAGCGAGGGGTTCATTTTGAATCGCCATTGCGGGATGAGGCGGCCGGCACCCTGCTCCAGATGAAAAAGCAGGAAGGACTTCAGCGGCTTATCAGCCTGCTTGGGCTGCTGCAGGGGCTTAGCCCGGGTGGCCGGAGCCTTTCGAGCCCGGCCTTTGTACCCTCCAACAGGGAGCGTGATCTCCGGCGAATTGACAAGGTCTGTACCTTTATCAACGAGCGCTGCCATGACCGGGTGTCGCAACCTGAGGCGGCGGCAATTGCCGGCATGACCCCTCAGGCCTTCAGCCGCTTTTTCAGGAAGACAGCGGGGAAAACCTTCGTGGATTACCTCGCGGAGCTGAGGGTGAGCCAGGCCTGCCGTCTTCTGATTGAAACGGATCTCTCGGTTGTGGAGATCAGCTTGCGCTCGGGATTCAATAACCTGTCGAATTTCAACCGCAGGTTTCGCAAATTCAGGAAGGAGAGTCCCAGGCAATTCCGTTCCGCTCACCGGGCTGGGCCTGGTGCGTCTGAAATTTGAATCGTGAAAAGCACTCCCAAAAATTTCCGGAGGGGATACGATGTCTGCCTTCCCTGCCAACAAGAATAAAGTTCGGAGAGTCAGTCCAGGTGATGAATTCCATGAAGACGAGTGAGCAAAAACAGAAGATCCAGGTTCTTTGCATTTCGGCGGTGTTTTGCATTCTGCTGCATGCAGGAGTTTCCTTTGCAGATGATAAGAAGAAGGAAAAAAAGCCGCCCTACGACCCCACGAGCGCCTACGAGATCCAGAAGATCGAGGGCTGGAATGTTTATGTCCTGAAGAGACTCGAGAAGGAAAAGCCCGAGATCCTTCGCAGGGCGATGCGCCTGGTGAAAATCCAGCTCTACCAGATCACCCTGGTCATCCCCGATGAGCCCCTCGCTAAGCTGCGCAAGGTTCCGATCTGGGTCTGTGACCGCAAGGATGGCCCGATCCACTATCATCCCAACCGTGGCTGGCTCGTCGCCAATGGCTACAACCCGGACAAGGCCAAGGCGGTAGATATCAGCCGGGTTGCCAACATCGTCAGATCCTACAGGAGCCAGCGCTGGGTCCTGCTGCACGAGCTGGCGCATGCCTACCACAACAGGGAGCTTGGTTTTAACCACCCGAAGATCCTCGAAGCCTACCGCAATGCGAGGAAATCGAAAAAGTACGAGTCGGTTCTCCTGCACAACGGGCGCAAGGTGCGGCACTACGCGCTGACCAATGAGAAGGAGTACTTCGCTGAGTGTACCGAGGCTTTTTTCGGGACCAACGATTTCTATCCCTTCGTTCGTTCGGAACTCAAGGAGCACGATCCCGGGGTCTACAAGGTTCTCGAAGAGGTCTGGGGACGGCGCAGGTGAGCTTTCCCGGGCCTCAGGCGATGAGGTCGTGGACAACCTCGCCGTGGACATCGGTCAGGCGGAAGTCTCTTCCTGCGTGCCGGTAGGTCAGCTTCTCGTGGTCGAAGCCTAAGAGGTGGAGGATCGTAGCCTGCAGGTCGTGGACGTGAACCCGGTCTTCCACTGCCCGGAAGCCGAAGTCATCGGTTGCTCCATGGACGTACCCACCCTTGACCCCGCCGCCGGCCAGCCACGTTGTATAGCCCCAGTGATTGTGGTCGCGCCCGTTGATCTTGCCCGCATTGGACCCCTTCTTCGGAAGCTCCACGGTTGGAGTCCGTCCAAATTCACCACCCCAGATAACCAGGGTCTCATCGAGCAGGCCCCTGCTCTTGAGGTCTTTCAGCAGGGCTCCGATAGCCTGGTCGCATTGCCCGGCCAGTTTTTTGTGGTTCACCTCGATGTCATCGTGGTTATCCCACGGCTGGCCCGCTCCGTGCCAGACCTGCACGTAGCGTACGCCGCGCTCGATCAGGCGCCTGGCGATGAGAATCTGGCGGGCCTGGGTTCCCTTTCCGTACAGGTCGCGGATGGATTTCGGCTCCCGGGAAACATCAAATGCATCGGAGGCGTCGATCTGCATGCGGTAGGCGAGCTCAAAGGACTGGATTCGTGATTCCAGGGGGGCCTCGCGGCCGCGTTGTTCGAGGTGCTTGAGGTTGAGTTCCTTGAGCAGGTCAAGCTGTTCGCGTTGCCTGGGAAGCGGCAGGCCTGGATTGCGTATGTGTTCGATCAGCTTGTCGATCTTGCTGTGCTTGGTGTCGATGTGGGTGCCCTGGAAGATCCCGGGCAGGAAGCCGGACTGCCAGTTCTGGCTTTCCTGGATCGGGTAGCCACCGGGACACATGGCGATGAAACCAGGGAGGTTGAGATTTTCGGTACCGAGGCCGTAGGTGATCCAGGAACCCATGCTTGGCCGGACCTGCCGTGCATCACCACAATTCAGCAAAAGCAGGGATGGCTCGTGGTTGGGGACATCCGCGTACATGGAGCGGATGACGGCAATGTCATCGATGGACTCAGCTACATTGGAGAAGAGCTCGCTGACCTCGATCCCGCTCTGCCCCCAGCGGCGGAACTTGAATGGGGAGCGGAAGGCGGTGTCGGTTTTTCTCTCGGTGCGAAGATTCTTGATGGGAAGCTTCTTCCCATGCAGTTTGTCGAGCATCGGCTTGGGGTCGAAGGTGTCGACATGGGACGGCCCGCCGTTCATGAAGAGGTGAATAACCCGCTTCGCCTTCGGGGCGAAATGAGGAGCGCGTGAGGCAAGAGGATTCGTGTAGTTTCTGTTTCCTCCCGCAGCCGCAAGCTCCTGTGATGCCAGCATGCAGCCAAGTCCCAGGGATGCCATGCCCATTCCGGATCTCTGCAGCAGCTCACGCCGTGAGATCGGCAGCTCATGACCTTCGTGGTTATTCCTGTTCATGGGGTCCATCGTAAATGGTTCCAGCTGCTTCTGTCAGTCAATAAAAACGAACTCGTTGGCAAGCATCAGGGTTTTTACAAAATTGGTCCATCTTTGCGGGGTGTCCTCTTCCAGGTATTTCAGCGCCAGCTTGATTTCGTCCGGATCCGGTTTCCTGCCGTAGATGTAGCGGTAGAGGCTGATGATCTTTTTACCCGGGTCAGAGATCCCACTGTAGCGGGGGTTCTCAAGGGTTTTTTTCGCCTGCTCCTGGGCAAAGGGGCCGTTCATCAGGTAGAGGGCCTGCTGGGGGACGGTGGTTCGGTAGCGTCCGGGGCTGGTCGAGTCAGGAATTGCGAAGTCGAAATTCCTCAGGGTGGCCGGCAGATTCTGGCGGTCGATGAAATTGTAGACCGTTCGACGCAGTGTGAAGGGGCGCTTGAAGATGTCCACGGAGGATCCTCCCATGTTCGTGTCGAGCCTTCCTGCAGCCTGCAGCATGGAATCGCGTAAGGCCTCAAACTCAAGGCGCATGGGGGTAACTCTCCACAGGAGCATGTTCTGGGGATCTTTCTGGAAGTATTCCGAGCGCAGGGTGCTTCCCTGCCGGTAGGTTGCAGAGAGCAGGATCCGCCGATGAAGTGCCTTGACCGACCAGCCGTCCCCGGTAAACCGGCTTGCAAGCCAGTCAAGGAGCTCCGGATGGCTTGGCTTGTCCCCACGAATACCGAAGTCGCTGGGAGTGCGGACCAGGGCATTGGAGAAATGGTGCTTCCACAAACGGTTAACGATCACCCTGGCCGTCAACGGGTTCCTGCCCGAGGTGATCGACTCAGCAAGCTCCAGCCGCCCGCTTCCATTGGTATAGGGCTTCCTCTCCTGCGGGGAAAGGACAGCGAGAAACCTTCTTGGAACAGCAGTTCCCTGGTCCGAGGATTTTCCCCGCTTGAAGATTCGCGGGTTAAAGGGCTTTGGCAGGTCCTCCATGCTCATCGCTCGCTGAGGCTTACCCGATGAATGCGCCGAGGGATAGATCGCTCCGATGGCAGGGAGATCCTTCGGCTCACGGGAGCTCGCAAAGATGCCGTAGAGCGAGTAATAATCTGCCGTGGGGATGGGGTCGTATTTATGGTCGTGGCAGCGGGCGCATTGCACGGTCAGGCCCATCATTCCCCGGGTCACGACATCGATCAGGTCATCGATGATGTCGTGCTTGTTATTGAGAAATCGTCTTCCAAGGGTCAGGTAGCCGAGGGCAGCCAGGGGACGCTTGTCCTCTCCCAGCTTCATCCTGTCAGCCGCAATCTGGTGGCTGAGGAAGGTGTCAAAAGGCAGGTCATCGTTGAAAGAGTTGATGACGTAATCACGGTAGGTATAGGAGAAGGGGTATTTTCTCTCAGCGGTGAAGACATAGCCCCTGGTATCAGAGTAGCGCGCAACGTCGAGCCAGTGGCGTCCCCAGCGCTCTCCGTAACGTGCGGAAGCAAGGAGACGGTCGACAACCTTTTCCCATGCCTGGGGGGAATCATCCTTTTTAAAGGAGTCGATTTCTGCGGGTGTCGGTGGAAGCCCGATGAGATCAAAGGTTATTCGCCTGAGAAGTTTGTCCCTGGGGGCCGCAGGAGTGGGTGTCATCCCGGCTGATTCCAGGCGCCTGGATATGAAAAGATCGATGGGGTTGATCGCCCACGGGGAGGTTCTCCCAGGCGGTTCAGGGTCCCGGATTTCCTGGAAGGCCCAGTGGGTGGCTGAATCATTTTTTTGCGCCCTGGCTCCAGGACTGTTCGCCGGCCAGGCAGCCCCGGCTGAGATCCACTCTCCCAGGGCCTTGATCTCTTCGGGACGCAGCTTCTTTTTAGGCGGCATCTTGATCTTGCCGCTATGGCGAACGGCGGCCATCAGTCGTCCCAGCTGCGGTTTACCGGCGATGATGAGGGGGCCATCCTCTCCCTTTTTAAAAAGGGCCTCTTTTTGATCCAGGCGAACGCCGCCCTTGGTGGCCTTTCCTCCATGGCATTTGAAGCAATTCTCCGCCAGTATCGGCCGGATGCGGTTTTCAAAAAAAGTTTCCGCTTCCTCTGCGGGTAAAGGAGAGGCAATGAGGAAGGTGAGCAGAAGGCCGGCAAGGGCTCTGCAGCTGGAGGAAATGGGTAATCTCAAGAGCTGGTCGAGTTGCATGTCGAAGGCATCGTATCACCCCGGGGTGCACTTATGTAGAGCCAGTATTAACTCCATGCAGGGCTTTGGGATGCGGGATCTCCTTTTATCAGTACGTAATGAATATCCCAGATGCTTTGTTTTTTATCCACTGACTCTGCGCTACAATCGCTCGCTTGTTTCATGCCGGCCATGAGTCTTGGACAGGCGCGGCATTCCCCATTTTCTGTGTTTTTTTACAGGCCGGTTAATAAAAATGAGTCGTTTGATTGAGCCGCACGGCGGAGAGCTTGTTGATCTTATTGTAGGAGAGGAACAAGCGGAAGAACTGAAGAACCAGTCGAAGGAGTGGCCTTCCTGGGATCTCTCGCCTCGCCAGATGTGCGATATCGAGTTGTTGCTTAACGGAGCTTTTTCTCCCCTTCGTGGTTTTATGAAGCGAGAGGACTACGACTCTGTCTGCAGCACGATGCGCCTTGCAGATTCCACTGTCTGGCCGATTCCCATCACCCTTGCTGTTTCCGA
Source organism: uncultured Planctomycetia bacterium (assembly GCA_964615885.1). Taxonomy (GTDB): domain Bacteria; phylum Planctomycetota; class UBA8108; order UBA8108; family UBA8108; genus UBA8108. The sequence continues at coordinate 17,561 of CAZTRG010000311.1, read as the reverse complement.
AGAGTTTGCCTCTTCTCTTTCCTCCGGGGACAAGGTTGCGCTGCGCGATCCCGAAGGGGTTATGCTGGCGGTCCTGAACGTTGAGGATGTCTGGCAGGCAGACAAGAAGGCCGAGGCAGCCGGCGTCTATGGGACCGAGGACACCTTCCACAAGGGAGTCGCCCATCTTCTGAACGACACCCCCGACTGGTATGTCGGCGGCGAGGTGCAGGGAACGCAGCTTCCCTTTCACTATGACTCGAAAAGTCTTCGCCTGAGCCCGAAGGGGATCCGGCGCGAATTCGACAGGTTTGGCTGGCGCAATGTGATCGCCTTCCAGACCCGCAACCCGATGCACCGGGCTCACTTCGAGCTCACCATGCGTTCCATTCGTGAGCACGAGGCGAACCTGCTTCTTCACCCGGCGGTGGGAATGACCAAACCAGGCGATATTGATCATTACACCAGGGTGCGTTGCTACCAGGCCCTGCTTCTGCATTATCCCCAGCACACGGTCTACCTCTCGCTGCTTCCGCTCTCGATGAGGATGGCCGGTCCACGGGAGGCTCTCTGGCACGCGATCATCAGAAAAAACTACGGCTGTACCCATCTCATCGTCGGCCGTGACCACGCTGGTCCGGGAGCGGATGAGTCCGGCAAGCCCTTCTATGGTCCCTACGATGCCCAGGAGATCCTGAATGAATACCAGGAAGAGGTGGGCATGAAGATGGTGCCGTTCTCGATGTTGACCTACGTCGAGGACAAGGATGCCTACATGACCGAGGACGAGATTCCCGAAGGGGCCAGGACCCTGAGCATCTCCGGTACGGATTTGCGTGACCGCCTGGCGAAGGGACGCGAAATTCCGGGCTGGTTCACCTTTCCGGAGGTGGCCCGTGAGCTCAGAAAGACCTATCCGCCCCGCCATCGCCAGGGCTTCACGATCTTCTTCACCGGCTTGTCAGGCTCAGGGAAGTCGACCATAGCCAATGCCTTCATGGCCAAGCTGCTGGAGACCGGTGGACGCCCGGTGACCCTCCTCGATGGCGATATTGTCCGCAAGAACCTGTCATCTGAGCTGGGCTTCTCCAAGGAACACCGCAATCTCAACATCCAGAGGATCGGCTTTGTGGCTAACGAGATCTCGAAGAACGGGGGAATCGCGATCTGTGCTCCGATTGCTCCCTACGATGAGGTCCGCCAGCAGGTTCGTTCGCTCATTGAGCAGCGTGGAGGATTTATCCTCGTCCATGTCGCAACTCCCCTGGAGGTCTGCGAAGAACGCGACCGCAAGGGGCTCTACGCCAAGGCGAGGGCAGGAATCATCAAGGAATTCACCGGGATCTCCGATCCCTACGAAGAGCCTGAGAACGCAGAGGTTGTTATCGATACGACAGCCTGTCTGCCGGAGGAGGCTGCCCAGAAGATTCTTCTCTACCTCGAGCGAGAGGGCTTCGTAGGCGCTGAGGACTGAGAGTCGCTGCGGGACTCAGCCGAGGATTTCCCTGAGCTTCCCAATGCTGATATTGGCACCGCAGATAACGATGCCGATCCGCTTGCCGCTGTAGTCTTCCCTGCTTTTGAGGAAAGCCGCAAGCGCTACCCCTGCCGAGCCCTCGATCAGCATGCGGTGGGTGGCGATGAAGTCACGCATTGCTGAGCTGATCTCGTCTTCGCTGACAAGAATAGAGCGGTCGATGACTTTCCTGCAGATGTCGAAGGTGATGGCTCCCGGCTCGACCCCGCCGGCGGTTGCATCCGAGAGGGTCTCTGAGCAGCTGACCTCGATAATCTCTCCGGCGTCGATGCAGGCATGCATGGCAGGGGAGGCCTCCGGGGAACAGGCTATGATCTCGGTGCCGGGGCTTACAGCCTTCAGGTAGGTTCCCATTCCGGCGATGAGGCCGCCACCGCCAACCGCGATGAACACTGCATCAAGGGTTTCAGCCTGTTCAAGCAGCTCGACAGCAACGGTTCCCTGTCCTGCAACAATGTGCGGGTCATTGTAGGGAGAAACATAGGCCAGCCCGTTCTCCTGCGCCAGGGACCGTGCATAAACCTCGGTTTCGAGGCAATCTTCTCCATGGTGTTTCACCTCGGCTCCATAGCTCTTTATCAAGTCTACCTTCGAGGCCGATGCGTAGGTCGGAACACAGACGGTGACTGGACAGCCGGCCTGGCTGGCCCCGAAGGCGCAGGCAGCGCCATGATTTCCTGAGGATGCGGCGATGATCCCTCGTTCTCTTTCAGCCGGGCTGAGAGCTGAGAGCTTGTTCAGGCCACCGCGAGCCTTGAAGGATCCGGTTACCTGGTAGTTCTCGAGCTTGAGGAATACTTCGCCTTCACTGAGCTGCTCAAGGTGTGTTGAGCGTTGTGCAGGAGTCTGGCGCAGCTGCCCGCTGGTCACGGTATGGGCTTTGAGGATGTCAGCTTTCGTGAGCATGTTTTCTAATGCCGGTAGCCCTGGTGTGCCGGGAAGGGGGGGGCTTTCTGCAGAGCTGGAGCTTGAAAGAATCGCCAGGTTGAGGCTGTCATACAGGTGATTTCGGCTTAGAGTGCTGCTTGGAAAGGAAGATCTGCGGAAGAACAGTTTACACAGGGGTGCCATATTCGCCACCATCACTGAGCCTCTGTACCTGTTCTCTGCCGGGCTTTGAGATATGAACACCCCGTCATTGGAAATCCTGGAGTCTGTCGAAACCCCCCTTGGGCTGCTCTGCCTGCGGCGCCGGGAGCTTCTCTCCCGTCCGGGAACCATTGTCACAGAGGTCACTCTTGATCATGAGTTTCTCATGAGCAGCTATAATACTGCCAGCGAGGATGCCCTGGCTTCATTAGGGATCCAATGGCATGGGGGGGATGGCCTGTCGGTCCTGGTAGGAGGTCTCGGCCTTGGCTATACCGCCCAGGCTGCATTGGGGTATCCGCAGGTCGAGAAGGTCCACGTTATAGAATTTCTTCCAGAGGTAATCTCCTGGCTTCCGCGGGGGCTGGTTCCACTTGCGGAAGCACTAAGCAGGGAGCCCCGCTTCTCGGTATCCCAGGATGATTTTTTCAAGTACCTCGCGGCACCTGCCTCAAGTTCCTACGAAATCATCCTCGTCGATATCGATCATTCTCCTGATGAGAATCTCGATTCGCAGAACCTGGACTTCTATACCCCTGGGGGCTTGCGCCAGGTGCTTTCCCACCTGGCGCCGGCTGGAGTCCTGGCTGTCTGGTCCAGCGCTCCTAATGAGAGCTTTGCCGCAGCCTTGCGGGATGTGTTTTCAGAGGTGAGGATCGAGACCGTCAGGTGGCATAATGAATTGATTGATGAGGACCAGTGTGATTTTGTTTTCCTGGCCAGGCCTTGAGCCAGGAGCCGATTTTTATGCAGCTACATTCCAACTTCAGGATTTCCAAATGAACATGCGCAACTCCATTCTGAGCTTCTTATTTGCAGGCGGCATCATCGTGGCGACCTCGATGGCTGGTTTCGGTGGGGGTGAGGCCAAGGTGTCTCCAAGAGCCTTTATCGACGGAACAGCCGAAGGCTGGAAAAACCTTGGTCCGGCCGACTTCATTAATGTCAACGGGGCCAAGGATACCTGGACCTGGAAAGATGGGATTCTTTACTGCACGGGGAGGCCGGTGGGGGTTATGCGCTACGAGAAACAGTTGACGAATTTTGAGATGCTGCTGGAGTGGAGGCATATGAGGAAGGCTGGAAACTCAGGTGTCTTTTCCTGGATCCCGGAAAAATCACTCAAGAAGCTGAAGCCGGGACAACTTCCCCAGGGGATCGAGATCCAGATTCTCGACCTCGGCTATGCCGAACATTACGAAAAGCGTCACAAGAAAAAATCCGATTGGTTTACTTCTCATGGTGATGTTTTTCCTGTCCAGGCCTCCAGGATGAAGCCCTTTCCTCCCGTTGCTCCAAATGGAAAGCGCAGCTTCCCGACGAAGAATCTGACTCTTGGGGTGGGAAAGTGGAACCATTACTACATCCGGTGTATCAACGGGGAGGTACGTCTCTGGGTGAATGGTGAAGAGGTCTCAGGGGGCACAAATTGTTCCCCTGCTTCAGGTTATATGGCCCTTGAGTCTGAGGGTTCGCCGATTGAATTCAAGAACCTGAAGCTCAGGGAACTTCCCTGAAGTTCCTTGCAGGCCCGGCTTTTTTTACAGCCTGGAAGCGTTTACCGGACTATTTGGGCTTATATGGGCAGTGTTTTCGGCCTGATTTATTTTCCTGAGGAAGAAAATAAGACGATTTAAAGTAAAGCCAACTGGCAGAAATTAGGTATAGTAGCGGACTGTTCAAAGGGAACACGCGTGCGGTCTTACGCATTAAGACCAAATTTTTTTTTCTTAAGGAGAGCTTCGGATGGCCCAGGGAACGATCAAAAAACTTATTGCCGCTAAGGGCTTTGGATTCATAGGAATCGAAGACGGTAGCGATGTATTCTTTCACACTTCCGCTATTGAGAACGCCAGCTTTGAAGAGCTTCAGGAAGGCCAGAGCGTTGAATTCGAACTGGTTGACGGCCCCAAGGGACCTCGCGCAGAGGGAATCCGGGTAAGCTGAAACCTGAAATTGATGAAAATTCTGAAGGGACCAGGTTTTTGCCTGGTCCCTTTTTTTGATGGCCGGCGACCAGCTTTGGGGCGGTGGGACTCTTCCCCGCTAGCCGCGGGCGCTTCTTGTCCGCTCTCGATACTCATCAAGCCGGGCAGCAGGGTCCTGCTTAAAGTAGGTTTTCAACTGTTCGTAAAGCTCCGGGTGCTTTTTTCGAAGCTGCCGTGGTTTTTCAAAAAACGCCTCAGCTGAGACGGCGAAGAACTCCGCCGGGTTCGTTGCGCCGTATTTACTCAAAACGGTCTTTCTGCCTGTCTGGTCCATTTCAACCAGCTCTTCATATTCCCTGGTCATGATTCGAACCCAGGCGGCATGCTGATCGCGGCAGTTGATGGGAGGGGTTCCATCCACGAAATCATCGAGCATGTCGAGCTTGTGGGCGAACTCATGAATGACGACATTACGGCCGTCCTCCCAGTTGGTTCCGCCCTGCTTTGCGCTCTGCCAGGACAGGGCGATGATGTTGATGTTTGAATGGGCAGTTCCGAGGACCTCGGTCTTGCCTTCTACGATCATCCCTCCCGGCCCCCTGTTTTTCATGTCGACCTTGTAGGTGGTGGGGTGGACCAGGATCTCGTCAACGCCCCGGTAGAAATGGTGCTCGATTCCAAGCAGGGGGAGCGCAGCCTGGGCCGCGATGGTGACCTTCACCTCTTCGGTGACCAGGAATCCATCGAGTCCCCGCCATTTCTTGCTGTCTACAAGTACAGTGGTGATGGAAAGAAGATGCTCTTTTTCTTCGGGGTAGAGGGGGGCGAAGAAAGGCAGGGCTTTGTTCCAGGTGATCCAGTGTCCCGGGCAATCTCTCTGGCTGGAAACAGGGGCGGTTCTAGCTGGGCGCCCGGCGAAGTTGGCAAGCTTCTTCAGGAATCTGAGCAGCAGGTCAATCATTCTGTATTCTCCAGGCAGAGATTGTTGAGGAGCCTCCAAGCTAACAGTTCCTTGAACCTGATGGAAATCCTATAGATCCGATGCGGGAGAAACCTCCCGGCAACTGGACCCATCCTCATTTTCATGCGAAACTCTGAGGCGACTTCATTTGCCTGCATGACCCGGGAAGCCCTCCTGACAATGAAACTCTTGCGGAAGTTAACAGGTCGATTGCCCGGTAAAGCCCGAATGGCTGTTGTTTTTCCGGCTCTCCTGCTCCTTGCAGGTCCCGGGCTGCCGGCTGACCGGGTTTTGCACAGCTTCAAACGCCTGGTTCTCTCTGAGCAGTTTTTCAGCGAGGGCGCCTGCTTTGCCGATCTCGATGGAGATGGGCATCAGGACATCATTTCAGGGCCCTATTGGTACTCCGGGCCTGATTTTCGCAAACGCCAGGCCTATGCCCCGGCCGCTCCGCTCGATATCCGCGGGTATTCCGATTTCTTCTTCTCCTTTGCCTATGATTTCAACGGCGACAGCCGGGTTGATATTCTCGCTGTTGGTATGCCCGGGCAGGTAGCCCACTGGTATGAGAATCCCGGGCGCAGTAAGGACTATTGGAAAAAGCACGCTGCGCTTGACGATGTCGGCAACGAATCTCCCCAGTTTTCTGACCTGACAGGGGATGGGCGGCCTGAGCTGGTCTGTTGCCGTGGAGGGGCCTTCGGCTATGCAGAACCGGACCCGGGCAGGCCAACTGCGGCGTGGAAGTTTACTCCTGTCACCCCGGCCAGGGGCTATGGTGGTTTTACCCACGGCCTGGGGATTGGCGATGTGGACGGAGATGGACGTCTCGACCTGCTCGAGACCAATGGCTGGTGGCGCCAGGAGGGGAAGAAGGGAGAGCTCTTCAGGTTTCACCCGGTTCGCTTTGCGCGCTCGGGCGGAGCCCAGATGTTCGCCTATGATTTCGATGGTGACGGAGACAATGATGTTCTCTCGGTTCAGAATGCCCATGGCTATGGCCTCAGCTGGTTTGAACAGGTGCTTGACCCGGATGGGAAGCGCAGGTTTGAGGGCAACTCGATCATCACCAGCCGTCCTGCCGACAGCCCATACGGCCTGAGCATCTCTCAGATGCATGCGGTGGCCCTGGTGGATGTAGATGGAGATGGGGTTCGAGACATCGTGACGGGAAAAAGGTTCTGGGCCCACGCCGGAGGAGATCCAGGCTCCCAGCAGTTGCCGGTCCTCTACTGGTTCAAGACCATACGTTCCAGGTCCGGTACCAGTTTCGAGCCATGGCTGATTGACGATCGCTCGGGGCCAGGAACCCAGCTGGTCACAGGTGATATCAGCGGGAACGGTCTTCCTGACATCCTGGTGGGAAGCAAGATGGGTACCTACCTGATGCTCCATGAGTCCAGCAAGGTTACCGCCGCTCAGTTCAAAGCAGCCCGGCCGAAGCGGCGCAGGGAGATGGCCCACACCCCTGGAACTCATCTTTTTTCAAGCCATGTGCGCGAGACGGGACCGAAGACGCCCGCTGAGGAACTCGCGAGTTTTACCTTGCCGGAAGGCTTCCAGGTCGAGCTCTTTGCCAGTGAGCCGCAGATTAACAAGCCGCTGAATATCGCCTTCGATACCCGTGGGCGCCTGTGGGTCAGCAACACCCTTGAGTATCCCTATCCCGTGGGACTGGAAGAAAAGGGACGCGATTCGATCAGGATTCTCGAAGATACTGATGCAGATGGCCGTGCGGACAAGGTTACGGTCTTTGCCGATGGCCTGAATATCCCGATGGGGCTCTATCCCTATGGAGATGGAGTGGTCTGCTTCAGTATTCCCAACATCTGGTATCTTCGCGACACAGATGGAGATGGGCGGGCGGACCGGCGCCAGAAGCTCTACGGCCCCCTGGGTTATGAGCGTGACGCCCACGGCATGTGCAACTCCTTCACCAGGGGCCTTGACGGCTGGCTGTACGCCTGCCACGGATTCAACAACATCACCGAGGTCGCCGGCACCGACGGCCACCAGATCCGCTTGAGGTCGGGGAATGTCTTTCGTATGCGGCTCGATGGCTCGCGGGTGGAACGATTCTCAAATGGCCAGGTGAACCCCTTCGGTCTCACCTATGACCGTTTTGGAGATTTCATCAGTGCTGACTGCCACACAAAGCCGCTCTCGCTGCTTTTAAAAGATGGCTACCATGAGTCTTTTGGTGCTCCTCACGATGGAGTCGGTTTCGTCCCGACAATCATGAACCACAATCACGGATCGACGGCAATTTGCGGGGTGGTACTCGGCACCTCGACTGCTTTCGGCGAGCTCTATGCAGACAGCTCCTTCGGAGGCAATGTCACGACCTGCAGGATTAACCGTAACACCCTGGTGCGAAATGGAGCGACCCTTCGAGCCCGCGAGGAGCCCGACTTCCTGGTCTCCGGAGACCCCTGGTTCAGGCCGGCGTACCTGCAGGCAGGTCCTGATGGCGCCCTCTACGTTGCCGATTTCTACAATAAGATCATTGGCCACTACGAGGTGCCGCTTGATCATCCGGGCCGTGACCGCCATCGCGGACGGATCTGGAAAATCTCTTACAGGGGATCTGATTCCCGGCGTGATATTCCTGTTGCGGCTGAAGGACGCAGCAGTAGGGGGGGGCTGGCTAAGCTGTCGATTGAGAAGGTTGTGGGGGAACTCGGTTCCAGCGTCCTCGCACGAAGGGCCCTGGCCCTGGACGAGCTGGAGCAGCGTCCGCTTGCCGAGACGGCTCGAGCTCTGCGGGAGGGGCTCCCGCTGGCAGCCGGGCTGTCGCGGGCCTACATCTCTTATGCCCTCGAGAGGCTTGGAGAGCTGGGGGAAGCAGATATCGCTGCAGCTGTATCGCACCCGGAGGCTCTTGTGCGGGTCCATGCCCAGAGGCTTCTTGCTGAGACCTCTCTTGCCGGGGAGAAATCCGCAGCCTGGGTGCTGTCGGGATTCAAAGATCAAGACCCCATGGTCAGGCGGGCGGCGGTGCAGGCCTCTGCCAGTCGTCCGGCAGCGGCTCTTCTTAGCCCTCTACTCGCTCTCCACCAGGCGACTCCCGTCGCAGATGTTCACCTTCGTCATTCGATTCGTATCGCCCTGAGAAACCATCTCAGGAATGACGAGTGGTTCAGGGAATTGACGGAGGGAGAGCTCTCTGCGGATGAGTCCAGGTTGTTGGTCGGCCTCTGCCTGGCGCTCAAGAATCGTGGCGCAGGGGAGTTTGTTGTCAGCCGGCTTGACAGCCTGGGGGCTCTGCCGACGGAAAAAACTGGAGAGTACCTTCGCTTCGCTGCGCGTTATGTTCCCGGTGAATCGATCGAAGGGGTGGTTGCCTTCGCGCGTGAAAGATTCAGCGAAGACCGGGGGCTCCAGGGTGAGCTGATCGAGTTTATTCGGCAGGGGCTGCAGGAGAGGGGTGTCGAGATTCCTGCGTCTCTTCGTGGCTGGGCGCTTGAGCTTGCAAAGGCCTATCTTGAAGAGGTGGTGGAAGGTCTTGTCAGGGAGATCTCATGGGAATATATCCCGCACCCCTCTGCTCCCGGCCAGGCCAACCCCTGGCAGTTTTCCACCCGGCCCAGCTTCAAGACCAGGCTCCCGCCGACTCCCGCAGGGACGCCTGTCTTGAGCAGCTTCCCCACCGGGGAGCAGAAGGTGGGAACCTACAGGTCAGGAGTATTTAAACTGCCTGGGAAGTTCAGCTTCTGGATCGCAGGCCATGACAAGCGGCCGGATGAACCCCTTGGGGGAACGAACTTTGTCCGCCTTCGTGATGCCCTCAGCCAGGATGTGGTTCGGCAGGTCCCGCCACCCCGGAACGATAAGCTCCAGCAAATCAGCTGGGACACCTCCGCCGAGGCGGGACGCAGGGTTTATCTCGAGCTGGTGGATGGGAACACCGATGGGGGCTATGCCTGGTTGGCAGTTGGAGGCTTCTCCTTTGCCGGCCTCAATCCCAGCGGGCTCTCGATGAATATGGGCAAAGGTACGGCACTAGTGGGGTCCTGGAGCCTGTCTGAGCTGAAACCCCTGCTGGTTTCCCTGGCCGGTAAAAAAGAGCTCAGCTACAGCTTGCGCAGGCTGGCGGCCCTGCAGCTGGCCCGCCTGGATTCCGATTCACGACTCACTGCGCTTGCACTTGTTCCGGGAATCTCCTCTGTTCCGGACGCCAGCAAGGAGAAGGCACTTGAGTTGATCACCACAGGTGCTGCGGGGAAGGCGGAGGCTGTGCTGGAGTCGGTCATGAAGGTGGCCAGCGCTGGAGGGCAAAGGCTCCTTGCTGAAGAGCTGGCCGCGGACCGTGGTGGAGTCGCAATCCTGCTTTCCATGGTCGAGACCGGGAAGGCGGGAGCCGCCTTGTTGAGAGAGGCCGCCATCGCCCAGAAGCTGTCTGCTCTCAGCGATGAGAAACAGAAGAAAACAATCAAGAAGCTGCTGGAGGACCTCGGCTCCGGAAACCAGCAGCTCGAGGCTGTCCTTGCGAAGAGAAAGCAAAGCTACCTGGCAGCCCGGGGCAGGCCGGATATCGGCAAGGAGCTCTTCAGGAAGACCTGCTCCCCCTGCCACAAAATCGGCAAGGAGGGCCGGGATTTTGCTCCCAATCTCGATGGGATCGGTAACCGGGGACTTGACCGCCTCATCGAGGACATTCTCGACCCGAACAGGAACGTGGACGTCGCCTTTCGCTCAACGACGATCGTTACCCGCAAGGGGAAGGTGACCACCGGGCTGCTGCGTCCGGGGACCGGGCAACGGCTCGTTCTTGTCGATCGCGAGGGCCGGGAGATCGCGGTCCCGCTTGCAGATATCGCCAGGAAGCAACCTTCCAGGCTCTCTCCCATGCCCGCAAACTTTTCAGAAACCCTCTCGGAGCAGGAGCTGCGCGATCTGCTCACCTACCTTCTTTCACTGCGGAGCTCCTGAAGAGAACCGGCAGTAGAATGAAGGCGCGAGGCATAAAGTGGTGCCAGAGGGGGGACTTGAACCCCCACGACCGTAAGGTCACCAGATTTTGAATCTAGCGCGTCTGCCAATTCCGCCACTCTGGCACTCAGGTCTAAGTGGGACAGGCAGTGAGTTTACGCCGTGGGCGGCGTTCCCGCAAGAGGGGCGGGGCTTGCCAGCATCAGGGAGTGGTGAACTTCCCGGGGGAGAGGGATCATTTTCTCATCGGTTAGATTTAGGCTGGAAGGCTTGCACCGGGTTAGACTGATGGGGTCTTCAGGAGATTTTTATGTCCGGAGAAAAAACTGAATCGCGTGGAGTGATGCGCAGCCTGGCCCGGCGGCTGGTTCGGTTTTATTATCCGAGGCTGGAAATTTCAGGGGCTGAGAAGATCCCCCAGCAGGGCCCGGTTCTCCTGTGCGCGAACCACTCCAACTCGATGGTGGATCCGGTGCTGATCGGGGTGACAGCCAGTCGCCCGGTGCGCTTCATAGCCAAGGCCACGCTTTTTGATATGCCCGTTCTGGGCCGGGCGATGCATGCTCTCGGGATGGTTCCCGCCTACCGGGCAATGGATGATGCAAGCCAGGTGCGCCGCAATCTCGAGACCCTGGATACCGGCGCGCAGCTGCTGGTCGAAGGCAAGGCGCTGGGGATCTTCCCCGAAGGGAAGTCAACGGACAAGGCTCGTCTCGACAAGGTCCGCTCGGGGGCGGCCCGGATGGCCATCAAGGCCTACGATGAAGGAACTCGCGGAATCAAGGTGGTTCCCCTGGGGGTCAACTACGAGCGCAAAGAACAATTCCGCTCGGCTGTCTGGATCCGGGTGGGCGACCCCATCGATCTTGACGAATGGGTAGAGCGCAACGATGGCGACAGCCGCAAGGCGATGCGCTCCCTGACAGGGGAAATTGCCGGGAAGCTCAAGGAGCTGATGGTTCATCTCGATGAACCGGAGTGGGAGCCCTGGCTGGAAGATCTCGAAAAGCTGATTCCGAGCGTGGTGGATACCGCAGAGGTCGCGGCGGGGTCACTCCAGCAGCGCAAGCGGATCGCGGACGCCATGAACCATTTTCTCGCCAAGGACAGGGAGCAGGCGGAGGAGGTGGCCGGGGAGATTGAAAGCTACCGCAGGACCGTCAAGTCGGCCGGGCTCAAGGTGGGGAGTCCCGTACTGGAGCAGAGCGGGATCCCGGCGGCTCTCAAGGTGTGCAGCCTGGTGTTGAAGTTGCTGGCCTTTTCACTTCCGGCCCTGCTGGGCTCACTCTGGCACCTGCTGCCCTTTCTTGCGGTGCGCTTCATTGCGAAGATGCTCGACCAGCCCGGGATGGTCACCAAGTCGACTCATCGGATCGGGGTTGGATTGCCCCTCTATCTCAGCTGGTATGCAGCGCTTGCCTGGCTGATGCTCGATATGGCCTTCATGCCCAGCGTGGTCGTGAGCACCCTTGTGTTCATGCCCTTTGCCGGGATTTTCGCTCTTCAGTTCTGGAGAAGAGCCAGCGCTGGTGTGCTTGTGCTCTGGCATCAATGGAAGCTCTCCTGCCAGCGGAGGAAATTGAAGGAGCTCAGGCAGCTGCGCGCTGGTATTCAAAGCCGGATTGGAGATCTCGCTGCGCAGTACGCTGAGGTCGTGCCACGTCCTGAACCGACAGCAAAGATGCTCTGGAGCCGCAAGGCCACCATCCTCTCGCTTGCCCTGTCGTCTTTATTGCTCGTTTCGCTGGCGGTATTGCTGGTTGGTTTCTGGATTCTTCAGCCGCGGGGAATCCTCAGTCAAAAGGCCCTGGAAGAATCCCTTCCCTTGACGGAGCTGCTGCAGACGCAGGCCGGAAGAGCCAGCCTGTCGCGGGGGCTTGCGCTTGATGAAGCAAAGCTCATTCGGTTTACCGAGAATATGAAAGACCTGGAGGAAGAAGCGCTTAAGGTCAAAAAGGATAAGGTCGCCTACGAAGAGGCCAATCCGGGTGAGAACTGGTTCGTGGTACAGGAGAACAGCGACAAGGCCCAGGTCTTGTTGCGGAGTTTTTACAAATATCGTGAGCAGCTGTTTTTCCTCTTATGGAAATACAGGGAGGTAGAAAAGCCTGCCGCCGACCCGCTCCAGCTGCGAGCATTCCTGGTCGAATATGCTGCGGGAGTGGTGCTGTTTCAGTGCTCCCTGAATTTTGTTCACGGATTCGATGAGCCCTCCATCGTAGCCAAGCTGAATGAACCCATCAAAAAATGGGGAATCCCGCCGGGCTTCTATAACTTTATAAGGAAGGGACTCGATACGACCGAAAACATGGCCCTGTTCCAGGCCTTCAATGCCGAGTACAAGGCCCTGCAGGCTAACCCGGAGCTGGTGGCTGTCCTTGAGAGTCTCCCGGTGTATGGGCAGCTGAAGGATGTGATCAGCCAGGGGGAGACGGCCATCAGCAGGCATTCCGCAGGCCGTACCATCCAGGCTGCGCGACGGGTCCGAGATGGTATCCGGGACACAAGTGGAGAGGTTGTTTACGAGGTTCAGAAGGTTATTTCCTCCTGGATCGGAGACTTCAGGCCGATGAAGGTTACTCCTTCGATCGATGTAGAGAGCCGGGAGTTCGGGGAGCTCAGGGCGGCTCTCAGGCCTGGTGACATCATTCTTGAGCGCAGGAATTACTACGGTTCCAACGCCTTCCTGCCAGGCTACTGGCCGCATGCGGCACTCTATATCGGGACCCCCGAAGAGCTGCAGGAGCTCGGACTGGATGAGGAGATTCTGAGTGAAGGGTTTGGAGAAGACCAGGACAAGGTGGAGAGGTTCTGGGGAGACCCTGCCATGCAGGGAGAGGGCTATACCAGCCCCGACCTCCATCACGGCGACCGCCACGTCATCATTGAAGCCGTGAGCGAGGGAGTGATTTTTTCGTCGCTTGAGCACTCGATTGGCGGGGCGGATTCCGTTGCCGTTCTTCGTCCCATGGTCGACCGGCAGGAGGTCATCAGGGCGGTCAAGACTGCCTTCAGCCACTGGGGCAAGCCCTACGACTTCGAGTTTGATTTCTCCTCGGTGGACAAGCTGGTCTGTACCGAGGTGGTCTACCGATGCTACGGCGGAAACTCTCCAGGCAGGCCGGTCAGCTTCCCTGTTGAAGAGATCATGGGGCGCACGACAATGCCGGCCGGCAACCTGGTCCGGAAATTCAAGGATGAGAGCGCTGCGGGAAAACCCCAGCTTGAGTTCATCAGGTTTCTCGAGCCTCCGGTCAAGAAGATCTACTTCAAGTTCAAGGCGCTGTTTGTTCTAAGTGCTTTCGGTGCCTTCATGATGGCCCTGCTGGTCTGCCACCTGGGGGTGAAGACTCTCAAGATGCGCCTGTTTTTCATCCTTCTCCTGCTGGTCTTTGTGATCCCCGCCTTTAATTTCTACAGGAATATAGACAAGGGCGACGGCGTGAACAGCGGCCGGGCCGTCTTCAAAGATGAAGATCAGTTCATCAGGACGCTGGAGCTGAAGGGCCTGACCTGGTGGAACTATTACGAGCATTGGAGCCTGGGCAAGGATTCCCAGGGACAAGGTGAAGGACGCTGACATGGCTGACTCTCCCGCTACTGCTGATCCTGCCTGCTCAGTCGATGTGCACACGCATATCTTCTGCTGGGGTGAGAATCCCGAGGAGGGCTACCTGTCGGACCGCACCCGCAATATGTGGAAGACGCGCCTGATCCTGAAAATGTCAGGAATCCTCAAGGAGAAGGGCGAAACGATCAGCGAGAAGATGCGCAACCGGCTGATCCGTCACATCGAGACCTCGGGCCTTGATTACGCGGTGGTGCTGGCGCAGGACGCCGTCTACCACGAGGATGGCTCCCGCAACGACCCTGACACGCATTTTTATGTCTCGAACGATCACGTCTTCAGCCTGGCGAAGGAATGCCCGCAGGTCCTGCCGGGCTGCTCCATCAACCCGATCCGCAGCGATGCCCTGCAGGAGCTGGAGCGCTGTCGGGAGGCGGGGGCACGCCTGGTGAAGTTGCACACCGCCATCCAGGGCGTTGATCCATCGCGCCCGGAGTTCGATCCCTTCTACAAGCTGGCCAACGAGCTGGGCGTGGTGCTGATGTTTCACACCGGCTGGGAGCATTCCTGCAAGGTGGTCTCGCAGCAATTTACCGATCCGCTGAAGCTGGAGCGTCCTCTTGACCACGGCGGTCCCGTGCTCGCCGCCCACTGCGGCACCTGTGCCTGGTACGACAAGGAGCAGTACTATCCCCGCTTTGTCGAGATGATGAACCGCTACGAAAACCTCTACGGCGACACGGCCATCATGGCGAGCATGAACCGCTGGTTTTCACTGCGGAAATTGAGCCGTGAAGAGCAGTGGCTCAAGCAGCGAATCCTGCACGGCAGTGACTATCCCTTTCCCCCCGCCCGCCTGCCCTTCCTGTTTCGCACCGGACCTTTTCCCCGGGCGCGGAAAAACCCGCTCGACCTCGACCTGAGGATCAAGGACACCTTCAAGTTCGGGCCGGGCTATGCCAGCCGGGTGCTCGAGCTGCTCGGGGTGGAGCAGGGTCCTCCAACAGGATCGCCGCCTCCTCCTTCCGGAGAGAGCCCTGGATAGGAGACAGATCCCCGGTGTTAGTCATCATCCTCGTCGGCATCAGGGGGCAGCGAGGGAGGTACGGGCGGTGGGGTCGCGGGCTGGTGGTCTTTCGCTCTTTCGTCCTCTTCGCCTCCCTCATTTTCATTTTCCTGAAGCTTCTTTTTGACTCTCTGGCCGGCATCCTTTTTTGCCCATTCGACCCAATCCTGGTATCGGTGGTAGGCTATGAATCCTGTAAACGAGAAAAGTATGATGCCTAAGCTAAACTCATCACCCCAGGGTGTAAGCAGGAGGCAAAAGACCGCGATCGAGTACTGGAATATACAGGCCAGCTTCTTATAAGCCGGGGTGTATACGCCGAAACTGGAGCAGGTCCCGCATTTTTTTCTGCCCAGCGAATGTTCAGTGACTTCAGTGTGAGCCTCGCAGTGCGGGCACCATGGCCTCTTCGGGTCGGCGTAGCCCTCCAGGGTCATAGAATTTTTCGGGTTATTCGGAATTCGCATCGGGTGGCAGTGGGGGTGGTGCCGGAGGTGGCGAAGATGGCTTCCTCGTCGGGGGTTTGAAGCTGCGGCGCTTTTCCTGTTTCCGGCCGGTTTTTTTGCGGCGCTTTTTTCTTTTCCTGCCGGTCTCGGCGGAGCCGGGCTCTGCTTTGCTCCAGTGTGACCAGGCGCCATAATTTCGCTGGCAGCGGACGCCCAGTACCGTGAAGAAAATGCCAGGGATGACAAGAAGAATGGCCCAGCCTTCTCCACTCTCCATACCTTCTTTTGACAGAAATCCGAAAAAACCGGCTGTCAGGAAAAAAACCAATTCGAATATGAACTGGTTCTGCGGGATGAAGATGTCTTTCATTCCGCAGTGCGAGCAGCCTTTTTGACCTTCCTTTACTGAGATCTTCCTGTGAGCACTGCAGTCTCTGCACCACGGTTTTTTTTTGTCGGAGTACCTGGGCTTGCCTCCGGAGCTGTCACCCTCGTTCCCTGCGGTCATTGGCAATCGCTTCTTTCGCAGCCCAGTACGATATCGCCTGCAATGGGTGATATGTCGCATTCGCTGGGTGGGGGTAGCGGCTCTCCACGCATGAAGATCCACACGAGGATCCAGACCGGGTCGCTGACGTCGACTTTTCCATCGGCGTTCGCATCCGCGGCCGCCAGGCAGGGCAGGCTCGGGCGGCCGAGATAGAGCCAGCTCAATATCGTGAGGGCATCTTTTGGCGTGACAAAGAAATCCAGTTCCGTGTCGCCGCGGATAAACGGCCCTGTCCATTCCTCAGGCGAGCAGGGAGCCAGCGGTGGCGGGGACTGGAGCTGGTCGGGATTCCACAGGCGGGGGCAATTGTCGACATCGCCGCAGATCCTGTCGCCGTCGATGTCGTTATCCGGATCGGCGGGACAGTAATCACAGGCATCGCCCAGGCCATCTCCATCTGCGTCGGCCTGGCCGGGGTTTGGTGAAAGCCTGCAGTTGTCCTCATCGTTACAGATACCGTCACCGTCGGAATCCAGGCACCCGCTTTCCAGCGGGGGGTGCCAGAGAGTGAGGACTGTAATAAAGAGGGCGGAAAAAGAAGCAACCGCCAGCAGGCGTTTCATAGGAATTCTCCTCTAGGCCTGCAGCTATCCTACGGGTGGTGTCGGGCCGGGGCAAGCATGCTGGGCCGGAAGGAGTTCCTGCCTCCGAATTATTCCGCTGGGCCGGGATTCCTGCTGCCGGCTCCTCCTG
Organism: uncultured Planctomycetia bacterium; assembly: GCA_964615885.1. Lineage (GTDB taxonomy): Bacteria > Planctomycetota > UBA8108 > UBA8108 > UBA8108 > UBA8108. Next base: position 812 of record CAZTRG010000311.1, on the reverse strand, counting down.
CGTGCTTTTCCTCGAGACGTTTCCAGAAGCTCTTCCAGTACTTGTCGTAGTAATCGTTGGCGGCCTTCTTGATATGTTCGGGCTGTTCGACGCGGGGGGTGTTTCCGGGGTCAAAGCCCAGAAGGTGCCCCCGGCCGGCCCGCTCTCTCGGGGAGACGAAGCGCCAGGCCGAATCTCCCATCACCTCGTAACACAGCCTGGAAAGCAGGGTGTCGTATTGCCTGAGCTGTGTGCGGGTCTCGATGTGGTTGTGGTCGTGGTCCATGGTTCGGTTGGTGTCGTACCAGGTCTGGAAGCCTTCTGCCCAGTATTCGTTGCGGTTTCTTGAGGCGTAGCATTTCTTGGGTCCGCCGAAGATGATGCGCACCTTGTCGTCGCGGGTTACCTTGACGCCGGAGCTGGAGGGCTTTCCATTGACGAGAATGTCTCCGCTGTCGAGGCACTTGCGGATGAGCTCGGGAGACTGGTCGGGAAAAGACTTCACCAGTGCATCAAGCAGGCTCACAGGCTGAGTGCTCTTAACCCGCCGGAAGCGCTGGGACGCCCGGCCATCGTTCCACAGGCCGAGCTCCGCGGCGGTCTCGAAGGACTTTTTTACCCGCGCATGCTGCTCCCTGTTAAACCCGGCTCCCTGCACGACATGTCCGAACTCGTGGATCAGGATGCTCTCAGCGCGCATACCTCCCTCGTATTCCAGCACATCTTCCTCTGCGAAGACGACGGTGGGGCGGCCCTTGGGCCAGGCCAGGAAGCCCCTGCTGCGCCAGTTGTAGAAGTCGAGCTCCTTGCCTTTCTTGTCGCTGCCGAACTGG
>CAZTRG010000310.1:0-4994 GCA_964615885.1 uncultured Planctomycetia bacterium | reverse complement strand
GAGCGCCTGCCTGAAAGCCTCCCCCGCCTCTTTTCGCCGGCCGGCGGCCAGCAGGGCATCTCCCAGCTCTTCCCGGGCCCGGGCTGATTTCGGAAAAGCCTCAGCGTTGAGCTCCAGCACAGCCACCGCCTCGCTGGTTTTCTTTTTTCCCAGCAGGTAGCTGCCGAGCTGCCGCAGGCGGGCCTCAGAGAAATCGATCTCCTTTGCCCGCGAACTCTTCAGGCGGCGGTACTCAGCCTTCAAGCCGCTAAGCCCCTCCCGGCGCAGCCGCTCACCCAGCAGGCGGGAGACCGGGCTCTTCGGCAGCCGCGGTTCTTTCCCGGCGATGATGGCGAGAACCCCGTCACGAACCATCCCCATGCTTCGGCTCGAGTTGTTGGTCAGCACCACCAGCAGCTGCCGGCTCTCCAACTCCCGATCGATCCAGGTCCGGAATCCAACCCAGCCACCGCCATGGTTGACCACCTTCTTTCCAGCTCGCTTTGCGATGCCCCAGCCGTAGCCATAGCCGGTCTCCTTGCCGCTTGAGAGCCGGCCGGGAGTGAACATCTCTTCCACCGCCGCCGCAGGAAGGAGCTTCTCCCGGTAGAGAGCCTGGTCCCACTTCAGGAGATCCCCGGCCGTCGAATAGACCTCACCATCTCCATACATCGCGTTGAGATAGTTGCGGTCGTTGGCCAGCCGCTCACCCCCATCGGGAGAGAGGCGGAAGCCCCAGGCCCGCTGCTCAATCGAGGGTGGAGTGATCGGAGTGAAGAGCACGGTGTCCTTCATGCCGAGCGGAGCAAAGATCCTCCGGGTAAGAAAGTCACTGAAAGGAGCCCCGCTGATCTTCTCAACCACCAGCGCCAGCAGCATATAGCCGGTGTTGCTGTAATCCCACCGCTTGCCCGGGGCGAACCTCACCGGCGGCTTGTGCTTGATAATCAGGCCGAGGGCATCGGGATTGGTGGCGAACTTACGGCGCGACAGGTCACCTTGCTGCGCATCCCAGTGCTGATCGAGCAGCTTCACGTAATCAGGCAGTCCGGAGGAGTGATGGAGCAGGTGCCGAATCGTCGCCACGGCATAGGGCAGGGTCGGAACGTACTTCCTCACCTCCTCATCGAGGCTGAGCTTACCCTCTTCCCGCAGCAGGAGGATCGACACCGCCGTAAAGGCCTTCGCCACCGATGCCAGCCGGAAGACTGAGTCCTTCCTCAGCGCCAGATTCCCGTCCAGGGAGGCAGCTCCCAGCGCCCGATGGTATTGAACCTCTCCTTTGCGGGCCACCAGCACCACCCCGTTGAACTCGCCCCGGGCAGCGCAGGCATCGAGATACTTATCAATCCCGGCAGTGGGAAACTCAGCCCCTGTATCGCCGCTGAACGAGGGAATACAGATCGTCACCAGGAGGGAGAGGTACAGGCTCGCTCTTTTCACGGCATCCACCGCTCCAGCCCCGGTCCTCAGACCAGCTCCCGGATCGGTTCGCTATCGGCGACCGCCGTGATGACCTCGTTCGGCAGGCCGGGAAGAACCCGGACCTCCTGCAGGTCAAAGAGGGTGTGCATGACCGTGGCCAGCACCTGGGAACTCGAGATCGGCTCGGAAGCCGGCGCCCCCGCCGTGCGGTCGGAGCGTCCGATGACCTGGCCCATCTTCAGGCCGCCGCCGACAAAGGCCAGGGTGCAGAGATTACCCCAGTGGTCGCGGCCGCCGTTCTTGTTGATCTTCGGGGTACGGCCGAACTCGCCGGTGATCACCAGCAGGATCTTTTCGCTGAGGCCACGCTGCTCGACATCCTCGATGAAGGCCGACACCGCCTTGTCAACGGCCGGCACCAGCGAGGCGATCCCATCGACCATGGTGAACTCCTTGCCGCCGCCGTGCATATCCCAGCCGCCGCAGGTGACGGTGACGAAGCGGCTGCCGGCCTCGCAGAGGCGCCGGGCCATCAGCATCTGGCGGCCGAGGGCCACCGGTGAGAACTGCTTTGCATAGCTGTTTCGTTTCTTGACCGCGTCGCTCGGCTCGAAAGAGCCCGTGTCGTAGCGCTCCAGCACCTCGGGCGCCTCATCGCTGAGATCAAAAGCTTTCGAGGTGCCGCGCAGCAGAACATCAAAAGCCTGCTCCCTGAAACGTCCCGCCGATTCGAAGGCCGAGCTTTTCTCCTTCGCACGGCGCAGCTCATCGAGCTTCGACAAGAGGTAGCGGCGATCTTGGAGGCGGCTGCCATCGATCCGAAGCTTCATGTTATCGACAATCTCTCCGCCTGAGCTTGGGTCGAAGGGCTTGAAGACCGGCGAGATCGTCCCGGCCTGGGTGACCCGGTCCGGCGCCCTGTAGAGCTTGCTGTATTCCTTGCCGACGGCCCCCGGCATCACGATGGTACTCAGCGGCATTCCCGACTCCCTGTCGGTAAGCCCGGCCACCCTCGAGTAGAGTACGCTCATGGCCGCCTTGGTGGCATTGCCGCCGGCCATGACGTGCATCGCGGCAGGTCCATGGCTCGAGATGCCGTGGCGGTAGGAACGGACGATGGCCATGCGGTCAGCAAGGCGGGCCAACTTCGGCATCGTTCCACCGAAGGTCACTCCGGGGAGGCTTGTCTTGACCTCGCCAGTGATGCTGCGGATCTCGCGCGGCGCCGTCATCTTCGGATCGAAGGTCTCGAACTGGGTCGGACCGCCCTGCAGGTTCAGGAAGACAACGGCCTTGTCGCGCAGGACATCCGCCCGACCGAGCGCGGAGACCTTCGAGGCCAGCAGGCCTGGAAGCCCCAGGCCGCCAAGCGCGGCAGTACCTACTCTGAGGAACTCCCTGCGGGTCCCGTTGCCGCCAGAGGTATCAAAAATCCTCAGCATGAAGGCGTCTCCTGCACAGGTCGGCCGGGATGCATCCCGACGCACAATGGGATTCTATTCGCAGGAAGGGAGAGGGGCAAGCGGAGTCTGCAGCGCCCCGCCATCGAAGCTGCCAGAAATACGGAAAAACAGGCTCAGCGGCTCATTTCTCAAGAAAGGAAGCCAGCTTCTCCGGCTCGGTGCTGCCAAGCTGGAGCACCTCGTCATCGTGGTGGATAATCTGCACGGCCCTGCTGTTCATGCAAAGCCATGTTTGTTTCCGGTTGCCCAGGGGAATAGCGACCGCCTTGACACTCTTGATCTCAGCGAGGGGAATCGTTTTTTTCAGGTAGCCGAATCCAAGCTGAGCCTCCAGGTTCTCCCCGGTTACCCGGATCGCCAGCGGGTTCCAGAAACAGGGAAGCAGGAAGACCCACGGCAGGATAAAGACGGTCTGCAGCCAGAGCCCCAGGGAGATGAACCAGCAGGACAGGCCCGCCATAAACAGGGTACAGAAGGACATCCACAGTGACCGTTCCGTTTTGCTGTAGACGACCTCGGAAGAATCCATGGGTTCAATTGGAACCGGAAGGCTCCGTTTCCTCAAGAGTGATCCCCGGCCTCGCCTTCATGAGAACGGCGGCCAGCGCATCGGGCTCAGGCGCACCTACGTTGAAGGATTGGCCTTCAGTATCGGTTAACTGCAGAGCGTGCGGGCCGCAATACAGTCCCGGCGCAGAAGCGAGGTCACGTTCCTCCGGCATGGATTCGCTGGAAAAGACTGTCCTGTTCCCGTTAACCAGTCCCCAGGAATGCATAACATCAACCTCCACCTGCTTCACAGTCACGATCTTATCCAGGCGAAGACGGACTAGCTGGGCGATCCCCAGGTTCTTGAAGGGTCCCCGCCAGATCTCCAGGTGTGTCCCGGTCACCCGGACCGTCCTTCGCCAGACAAGACACCATAGCGGGAATGCGATCTTACATACAAATAGAGGAAAGAACCCCAGCACAACCGTGGCCAGCCATTGCCACCAGGTCATACGCACCGCCGCCTCCGCAAGTATGGTGCCCCCCTGGAGCGTTGCGCCCGTCCTCGGGTGCACAAACTCCTCGAAGGAGAACAGGTACAGACCAACCCAGGGCGCGCAGAACAGAACCAGCAGGAAAAGTCCGCATCCCAGTGTGCGGGGGTTCCATGTCTTTTTCTGGTAGGTGACCTTCGAATCGTCCATGAAAGAGGAATTCCCTCCTGGCTAATCGGTCTTCTTCTGTGGTTTCGAGGGCTTTTTGCGCGGGCCGGGGAACTTCGGAGCGCCGCCGAGGTAGGGATAGCGATCGAACTCATCGCCGCCGCCCTTCGCTCTCGGGTCGCCGCTCTTGGCGAGCTCCTTCATCAGCTGCGCGGACATCTCCTTCACTCGCCCGGCATAGGCCGCCTCGCCCGCCACGTTGTTCAGCTGGTGAGGAGCCTTGCTGAGGTCGTAGAGCTCGTCAGCCGGCCGCTTGCCGAAGGAGAGCTCGTAGAGCTTTCGGTGATGGGCGTCCTTGTCCCTGTTGTTGACCATGTAGGTCTTGGTCGGCCCGTTGTCGCAATCGGCGAGCCAGGCGCGCGAGATGCTCGCCTTCTCAAAATGCGGCGTACCCGCCGGCCAACGCTCCGGCTTGAAGTTCCGGATGTAGAGGAACTGGTGGGTCCGGATCGCCCGGCAGGGATAGCCACCCATATCGGGCTTCTCCTGCCCCGGCACATGGCGCTCCTTGCCGGTGAGGACAAAGCTCCGGCCCGGCTCTACCTGACCGGATTTTTTGCTCTCGAAAATATTCACCAGGCTGCGGCCGGTCATGTCAGCCGGCACCTTGCGCCCCGCCGCCTCGAGAAAGGTTGGAGCTATATCGGTCAGGCTGACGAAGTCATCGACCGTCCGGCCACCCGCCACCTTCGCTCCCCAGCGCAACGCCAGCCCGACGCGCGCGCCGGTATCGTAGAGGTTGCTCTTGGAGCGGGGAAAGGGCAGGCCATGGTCGCCGGTCATGAAGATGATCGTATTGTCGAGCTGGCCGTTTTTCTCGAGCGCGGCCACCGCGGAGCCGACCAGGCGGTCAAAGCGCTGCACCTCCCAGTAGTAATCCGCCACATCGCCTCGAATCTCGGCGACGTTCGGAAAG
>CAZTRG010000309.1:0-20133 GCA_964615885.1 uncultured Planctomycetia bacterium | reverse complement strand
GCCCTGCTCAAGTGCTTTGAAGACCTTCTTTTCGTAAGCGGGAGTGCCCGGGTCGGGCCGGCTGGTAAGCATTCTGGGCATGAAGGCAACCTCGCTAAAAAAGCGCCACGACGATGAAACGGTTTCAGGAAGGCCGGCCTGGTGGTGCAAGGTCAGAGGAAAAAATGGTGGGCGTTACTGGACTCGAACCAGTGACCCCCAGCTTGGCGAGCTGGTGCTCTAGCCAACTGAGCTAAACGCCCACATGGGTTTTCCAGGTGGGAAGGGCGAAATTACAGGCAGCAGGGCGGCTTGTCAAGAGCCGCAAGGGCTCCCTGCAGGCCCATTGACGTTCATCTGCCGGTCTGCCGGCTCCGGGTGCAGTTGTCAGGGCCCCGGATGGGCGTTATACTTAATAAGAGTCGTAAGTCTTTGTTTCGGAATCTTTTCCGAGACCATTTATATGGGGGCAGCAAAGTTCGACTTAAAGAACCCTTAAAAAGTTAAAAAGCAGGTATCGAGAGCTACTGAACTACCAAGAAAGCACCAGTAAGAGACAATGACGAAGAGTGTCCGGGCTGACAAGTTCTGGGACAAGCGCTCCCCTCAGGAGTATCGCGGCAACCAGCTGCGACTGCTCAAGCGCTACCTGCGGGAGCAGGTTCTCCCGTTCAGCCCCTATTATAAAAAACTCTTCGACGAATCCGGGCTCCACGCGGGCTCCTTCAAAAGTCTCTCTGATCTCGAAAAGCTTCCCCTGACCTGCAAGGCGGACATCGCTCCGACTGCTGAAGATCCGCGCAAGCCGCGCAACATCGTTCTGCAGCCCAATGCCGATCTCATCCGTGAGCACTGGCCGCTGAGGCGGAAATTACCACTGCTGTGGCAGAAGCTGACCCGGGGCGCCGATGCGGTCAAGGATTCCCTGGCGCATGAGTACCGCCCGGTGTCGGTCTTCTTCACCACCGGGCGAAGCGCCCTGCCGACGGCCTTTACCCTGTCGCAGTACGACCTCAGCCTCCTCAAGGAGGCCGGCCGCCGGATTGCCGAGGTGGCCAACATTAGCCCTGACGACGACAAGGCCATCAGTCTCTTTCCCTACGCACCTCACCTGGCCTTCTGGCAGGTGTTCTATGTCGGTATCGGCGGTAATATTTTCACGCTCAATACCGGCGGCGGCAAGGTCATGGGTACCGAGGGGATCATTGCAGCCATCCAGAAGATGCAGCCGTCCTACCTGGTCGGTATTCCCGGCTATGTTTACCATCTCCTGCGCGAGGCGCACTCCCAGGGGCTGGATTTCGGCTACATCAAGGGCCTGGCGCTCGGTGGCGATGCGGTGACTCCCGGCTACCGCGAACGGGTCAAGGAGCTCCTGCGCGGCCTGGGCTCTACCGACCCGACCGTGCGAAGTGTGCTGGGTTTCACCGAGGCCCGCAAGTGCTGGATTGAGTGCGAAGCCGAGGCAGAGGCAGGCTTCCATCTTTACCCGGATATGGAGATCGTCGAGATTGTCGATCCCGATACCGGCAAGCAGATGGGGGAGGGTGAGACCGGTGAGCTGGTCTACACCTGCCTCGACGGGCGCGGCAGCACCATCGTGCGCTACCGCACCGGGGACATCATCGTTGGCGGCATGACCTGGGAGAAGTGTCCGGGTTGCGGGCGCACTGTGCAGCGCATGTCGAGCCACCTCGAGCGCGTATCGAACATGAAGGACTTCCAGCTCTCCAAGGTCAAGGGCACCCTGGTGAACCTCAACCAGTTCAAGGAAGAGCTCGATAACGATGAGCGTGTCGAGGAGTGGCAGCTGGTCATTCGGAAAAAAGACGATGATCCCTATGGGGTCGATGAAATTCATCTGAACCTGGCCCTGGCCAACCAGTGCGCGGGGGAGGACCAGGCTAAGATCTCTGAGTCGATCGGCAACAGGCTTCGCCTGGCGACCGAGGTGAGCCTGAATGACATTCACATCCTGCCTCTTGAGCGGATCCTCGACCTGCTGGGCATGGAGACCCAGCTGAAGGAAAAGCGAATCGTTGATTTGCGCTCCGGCGGCAAGGTGGGAGAAGAAGCATCCAAGGGATAGATCATGGCGCGGCGTTGCAAGGTATGCCTGGTACTCGGAGGCGGTGGGGGGCGGGGGCTTGCGCACCTGGGTGTTTTGCAGGTGCTGGAGCGTGAGGGAATCCCGATTGACTGCCTGGTCGGTACGAGCGCCGGTTCCATTGTCGGGGCTGCCTATTCCATCTACGGTGATGCGATGGCGATCACCCGCCGCGCGCTTGATTATTTCGGCGGTGAAGAGTTCTCCCGCAACAGCTACAGCTCGCTGATCCCGGGCTCGAAGGATCCGAATCCGGGCCTGGTGCAGAACGTTATCAACGGGGTTCGAAAGGGCTATGTCTTCAGCAACCTGCTGCGCAAGTCCTCGATTCTTCCCGGCGAAAAGATGTCAACGATGATCGAGAGCCTCCTGCCTGATCTCGACTTCAAGGACACGAAGATTCCCTTCGCGGTTCCGGCTCTCGACCTGAGGACCGGCGAAGATGTTCTTATCACCAGGAAATCAATTCGCCACGCAGTCCTGGCCGGCTGTTCCATTCCCGGGTTTTTCCCCCCGGTTGAGTACAACGACAGGCTGTTGACCGACAGTGGGATTGTCTGCCCGGTTCCGGTGAGTGCCGCCCGGGCCGAGTTCAAGCCCGATGTCCTGATCGCGGTCGATATCATGAACAGCATCGAGAAGGAGGAGGAATTCCCCAGCGGACTGGATGTTCTTCTGAGGTCGGAGGCGATCGCCTGCTCGCGGCTCAATGAGCAGGAAATTTTGAAAGCTGACGTTGTTATCCGGCCTGAAGTAGGGCAGATTTACTGGTCAGACTTCAGCGAACTGGATTCGCTGGTGAAAGAGGGCGTTACCGCTGCGGAGGCCCAGCTGGAGGAGATTCGCAGGGTGGTGCGGCGCAAGCGCAGGCGCTTCAATTTTCAGAAGCTCGATCCTCGTTCAATCTTCAAGGCTGCTGATCAGTAAGTCCTGGCGTGTCTCTGGAGGCCAGGCAATTCCCGGAGGCCAGGATGTTTATCGCCTTTGAAGGCGTTGATGGAGCAGGTAAATCCACCCAGGTGAGGCTCCTGGGTGAGCATCTCGAGCGCGGTGGGCGCGAGGTGGTGATCTGCCGTGAGCCGGGCGGGACCGGGCTGGGTGAAGAGCTCCGCAGGATCCTCCTGGATCCCGGCAGCGGTGACCTGCAGCCGGAGGTGGAGGTGCTGCTCTTCATGGCGGCCAGGGCCCAGCTTTGCAACAAGGTCATTCGCCCGGAGCTTGAGTCGGGAAAGGTGGTGATCTCAGATCGTTTCCTCTGGTCGAGCGTTGTCTACCAGGGAGTGGTCGGTGGGCTGGGGGTAGAGGAGGTGCTCTCGATCGGCCGGGTTGCAACCCGGGGCCTTTTGCCGGACCTGACCTTCCTCGTTGACCTGGACCCTGCGGCTTCGCACTCAGGGCTTGATGATGGAGATCGGATGGAGAGCCGGGGGATTGAGTTCCAGCGCAGGGTGAGACAAGGGTTCCTGACGCTGGCGGAAGAATTCCAAGACAAGTTTATCCTGGTCGATGGCAGCGCCTCGATCGAGCAGGTGCACCAGCAGGTGCTCGATGCCCTGCCCCAGGAGCAACCCTGAGAACCTGAGCAGGTGAGATGATGAGCCAGGCTTCCTCCAATAACGAACATGTCCGGGAGTACTTCAGCAAGGCTGTTGAGAAAGGGCGTCTCTCCCATGCCTACCTGCTGGCCGGCCCTGCAGGCTCCGGCAAGAAAGGGCTCTGCCTCGATTTCGCCAGGTCGCTGTTCTGCGAGGCCGGAGCACAGCCCGGCTGCCAGTGCGCCCAGTGCCGCAGCATTGAGCACGGTAACCATGCGGGTGTGACCATCTACGGTCCCCAGGAGGGGAAGTCGGTCATCGATATCGACACCATCCGCGAGGTCTGCTCCCGCAGCCACTACCGGCGCGACCACACCTTCATCGCCATCATCGAAGGGGCCGAGCGTATGTCGAACGCGGCCGCCAACGCTATCCTCAAGACTCTCGAGGAGCCTGCCGGTGATTTTATTATCATCCTGACGGTTGCCTCGACCGGGAACCTGTTGCCGACGATCGTCTCAAGATGTCATCGCCTCTACATCGGGGCCGGGGAGGAGTCTTCGCCGCAGCACCAGGAGGCTGCTGACTCCCTGCAGAGACTTGTCCAGGGCGGCTGGGGAACAGGAGACCCGCGGAAGATTCTCTCCGAGATGTTTCCTGAAGCAGAGAGCAGCCGTGAACGCGCCCAGGCGATGCTGTCGCTGCTGCTGGAATGGTCGCGCTGCCGGCTCGAGTCAGCGGCAGCTCCTGACCTCGATGCCTTGACGGCCTTCCAGGAGGAGATCCTGTCCCTGCGCAGGGCACTTGATGGAAACGTCAGCGCCGAGCTGGTGGTTGAGCAGGCGGTGAAGCAGGCCCACTCAGTGGGGGGGCTCCTGACCTCCCCGATGGTCCGTTAATCCTCAACTCGATGGCAGACTGTGTGGTTTTTCCCCTTTTGGGGCAATCTCTGCCTGCAATCGTGGATTTAGTCTCAATATCTGCGGCTGGGTGGTCGAAATCATGAATACGTACCCGGAGCCAGAGAAGCTCCGTCAAGTATTCAGAGATCCCGGGTTCACCGATGACCGCCGCCGAGAAGTTCAGGACATTGCTTCGCAACGACAGAAGGTTCGATGCAGAAGCCTATAATTTCGTCTACGAGGCGTTGGATTTCACCCTCAAGAACGTGGTCAGGAAAACCCCGGACGGCAACCAGCATGTCAGGGGCCAGGAGCTCCTTGAGGGAGTGAAGCGCTACAGCATCGACCAGTTCGGCTGTCTTGCACAGACTGTCCTGGAGGCCTGGGGCATCAAGAACACAGGTGATTTCGGTCGCATGGTGTTCAACCTTGTCGAGTACGACCTGATGGGCAAGCAGGAAGGCGACAGGATGGAGGACTTCGAGAACCTCTATGATTTCGAAGAGGCCTTCGATGTGGCCCCGGTCTTCTGCTATTCGCGCGAGAAGAACCATTGGCGCGTGTCCTACGTGCCCCGCAGCGAGCTGAAGCCCTCCAGCAGCGTACGCTCCAAGTAGGCCGGGTTGCCTTTGGCTGCTACTTGGTCTTCTTCGGGACAGCCTGTGGTGTGATCCAGGAATAGTCCTCGATCTCCGCCGGCTTCTTTTTCATCTGTGCCAGGAGGCTGAGGATTGCCTGCTGGAGCTGGAGATCCTCCTGCAGGTCGAAGGCGAACTGGCGGCCCCGCTCATCTTCAAGTTTCCGGCGAAGAATATTGCGGATAATCTGGCGGACATCCGCCTCGCTTCCCCTGGTCTCAAGTGCTGAGAGCACCTTGTCGAGGCCGGGATAGGCTGAGGCCTTTCCTCCATCGCCAAGCTTTGCCAGGGGGCGCAGGGCCTCCAGGTTTTTCTCGGTGTATTGCAGGAGGGCCTCATTGTCCCGCAGCTTGCGGCGCTCCTCCAGCCGCCACAAGGGAAGCGGCTTCTGTTCGACGATGATGTCGGGCTCGACGCCGCCCTTTTTCGTGACCAGCCCCTTCTCATCGCGGATCGTATTGATGCAGCGGCCGAGCGGCAGGTACCAGTACTGTACGGTAATCTTCAGCATGGAGCCCTTCTCACTGTCGACTCCCACCAGGCGCTGTACGCTTCCCTTGCCGTAGGTCCGCTGGCCGACAATGACAGCCCGGTCGTAGTCCTGCAGGCAGCCGCTCACCACCTCGGAAGCCGAGGCGCTGTATTCGTTGACCAGGCAGACGATCGGGTAGCCGGTGCGTGCCTTCTCGGTGGGGTAGGTCGCCCGCTCGGGGCTGTTCTCGCCGCCGAGTCCTTTCTGCGTGACGATCGGCAGCTCGCCACGGACAAAGAGGTCGGCAATTTTTTCAGCGACCGGCAGGTAGCCCCCGGGATTGTTCCGGAAGTCGATAATCAGCCCCTCGAGACCCTCTTTCTCGAGCTTTTCGAGGGCCGCGACAAACTCTTTATCACTCGATCCGCCAAATTGCATCAGGCGTATATAGCCGATCTCCCCGGGCAGCGATTCGTAGTGAACCGATGAGACCTTGATGGTTGCCCGCTTGAATTTGAAGTCCCTGGCCTCGCTCCAGCCCCTTCGCAGGATCTTGAGATGGACCTCTGTACCACTGGGGCCGCGCAGCAGGTCCTTGATGGCATCCATCTTGAGCTTGCCGGTGGGGTGCCCGCCAACCTCGATGACCAGGTCGCCTGAGAGGATGCCTGCCTCGTAGGCCGGGCCGCCGTAGATCGGTCTCAGCACCTCGAGCGGGCCATTCGGCGGCTTGGTGATCTGTGCGCCGATCCCCGCGTAGCGTCCCTTGATGTCCTCCTGGAAGCTCTTGGAATCATCGGACTCCATGAAGATCGAGTGGTCATCCAGCGAATTGACCATGCCCTTGACTGCGGCACGGATGAGGCGCTCCCGGGTGGTCTTGTCCTTGTCGACATAGAGCTCCTGGACCTTTGCGATGATCTCCTCAAGCAGCCTGTCGCCGCGGGCCTGGGTGCCGCCCCCGGCAAGGCCGCCGGTATTCTCCATCTTCTTGAGGCGGGCCTCGAGCTCACTGATTCGCTCCTCTTTTTTTGCCAGCAGCTTTTTCATGTCGGTGCCGGCAGGGACCGTGGTTCCCTTGAAGAGCCCCTGGTCGAGCTGTGTCTCCAGCTTCATCAGGCGGTAGAGGAGCTCTGCCCGCCTGCCGCGGGGGGTGGGTTCCTTGCGCAGCTTTCTCAGGGCGGTCTTGATCCTCCCGTCACCGAAGTTCCCGGCTTCTGCAAGGGCCAGGGCAGCCTCCTGGCTGACACCGGTGTTGCGGGAGCCCAGCAGGCTGAGGAGCTTGTCGCGTGCTGCCGGCAGGTTATCCACATCCCAGAGGCAGCTGGCCAGGGCGATCAGTATGGCCGGGTCGGCCTCGGTTTCGAGCTGGCCGCTGAGGCGGTCGAGGATCTCGTCCGGATCTGCCACCAGTCCATAGATCCGGATTGCGTCAATTCGAACTTCCTTTCCGCCGGATTTTGCGGCGAGGTTGCCGAGGACCACCAGGGCTTCGCGGCGGGCGGCAGTATCGCCCAGCCCAAGGAGGGCCTTGGCGCAGCCGAGGCGGGTTTTTTCGTTTTCGGCCGAAAGCTGCTTTTTGAGGGCGGGGACGGCAGCCTCCCCGATCTCTTCGATTCGCGAAACAAGCGACCAGAAGCGGTCTCCCTCGCGGTCCTGGAGCAAGGTTGCCAGGCGCTCGACCCTGGCGGCGGCATCTCCGGCATCCTCTGCCAGTCCGAAGCCGGCAGGAAGTTGAAGCAGCAGCAATAGCCCAAGGCCCGTGGCGAGCCGGAAGGTTCTGAGGTTCAGCTTGTTCATTCGAAAAGGAGGTCCGGCAACTGCGTTCTGTCGGTTATATGGGCTGTTCCAGGGGTTGCTTAACAGGTTGCTTACAGGGCTCCACTGTATTGCCGATCAGCCCCGTTTCAACCTCATCCTAACACTAGCGGCTGCTTCCATTGGTAAAGAATTCACCTTTCATCAGAGCTTCGTACCCTCAGAATTCCATACTGCCCGTGCCGTTCCCGTCGTGAGAGTTCCCTTGAAAGTGCCCCCGGGCACAGAAGGGAGAAGCCTGGAATGGAGAGCGCTGCAGGTGGTCAATACAATAAGAAGGAAGAGTCTCGAGATGGCCCCTCACCGGCCAGGCGCCTTGTGTGCCTGCGCAGCGGGGATTACCTCGGGGTTGAGGGGCGCCCGGTCGAGGTGCAGGTCGATCTCTGCCGGCGTGGAGATGGGAGCTTTAATATTGTCGGTCTGCCGGGTAAATCGACACGTGAGAGTCGTGACCGGATCCGGGCGGCTATTCGCAATTCGGGTTTTCGTTTCCCGACCCTGAAAATCCTGGTCAACCTCGCTCCGGCGGCCCGGCAAAAGGAGGGCGCTGGATTTGACCTGGCGATCGCGCTCGGGATCCTGGTTGCCAGCGGCTGTGTAGAGGTGGCTGGCGCGGAGGATCGTCTCGGACGGATGGGCTTCCAGGGAGAGCTTGGCCTGACTGGCGAGGTGCGCCCGGTGCGTGGTGCCTTGCTGGTGGCTGATTGCCTGGCCCGGCGTGGAGCCGGGGAGCTGGTCGTTGCCGCTGCCAACGCGAGGGAGGCCGGCCATGCCGGCCAGCTCGATGTCTACGGGGTTGAGCACCTGCGCCAGGCAGTTGAGGTCTTGCGCGCAGAGCGGACACCCGATGTGAGAGAGGAGAGCGAGGTGCAGGTCGAAGCGCTGCCGGATTACAGTGATGTAACAGGCCAGGAGGCGACCAAGCGGGCCTTCCTGGTTGCCGCTGCCGGCCGGCACAATATCCTGCTGAGTGGGCCTCCAGGGATCGGCAAGACGATGCTCGCCCGCCGCCTGGGTGGGATCCTGCCGCGCCTGAGCAGGGGCGAGGCGATCGAGACGATGAGGATCAGGAGTGCAGTGGAGGGGGAGACCGGCTGCAGATTTTCCCGGACTCCACCTTTTCGCTCACCTCACCATACGGTGAGCCACTGCGGTATGGTGGGAGGAGGTGTTCGCCCCGCTCCAGGCGAGGTCAGCCGTGCTCACCGGGGAGTACTCTTTCTCGACGAGCTTCCCGAGTTCTCCCGCCGAACGCTCGAGGCCCTGCGGGAGCCGGTCGAGGAGGGCTTGATCACCATAGGACGGGCAAGTGGGGCGATGACCTTCCCGTCTGATTTCCTGCTGGTGGCGGCAATGAATCCCTGTCCCTGCGGGTACCTCGGACATCCGCGCCGCGCCTGTACCTGCAGCCACCGCCAGGCCGAGGCGTATTCACGGAAAATTTCCGGTCCGCTGGCTGACCGCCTGGATCTTCATTGCCGGCTGGCGGCTCTCGAGCCCGGCAGCTGGATCGAACCCGGCTCACACTCCACGGGGCTTGATTCCGCGACCCTTCGCCAACAGGTGGCAGGGGCGCGGGCCCTGCAGGCGCAAAGATGGGGCCGGGGCATCCTCAACTCTGAAATCAGTTCAGCCCGCCTGCTTGAGGATGGAAGCTTCTCAAGACCCGGCCTGGAGGTCTTGCGGCGTGTTTCGACCCGGCTGGCACTGTCCGGCCGGGGGTTTGTTCGTACCCTGCGAGTGGCGAGAACCGTGGGAGATCTTGCCGGCCACCAGGAAGCTGGTGAAACCGAGATCCTCGAGGCGCTCAGCTACCGGGCCTCTTCGCCAGGGGTATTTGAGTCATAGCTTGATACCCGGATAGTATTTATGTAGTCCTTATTTACCTGTGGGATCGGATTCTGTTGATAACTGCGATGGCTGGCGGTAATCTAAGCCGTTTGACTTTCGGCGGCGATCACCCCGATTCAGGCAACCGGAGAGGGGGGCCCTTGTTTTTTTTCTCTTATCCAAAAATCCTGGTAATCCTGGCCGTTGCGTTTTTTTGTGTGGGGCTTCCCCTGATGAAGGTTCTCCTTGTTCAGAGGGCCCGGCGCAATAAGGCGAAAAAGGCGAAGGAAAACCCGGGGAATAACGAATCAGAATGAGCTCAAAAAGTGTAGCAGTAGTAGGCGTAACCGGCGCCGTCGGGCAGGAAATGCTCGACGTCCTGGCAGCGCGTGATTTTCCGCTCAGCAATCTTCGTCCACTTGCCTCAGAACGTTCCGCGGGCAGGAAGGTCCAGTTCAGGGGAGAGGAAATCCCCGTCGAGGTGCTTGGCGCTGATTCCTTCGCGGGGGTAGATGTAGCTCTCTTCTCGGCAGGGGCCTCTATTTCACGTGAGTATGGGCCGGTTGCCGTTGACGCTGGAGCGGTTGTCGTTGATAACTCTTCGGCTTTTCGCATGGACCCCGGGATCCCGCTGGTCGTTCCCGAGGTGAACAGCGCTGCGATTGCTTCCCACCAGGGCATCATCGCCAACCCGAATTGCTCAACCATCATCATGGTGGTTGCTCTGCAGCCCATTCACGAGCTCTCCCCCCTGACCCGCGTGGTGGTATCGACCTACCAGGCGGCCTCAGGCGCCGGGGCGAAGGGAATGGATGCCCTGAGGCGGGAGCTTGCAGGAGAAGAGCTGGAGGACAGTCCTTTTCCGCATCGGCTCGCAGGCAACCTCTTTCCGAGGATCGATGTCGTGCAGGACAATGGCTATACCAAGGAAGAGATGAAGATGGTGCTCGAGACAAGGAAGATCATGGGGCTGGAGGGTATTCCTATCAGTGCGACCTGTGTTCGTGTTCCCGTGGAGCGTGCTCACTCCGAGTCAATCCAGGTGAGCACCGAGTCTCCGCTGGAGCTCGATGCCATCCGTGCGGCTTTTGAGCAGGCTGCGGGCCTGCAGGTCATTGATGAGCCCTCTGAGGACCGCTACCCGACCCCGCTGCAGGCCGCCGACCAGGATGACGTTTATGTCGGCCGGCTTCGAAGCCATCCGGATGAAGAGGAAACCTATGACTTCTGGGTGGTCGGCGACCAGATCCGCAAGGGTGCGGCGCTGAACACTGTTCAGATCGCCGAGGCGCTGTAGAGGGAGTGCTCCCGGTTCCCCTGGTGCCGCAACCCGTATACAAGTCATGAGACGCATCCACCTGAGCGTAGCCTACGATGGGACCGCTTACCATGGCTGGCAGTTTCAGCCGGCTGAGGAGACCGTCCAGGGAAAGCTCCAGGAGGTCCTCAGCAAGGTACTCGAAGAGGAGGCCCCCATTGTTGGCGCCAGCCGTACCGATGCAGGTGTGCATGCCCGTGGGCAGGCCGCGGCTATTACCACCGCCACTCCGATACCGACGGCGAAGCTGCCGATTGTAGCCAACATTGAGCTGCCGCCGGATATAAGGCTTGTTGAAGCCCGTGATGTGGATGAGAGCTTTCATCCCCGCTTCGATGCTGTGGGCAAGCACTACCGCTACACATTCTCTCTTGGCGAGATCGATGATGTTTTTTCAAGCCGCTATGTCTCCCGGGTGCGGGGGGTTCTTGCCACAGAGGCAATGAAGGAGGCTGCGGCCTGCCTGGTGGGGAAGCATGATTTTGCATGTTTCCAGAACAGCACCGAGGATCAGTCGGTGACCACTGTTCGAGACCTTTACCATGTCGGGCTCAGCAGCCCGGAGCCTTCGCTGGTTCAGATCGACGTGGTCGGCAACGCCTTTCTGTACAATATGGTACGCGTGCTGGCTGGTACGCTGCTGGAGGTCGGCCAGGGCAGAAGGGACCTGGAATCGGTGGCGAAGGCCCTGCAGACGGGTGAACGTTCTGATGCCGGGATTACAGCGCCAGCTTGCGGCCTCTGTCTCGAGGAGGTTTTCTTCCTCCAGGAGCGCCTTGATGAGGTGGTGGAAGAGCTGCCGGGGCAGTGATCCAGGCCCGGTTCATTTGTCCCTGTCCGGATTGACTTTAGGGTATGGAGTCGCTATTCTTTCCAGCCTGCTATTCAGCGAATAATTCGTAGGTCATTACGAAGTCCTTCGCAGTGGTTTTCTACCTTGGTGGTAAAAGAAGTGCAAACGTTGGTGAAAGGGTTTTGTGCCCAGTGGAGTGGGTGCAACCTGGGTTGCAGGACAACCTCGTTCTCTTCCCGGCCTGTCCCTGGTGACTGGAGGGAACCTGTTTTACAAGGAGGCCTTATGCCAGCCATCGTTGTTCCAGCACGAGATAGTCGTTTTACAGTCGGCCAGCGGGATTACGTCGAGCAAAGGCTGGTCGGCCCGGGGAAAAATTTTGATGGGATCAAAAAGATAGAGGCAGTGGTGGAGGCTCTTCTGCGGAGATTCAAGGAGAAGACAAAGAATCATTGTGCAGCCTTGCTCCAGAAGGCCTCAGGGACTGGGGAGATTGAGACAGTTATTTCCCTGGCAGCGGATGGTGAGCCGGAAATTCAGTACAGGGACCAGGTGATGGAATTACCCAGTTGGGGCTGATTTCACCTCCAGGCGATCTTATCAGAACTGCTGGCAGGCTGGTTAAAGTCACAGCTTTTCCATAGATAACTTGCTCCAGGGCCCTCCATGTCGGAAAGTAAACGAGCTTGTTTTTTCTTCTGAAAGGTATGTGACTTCATGAATCTTGTTGATCTGTATCCGGACTCTTCGATGCTCCTGGACCTCCAGGCCTGCGACAAGCAATCTGCCAATAAGGAGATGCTTGAGTACCTGGTGGAGCAGGGAAAACTGAAGAAGCCCGACGTCAAGAAGGCCCTGGCGGCGATTAACAATCGCGAGGCCCAGGCATCGACAGGAATCGGTAAAGGCCTCGCGGTTCCTCACGCGAAGAACTGCTCCTTCATGGATGGCCTCCTGGGAGTTTATGCACGCTCCGGGGATGGAATTCCCTACGAGTCAGTCGATGGGGAGCCTGTCCACCTGGTCTTCCTGGTCTTGTCCTGTGGGGATACCGCCGAGGATCACCTGGGCATCATGAAGAGGGTTGCCTCGCTGCATCGAGATGAAAAGTCACTTCGCTTTCTGGCTACAAGTACTGATCCAAAACAGATAACCAGTATCTTCAAGGAAGCTGATGAGCAGTTCAGCTGATAACAATACGGCTGCCGGGAATCTTCCGGCAGGCATTCAGCGAAGAGCCGCTCCGAAGATTCTCGCCTTCGGCGGTGGGACCGGCATGGCTGCCCTGCTGAGGGGACTCAAGGCCTACACCGACCAGATCACCGCGGTGGTGACCGTCACCGACAATGGCGGGAGCTCCGGCAGGTTGCGTATTGATTTTGATATGGGTGCCCCAGGGGATATCCGCAATTGCCTGCTGGCCCTTGCCGATGTTGACCCGCTGATCGCCAAGGCCTTCGACTACCGTTTCGATGAGTCTGAATTCAAGGGGCATTGTTTCGGCAATCTCTTCATCACGGTTTTGAACCGCCTCCTGGGGGATTTCGGTGTTTCCATCCGGGAGCTGAACAGGATCCTGAATGTGCGGGGCCGGGTCATTCCTGCCAGCAGCGCCAAGGTGTCCCTGGTGGCCCAGCATCCCGATGGGTCCAAGAGCACCGGCGAGGTACAGATTGCCCGGAGCTCCAAGAAGATCCAGACTGTTGAGATCCGGCCTTACCCGGTCGCCATGTCGCAGGAGATTCGGTCTGCTGTCAATGAAGCCGATCTTTTTATCTTCGGCCCCGGCAGTCTCTACACCAGCGTGATTCCCAACCTGCTGATCGATGGGCTGATGGATTCGATCAACGCTACCGGCCGCCAGCGGGTCTATATCTGCAATATCATGACACAGCCGGGGGAGACAGATGGCTATACCCTCTGTGACCACCTCGAGGCCTTGCGCCTGCATGTAGGGGGAGGCTTCCCTGATGCGGTTGTTGCGCACAATGGCCTGGTTCCGTCGGATATCATAGAGCGCTACCAGGATGCAGGAGCGGAAGCCGTTGCCTGTGACCTCAACGGCCAGCCTGAGTTCAAGTCGGTGCGGCTGATTACCGACGATTTCTTCGATAAGGAAGAAGCCCGGGGTGTGGGAAGCTGGGGTGGAAGCGATGAAGAGGGCCTTGCCAGGCACGACTCCGACTCCCTGGCCCGGGTTATTTACGATGAATTTCTGAAGGCTCCAGCAGCAGGCGAAGGAGCTGCCTCCGGAGGGGCGGTGGAGACCTGATCCGGCAGCTCTGTTAAGAGGCAGGCCGGGATAAGGGGCTGCCAGCAAACACCTCGAAATTAAATAAGTCAGAAGTATGGAAGTAGAACGCAAGATCAAGGTTGCTAACAAATACGGGCTTCATGCCCGGGCGTCTACCGCCCTGGTCCAGACCGCCGCCCAGTTCGATTCAGCAGTTCAGCTGGGTCGGGATGGTAGCGAGGAGTTTGTCGATGCCAAGAGCATCCTGGGCATCATGAGCATGGGGGCGGAGTGTGGAGCGGATCTGTGTCTGAAGGTAGATGGCATTGATGCAGAAGCGGCTGTAGATGCCATCGTCGCCCTTTTTGAACGCAAGTTCGACGAAGAGTAATGGAAACGATCAAGGGCATTCCCGTTTCGCCGGGAATCTCTATCGCCAGCGTTGTTGTCCTGCGGGCTGATGATCTCAGGATCCATCACCGGTTTATCACCAAGGACAAGATCGAGAGTGAGGTCAGGCGCTTTGAGCGGGCAACCCGCCGGGCTGCCCGCGATCTTGATGCCCAGATTGAATCTCTCGGTGAGGAGCTGATGATTGCCAGGCAGATCCTCCAGACGCACCGGGACATGATGGAGGACCCGGGGCTGCATGATGATGTGGTGGGACGGATCCGCGAAGAGCTCTATACAGCGGCCTATTCCGTTTCTGTCGTGCTGGGGGAGTATCACGACCGGTTTGAAAATATGGAATCGGAGTACCTTGCCGAGCGGGCCCACGATATCAAGGACATTGAGCGGAAGTTGCTGCTTCTCCTGCTGGGCAAGAGGAGGGAGAAGCGCCAGATCTTCGATGAAGACGTGGTGATCGTTTCCCACAACCTGACTCCCAGCCAGACGGCCTCCCTGGCCAAGGAGAAGGTTGTCGGCTTTGCTGTCGATGTCGGAGGGCGTACCTCTCATACCGCGATCATGGCCCGGGCCCTGCAGGTGCCTGCAGTGGTGGGGCTGAAGGAGATCTCCCGCAAGGTCAGCAATGGTGACACCCTGGTCATCGATGGATATGCCGGGGAGGTCATTGTAAATCCCGACCGGAAGGTGCTGGCTACCTACCGGCGCAAAGCAAAATACTCCGAGAAGTTTTTCAACGAGCTGCAGGAAGAGATCAGCTGGCCGGCAGAGACGCTCGATGGCTACGAGATAACCCTGTCGGCAAATATCGAGCTGCCTGAGGAAATCTCCACGGCACTGGAGTGGGGGGCCAGGGGGATCGGTCTCTACAGGACGGAGTTCCTCTATGACAGCGGCGTGCCGGATGAAGAGATGCACATGAAGACCTACCGCAAGGCGGTCAAGGCCCTTCGTGGAAGAGAGCTGGTCATCAGAACCCTGGATGCCGGCGCCGACAAATTCCACGAGGAGTTCGTTGGTTTCGAGGAACCGAATCCTTTCCTCGGCTGCCGTTCGATTCGGCTCTGCCTGCAGAAACCCGGCCTCTTCAGGAGCCAGGTGAGGGCCGCACTGAGGGTCTCCGTCTACGGGCCGGTGAAGATCATGCTGCCGATGATATCAACTGTTGAAGAGCTTCGCCGGGCCAAGGAAATTATTGCCGAGGTGCGGGAGGAGCTGCTCAGTGAGGGCTTCGAGATAGCCCCCCGGGTTCCTGTTGGCATCATGGTCGAGGTGCCGTCCATAGCGCTCATCATTGACCGGGTAGCAGACGAGGTGGATTTCTTCAGCATCGGAACCAATGACCTGGTGCAGTATTCGCTCGCGGTCGACAGGGTGAATGAACACGTTGCCCATCTCTACCAGCCTGCCCATCCGGGAATTCTTCGCCTCATCAAGGAGGTGATTGCCGCCAGCAACCGGGCGGGTATACAGGTTTCGATCTGTGGTGAGATGTGCAGTGAGCCCTCCTATGTACTCCTGCTCATGGGGCTGGGCCTGAGGCACTTCAGTCTCAGTCCCATCGCCATACCAACGGTTAAGCGGATTATCCGGCAGGTCACCATCACGGAGGCCAGCGAGGTTGCCGAGCAGTGTCTCAACTCTGAGCAGGCAGGTGAGAGCGAGGTTCTTCTCTCCCGAAGGGCCAGTAAACTGCTGCCGGATTTCTTCTGAACTGACACTGGGCGGCACATGGGTGTGACAAAATTCGGGCATTTTTACCGGGTTCACCCCTTTTTTACCTGTTACGGAACCTCCCGGGTTGCCCCATCCAGGTAAAACAACAAGTTTTTATAGTTGGTAAGTTATTTCAGCAGAATGGCTTGCATGTTTCAGCCAGTTCTGGAATCCAGTGATTTTGACGGGTTAGCACGGTAGTTGCTACCTCTGATACACGGGTGCGGATTATCGAAGCCAGGCGCACCACGGGTCAGTTACAAAAACGCGGGAGTTGAAATGTTTACCAGGAACAGTCTTGTCGGACTGGATATAGGCTGCCACGAGATCAAGGCCATCGAGCTCGTCGAAGCGGCTGATGGTCCGCAGGTGAATGCCCTGGCGACCATGCCGGCGGTGGAACCGCTTGAGCTCCCGCAGGCCATCCGGAGCCTGTTTGCCGATGCAGGGATCAAGACCAGGAATGTGGCAGTATCCCTCTCAGGGCAGTCCGTGATTGTTCGCTATATAGCGATGCCTGAGATGAGCGCTGAAGACCTGCGCAGCTCAATGAAGTACGAGGCAGGCAAGCACATTCCCTTCGAGCTCGATGAGGTGGCGCTTGATTGCGCCCGGCTCGACAGCAAGGAAACCTCCGGTGGCTCGGAAGAAGCCGATGAGATGCAGGTTCTCCTGGTGGCGGCCAAGAAAGAGGTCCTCAACGAGTTGCTTGGTCTTATCCGCGCTGCGGCTCTCGTCCCGGTAGCTGTCGATGTGGATGGCTTTGCCCTTGGAAGCGCCTTTGAGCTCTACGCCTCTTCGGGGGCGGCAGGGGCAGGGCTCGCTGGAGTGAAGGCTCTTGTCGATGTGGGGGCCTCCAAGACCAGTGTCAATATTCTCGAAGATGGCAGCTCTTCCTTTTCCAGGGAGATCTACCTTGCCGGCAAAGATTTTACGGATGCCGTTTCACGCCGCATGGGAGTGGAGCAGCAGGAGGGTGACAGGATCAAGCGGGACTCAGCCGGGGAGGATGACGAGGTGAGGGATTGTCTCTCGCCCGTGGTCGGTGACCTGGTAGCAGAAGTTCATGCCTCGGTTGATTATTTTGAAAACCATCATGACCGGGTGGTCGATTCTGTCTGGATCTCCGGCGGCAGCACCCATCTTCCAGGGCTTTCAGACTCCTTTGAGCAGACCTTCCGCCGGGAGGTGAAGGAATGGAACCCGCTGGAGGGGATCGCCATGGCGGACGGGGTGAAGCATCCCGGCCTCGAAAATGTAAACACTTCCGGGCTGGCCGTTGCGGTCGGGCTGGCCTCACGCGTTCTGGATGATTGAGCAGGGCAGGAAAGTTACCGTGAAAGTCAGAATTAATCTCTTACCCACCGAACTGCAACGCACCGGTTTGGACCCGAAGATGAAGCTCCTGCTGGGAGCTTCCGCTGCCGGTTTCGCTGTGCTGGTGCTGGCCTGCTGGGGCTATTTCGCCTGGGAGACCTCCGGGCTTCACCAGGAGCTTGCTCTGAAGCAGCAGGAAATTGTTGGTCTCAAGGCTGAGGCCCTGAAGGTTGATTCCCTCCAGGATGAGATCAGTGACTACAAGGAGAGAGAGCGGGCGATTATCAGTATCAAGACAAACCGTATTCTGTGGTCGAGGAAGCTCACCGAGCTGGTGCGGCTCACGCCAGGGCATGTCTGGATTGTCCGGCTTGATATGAAGGAGCGCGATCCGGCGGCAAGGCCGGGGGCCGGAGATTCACCCGATAGTGGCGGACACCTGAGGCTGCTGTGCTATTCCGCCGGCAGCCAGGTGGGGCGGATGACCGCTTTCCGGGAAAGATTGAAGGGAGCGGATGAGCTCTATCTCGATTTCCTCGATGAATCTTTGAAGCCCGGGAATTTCTACTCTGACTTTCAGAGCATCAGCCGCCCCGAGTGGCGCTCGGTGGTTCTTGATGGCTACCGGGAACCGAACAACCTTCGTTTTACCATACGGCTGGACCTTAGAAAGCCGCAGGCCAATACCAAGGCGGAGACCTGAGAAATGCGTAATTTCCTTTTTAATTTAAACCAGAAACAGAGGGTGGCCCTGCTGGCAGGTGCCGGCTTCCTGTTTTGTGCCGGAATGGGCTTTCTCATGTATTCGAAGCTGGGTGAGCGCTCCGCCGTACTGGGTGAGCTCGATTCCCGTGCTGGTGAGGAGAGCCTGCTGCGGGGGAAAATCGCAACGATTCCGAACCTGCTTGAGCAGCGCACCAGCCTGATCGAAAGTACCGACCGCTATGCAGAGATCCTTCCGGCTGAGGAACATGTACAACACGATGCCTTTGTGCGGGTGATGGATGAGTATCGCCGTAATACCGAGCTTCTCATCAAGAGCGCCGAGTACCTGTCCGCGGCAAAATCCGCCGGTGAGGAGGCCGAAGGCAAGGTGAAGAACTTCGTTCGCCATCGCTACAGGTTCCGGATCGTCGGCTCAGTTGCCGACCTCCTGCAGTTTATGAGCCGGATCGAGAACCACAAACGGTTCCTGAAGATCGATGCTGTCAGCTTGAAACCACTGGGCTCCAGGGGGGATTTTCCCGAGGGTGATCTGCGGGAGAAAGAGGATGCCGAGCTGCTGGAGCTGGCCAGGAACCCTGTGAAGGAAATTGACCTGACCGTCAGCACCTACACCTACTTCAAGGGGGCTGAGGAGAAGCTGTGAGATTGGCAAGAAAATTGAAATTCAATGTATTCATGATCCTGCTGGTGGGCGGGCTCCTGCCACAGGCGCTCGGAGCCGGGGAAAAGATTTCGGTAGATCTCCTGGGCGAGGCGGGCATGACGGCTCTTCGTGCGGAGGCAATCCGCAACTGGGAGAAAGGCCGGATCGCTGATGCCTATAAAAAGCTCGGAGTGATGGCTGCAGAGCAGCCCTACGAGGCGCAGCATCGCCTGGCCCTGGGTTTGTGCCTGCGCAGGCAGAAACGCTATGCCGAGGCGCTGGAGAGCTACCGTGAGGCGAAGGATCTTGGTGGCCCCAGGGGCTTGATCGCCTTGCTGGAGGCTGAGATTCACGCTGTTTCAAACCAGCGCGGCCAGGTCTTCTCCTCTCTTCGCCGGGCAGCCCGCGAAGGCAGGAACATTATCAAGGATGTCCAGGAGCTGCCTGCGCTTTCGCCTTATGGCTCTGATACCGGCTTTGTTCAGCTGGCTCTTCAGCTCGAGTCCTTCGAGCTGCCGGGCAGTGATGGACGTGATCCCTTCAGCGATCCCTTCCCCCTGCTTTCTCCTGCGAAGGCCGGGGCGGAAGAGGAGGCTCCGAAGAAAAAAGCCGGCGGTGGAAGAGACCAGGAGGCTGAGGCGGTCAAGAGGTTCGGGGAGCTTGCAGGAAGAGTCCACTCGGCATATTCAGCCGGCGACGAGGCCGCCTTGCTGGAGGCCTGGGGGGCGATAGAGAGCCTCTCCCTCAAGGAGAACAATATTGTCCTGGCGCGCCACCGCAGTCAGTACAGGGATATACGCTCAGGTCTGCAGAGGCTGGAGGGGAAGCTGGATGCCATCCTGCTGCGGCATCATTACCAGCAGGCTGTCAGTGGTCTCTCTGAAATGCAGGTGAGGTTCGACCTTGGTGATTATGCCGGGATCGAGCAGCTCAACGGGGCCGTGGTATCGAGCTGCAGGAGGTTGCGGAGTCTCTCCCCGGATTATTCCCCGGTGGCTGTTGAGCTCGTACGCAGGGGTGGTGAGCTGGTCCGGCGTACGGCGATCCGGCGCGAATTTGAGCGCAGGTTGCCAGCGCTGAACGGGATCCTCGTTGGTGAGGGCCGGGGACTTGCGGTTGTGGATGGCCGGCCGGTAAGGCCTGGCGAGAGAATTTCAGATTTCCGGTTGCTCGAGGTTTCCAGCGACCGGGTTAAGTTTGCATACAAGGGTGAGGTGATTCCGGTTCCCCTGGTCGGTAACCGGAATACCAAGTGAAGGGAAAGATCATGATGAAGTGGAAATTGAGGAAGTGGAGCCTCGCGGCTCTCCTCCTGGTATTCGTAGATTGCACGGGGGCTGTGCTGGCCCAGGGTAAACCCGGCAGCAATTCCGGGCTTTTTGAAGAGTATATAGGCAGCTCCGATGCCAGGCCCGGGGAGACCCTGGGGACCGGGTATGTGAGCCTGGATTACAAGGATGAAGACCTGGGGGGCGTCCTGAAGACCCTGAGTGCCCGGGCAGGTGTGAACATCATCGCGGATTCCAACGTCAAGGAAAAGGTGACCCTGAGCGTTGAGAAGCTCCACTGGTCAGAGGCTCTTGAGATCATCGCCCGTGAGTCGAACTGCAAGCTTGTCAAGGTCAGTGGAAGGCTCATTCGTCTCACCCAGCCTCCAACGGTCAGCATGGAGTTCAATGATGCGGACCTGAAGCTGGT
>CAZTRG010000308.1:0-5150 GCA_964615885.1 uncultured Planctomycetia bacterium | reverse complement strand
AGACGGGCCGACAGGTTCGAACCCGCTGGGTGGATTTCGAGCCTGTGCGCTAATCTCAGCTTTGGCTTCAACCCAGCCAATAGCCTGTGCGAACCATGGGTGGGGTAAGGAGAGGAAAGCTAAAGTGACTGGCGCGAATGCAGTAGCGCGGCAGCTACCTGGCACCCGGCTAGGGCTTTCGGTAGAGGAAGGCGTCTGAGGTCAGCAGCGAAACCAGCAGGGCTTTCATGCTCCCATCCTTGTTGCGGTAAGCCTCGTAGGCATCCTGCAGCACGGGGGCATCATTGAGAGTCTCGATACGGCCCAACCAGAACCGGAAGGCATAGCGGACAAAGACCTGCTCAGCCCGCCGGCTCCCGGCGAGTTTCTCGATCAGATCAATAGCACTGGTGACTTTTCCGTCGAGCGCCGGGTCACCCGAATCGATGATCTCACCGGTGGTATCAACGGGTTTTTCAAGCTCAGTTTCACGATACAGCCCGGCGTGGTTGTACATCTCAAAGGGCAGGCCCAGGGGGTCCATCTTCTTGTGACACCGCCAGCAATAGGCTTCCCTCGTTACCCGCATGCGTTCACGCAATGTGTTCTTCGGCTCATCAGGCAGCATCGCATCCACGGTGATCGGCACATCGGGTATCCCGCCACCCAGCAGTTTTTCGCGAATCCACCGCCCCCGCAGAACGGCATGATTGTCCATTGCATCGGAGTGTGAGACAAGCCAGCTGGGATGAGTCAGGATGCCCAGGCGCTGGCCTTCGGGTACGTTAGCCAGGATGCGATCCGGTTTCATGGATCCCCCACCAAAGCTGCGCCGGCTCACACGAGCGTAGATCTTCGGTCCGGCGAGGTTTGCCGGCTTAACCTTATCGCCATCCCGGCTCTTCCTGGCCGCTGAGATCTTCTTCTTGATCCCTGCCAGTGTCTTCTTTTTCTCCCGCAGAGCCCCCTTGATCTCCTTGTCCCGGGGCTTGCTCTTCAAGCCGGCCTCAAGCCCGGCAATCTCTTTCTCAAGGGCCCTCGCCACGGACTCGTTCTGCTTTGCATTCTCCTCAAGGGCCTTTTTCTCCGCGGCCACCATCGCGTCTCTCTCTTCCTTGCTCCTTCTCCAGCCAAAGTAGGTGTTGTCACTCCGGGTTGCGACAACCTTGTTGGTGGTCAGCAACTGCCTGAGCACATCCTTGTCTTCATTGAGAATCAGCTCTATAAGGCGGTCGGTGCTCGCCGTTGCATCGAACATTGCGCGGTAGTAGCTCTGCCCCCTGGAAGGCGCGCCTGTATTTGCCAGCGCCTTGGAGTCTTTGCAGATGTAGCCACCGAGGTCGTAATCGAAGTATTCACGGAAGAATCGCAGTATACGCGGCTTGCGGATGCTGTCGTCGGCCAGGATGCGCTCGACTTCACGTTTCACATCAGCCCGGGTCTTCATACGGCCTTCCAGGATCGCCTTGCGCAGCGGTCCATCGGGCCTGATGTAGCGCAAGGCGTGATTAACCGCCAGCCCCAGCTCCCAGTCCTTGAGCATGACTCGACCGTGCCTGTCGGGTTTTCCATTTTCAACCAACTCGGGCCGAAACAGCGCATCTCGGTCAAGAAAGACAGAGGAGAGCCCCATGAAGACACCCTTCTCCTTGCCAAGCTTGCCGATCGAATCCTTGACGACCTGCAGGTAGTCTCCCGACTCCGCAGCAGTGGGCGGACGGAAGGTAAGGGCCTCGAAGAGGTAGTCCACAGCAGCACGCAGGCGCTCATCGCTGGCTCCCGGCTCCTTCATCAGCTCGTAGACCGGCGTCAAGGGGCGCACGACCCTGGTGCTGTAGACCAGGGCAGTGGGCAGGCCCCGGAGGTCACCCTCTGTCTTATAGGTTCTCGGGTCATCGGTAATCTGTTCCGGCTTGGCGATACTCAAGGGCCCGTAGGCCATGTAGCGAAGAAGGTCCCCCGCCTTGCTGAGAATCTGGGTCGCCTCGGCACTGTTGACGGTGTAGAAGTCGGGGTAGTTCTCAAGGCCATGCTTGCGGTCAGAAGAGAGGACCGCCGGCACACTCTTGACCGAGGTGGCATAGGCCACCGTGCCACCCTGGTGCTTGATGATTCGGTCCGTACCGAAGTAGAGCTTCAGCTCGCCACCGTGGTTGGTGGGGACAACATCACCATGGGTACGCAGGCCCGGCTTCGCAGGATTGTACTTCGGCTCGGTGTTGATCAGCTCATTGAGCCGCGTGATGTACTCCTGCGGCGTCACTCGCCAGATCCGGGCCGAAGTGTAGGTCGGTTCCAGGCGAATCCCCTTCGGCAGCGGACCAAAGAGCAGGTCATGGTTGAGGTAGTTGCCCTTGTGAGGATCGAGATGGGCACGGAAGCCGCCACGCCCCTTCATGACACGCTGCAGCTCACTGACAATCCAGCTGGAGAAGCGAAGACTCTCGACGATGCCCGGCTGTGATTTTTTCCGGGGGGGCATCTCCTGCAGGCTGACCCGGGCCCAGACCGACTTCCAGACGGTCGCATTGGTCTCTTCCACCGGCCCAAGGTCGACCAGGGAGAGATCTCCCTTGGGCTTGTCCTCGTCATGGCAATCGAAGCAATGACTCTCAAGAAAGCTCCGTGCGAAGGTCTTGAAATCTCCGCGAACGGGCTCGCCGGGGGTGTAGCTGTCAGCCGCCCCGGCTGCCACAGAAAATAAGGCAACAGCCACGACCACGAGGGTGAAAACCGGACCCGGCTTCTTCACACCAGGAGCTCTCTTAGTGGACCTGTCCCGGAATCAAACTTGGCGGCCATCTTCTCGCTCATGTTGAAGCGGTCGCTCTCGGCACCAGCGGCCTGCAGGAGAGTCGAGTAGAGAGCGTTGATCGGACGCTTGCCATCGAGCTGGGTAAACCGTCCGGATCTGAACGCGCCGTTACAGTTACCCAGGAGCATCACCGGCCAGGTAGCCCCGTTGGTGTGCTGGGCGCTGCCGTTGTTGCTGGTGTAGACGATCAAGGTGTTGTCCATCATCGTGCCGCTGCCCTCGGGAATGCTTTCCAGCTCTTCCATGAGCTTCACCAGCATGCGGCTGTTGTATTGACGGATCTTGATCCAGA
Organism: uncultured Planctomycetia bacterium; assembly: GCA_964615885.1. Taxonomy (GTDB): domain Bacteria; phylum Planctomycetota; class UBA8108; order UBA8108; family UBA8108; genus UBA8108. The sequence continues at coordinate 2,064 of CAZTRG010000308.1, read as the reverse complement.
TCGGATTGCCTGGCTGTTTCATATGACCCAGGTTGTGACCTTGCTGCTCAATACCCAGCCCCTTCCAGGCTCCGAAGATCTCACCACGGCCCGAGCCGATGGTGAGCGTATTGGTAATCCCCGATTTGAGCGCAGAGATACCAAGATCCAGAAGAACATCGTGCCAGTCGGTTTCAAACTCAGGCCTGTTGTATCGCCCGTCCACTGTCGGCGCGTACTTCCGAAGATGGTCGGAAACTTTTCCAAGGCGTTCCCGCAGACCGTTGATGTCATTAAAACCCTGGACGTACTGGCCGTAGCGTTGCTTGTTGATGCCGCGCAGAGCCCTGCCCTTGGCTTCCGCCAGCTGCTCGATACGGTCAAACATGCTGGATTGGGCCTCGTGCTGCTTGCGAATCCCTCCCTGGGCGATGCCGCCATAGAGCATCTGGTAGAGGTGGTTCGGATTGGAGTGCATAAAGATAGGCTGTCCCGCGCCGCTGGCCGAGAGGTTCGCGATCGTGGGCTTGGTCTTCATGTTTTCCATGGAATCCATCCCGATGCACAGGTGAGGCAGGAGTGTTTCGGGTAGAACCTTGCTGAGCGCGTAGTCAATGGTTGGGGCACTCGGCGGCACACCGTCACTGCCGCGATAGCCGCCAAGCGCACCGAAGAAGGCGCTGTGCGAAGGACTGGTATGCAGTCCATGCAGACCGTTGATGATGTGCAGTCTTTCCTTGTAGGGCTCAAGTGCACTGACAGGTTCGGGAAGCTTGACCTTCGCCAGCGACCCACTGCTCTTCATCCCTTCAGGAACGCAGGTCGCTGGATCAAAGCCCTGGTTTTGTAAAAAGAAGATGATGCGCTTGAGACCCGCCGGATTTGCAGCACCATTCCCTGCCGCCTGCGAAAGACCGGGGAGAAGACCTGTGCCAAGCGGCACAGAGAGGCCGGCCAGCATGCCCTTCAGGATTTCTCTGCGATGGATCACTATCTGTCCTCCAATGTTTTGCTTATTTTATCCTCCCTGCGCATCATTTGGTAACCGATTCCGCCTGGCCACAGTGCCCCACCAGGGCTGGCCAATAGCCTGTGTGAGGCCTTGGGCGAGATGCAAGGAGAGGGTGCCCTGTTTGCTTATCACCCCGGGCATCGTTTAGGCTGGTTGGAGTGTTTTACAGGAGGACAATACGCATGAGAGTTGTTCTTGCCGCGGCACTGGGCTGCTTTGCCTCAAGCCTGGTCTACTGTGCCGGCCCTCTCGAGGGTAAAACACCTCGAGCAGAAGCGATCAAGGCCAACTTCGCCAAGCTCGTATCAGAGGACAAGGCGGTGAAGAGGGAGGCGCTCCTTTACTTCGGCAAGGTCGACAAGACCTTCGCGGCCGAGGTCCCTCTCCTGACCGCCTCGCTCAAAGATGAGCGCAACCAGGTGCGGGCGATCTCGGCCTACGCGCTGGGGAAGATCGGGGAGGCAGCTGCAGGGTCGATCGCTGAAGTGGAGAAGCTGCTGGCCGATCCGTCTGTCACGGTTCAGAAGTATGCCAAGCGGGCGCTGGAGCGCCTGGAACCCTTCAAGCCAGCTCCAGGGAAAGTGACACCCGAAGAAGCTGCGCGGCTGCTGGCGGAAAACCGCAGATCTTCCGCCAACAAGGACGAAGTGGTTGAGACCGCAAAGCGAACTGTCGTATGGAATACCAGGGAGTTGTTTAAGTCGCCCCGGGTTCACGCCACCAGGGAGCGTCCAGCGAATGGGATGAAGTCCTTTTTCTATGAGGGTGCTGACTACAAAGGCAAGCCGACCTGGGTGTTCACCTACTACGCGACGCCCGCAGGCAAGCCACCCAGGGGCGGCTGGCCGGCGATGGTTTGTGCTCACGGTGGCGGCGGTACGGCCTTTCCTGCCTGGGTGGCGCATTGGAACAAGAAGGGCTACGCAGCGATTGCGATGGACCTGGAAGGCCACCTGCCGGGCGGAGGCCATTTCGGCGTACAGGGTGGTCATCCGGCGAACCAGCCCCACAAGAACGCCGGCCCCAGTCGTGACGGCTGGTTTGGCGACATTGGCCTGCCTGACAAAGAGCAG
>CAZTRG010000307.1:0-19460 GCA_964615885.1 uncultured Planctomycetia bacterium | reverse complement strand
GCCGAAGAAGGCGGCGACAGCGCCGGGGCCAACCGTGTGCTCTTTCTCTGCACCGGCAATTCCTGCCGCAGCCAGATGGCCGAGGGAATCCTGCGGCACCTGGCCACCGAGGGCTTCGAGAGTCTTTCAGCCGGTTCGCAGCCCGCTGAAGCGGTTCACCCCATGGCCATCGCCGTGATGGGAGAGGTCGGCATCGACATCTCAGCCCAGCAGCCCAAGTCCATCGACGTGTTCCTCTCTGGCGACCAGCCGGCTCCGGACGTTGTCATCAGCGTTTGCGAAAAGGCGGCCGCTGAATGCCCCGCCCTCACCGGCGGTGCCGTCAACTCGATGAGCCTGCCCTTCGATGACCCGGCTGCAGCCGAGGGCAGCGACGAGGAGAAGCTCGAGGTCTTCCGCCGGGTTCGCGACGAGATCACCGAAACCCTGAAGATGGCGCTCGGCCTCGGCGGCTGAAACACGCGCCGCCTTTGTGCTCACCACGGCCGTCAATTGCAGCTGTGGTCGCAATCGAGAGCTGCCCGCACAGGCCCGCATTCCGGCCAGGGCGCCGGCGGCGCATCTCCACCGCGGAAGAGGAAATTCAAGGTGTAGATCGCATCGGAGATGTCCCCTGAGGAGTCTCCATTGGTGTCGCAGGCAGCCGGGCAGTCCGTGCTGAGGCCACCCTGGAAGAGCAGCCCGATGTGGCGAGCGGCATCGGAGATGTCGAGCGTTCCGTCGCCGTTGCAATCACCCCGCAGGAAGGTCGACTCCGGCAGGGCCGGAGGCAGCGGCTCACGGGAGAACACCAGCACCCCCATGCGCGGCAGGGTGATGCAGGCGGAGGCCGGCAGGCCATCCCGGCCGCCCCCATCGGCAGAAATCCGGCCGCCATTGCCCCGGTTGCGGCCGTCGTAGAGCTCTGAGTCGCTGTTGAAGATCTCGTGCCATTGCCCGCCCCCGGGCATGCCGAGGCAGTAAGCGGAAAAATCCTCGTTGTTGAAGCTCGCCACGATCACCAGGTCATCACCACGGTCGGTCCAGCGCTGCCAGGCGATAACATTGCCCTCGTCGTTGACATGGAAGATGTTCTGCCGACCATCGGCTCTGAGCGCCGGCAGTGTGCGCCGCAGTCGGGTCATGTCACGGCAGGCGTGGAAGTAGCCATCGTAGCGCTCGCGCCTGTCCCAGCGGATATTGTGCTCACGGGTGTCACCGAAGGCGCGCGTCTCCAGCAGCTCCTGCCCCTGCAGCACCATCGGGATACCGGAGGTGAACATGACCAGTCCCCAGCAGAGCTTTCCACGGCCCTGGGCCCAGGCACTGGTCGGGTTCTCGCCATCGGCGGCCCGCGTAACACGCCCGTGAACCGCCACCTCGTCATGGCTCTCGATATAGTTGACCGCCCGCACTCCACCGAAGGCAAAGTGGTTCATACCGGCGGCAAGCGCCCCCATGTTCGGGTCGCCGAAGGCCGCCGCCCCCAGGGCGGTACGCAGGTTGTCGTGAAAGAGATCATTCCACTGCGAGTCGAGCCCGCCGCCGCCGGCCTCAACCGGGACGGTCACCGCCGGGTCGTTGGGCAGCTGCTCGGCAATCACCACCGCCTTGGGAGAGACGGTATCCACCGTCCCGGCAATTTCCTGCAGCAGCCTCCAGCCCTCGGTGTTCACCTTGATGAAGTCGGTGCCGTCGACCCGCAGGCCATCGATATGGTATTCCTCCAGCCACATCCTCACCGAGTCGCGAATGTACTGTCGCACCTCGGCCCGGCCGTAATCCGGTCGCGGCCCCCAGGGAGTCTCACGGTAGCCGTTACCCTGGGGATAAAAATAGATCTCCTCGCCATCGTAATCGATCAGGTTGCCGGCAAGATCACTGCCGCCCATGTGGTTGTAGACGACATCGAGGAGCACCGCGATCCCACGCTGGTGGCAGCGGTCGACGAGGTACTTCAGGTCGTCCGGGGTGCCGTAGGAAGACTCGGGCGCGAACTGGAAGGATGGGTTGTAGCCCCAGGAGAGCTCCCCGGCAAACTCCATCAGGGGCATGAGCCCTATGGCGTTGATTCCCAGCTCAACCAGGTGGTCGAGGTGGGTGTCCACCACGTCCCGGAAGCGGCCGGGATGATGCTCCACCCCATCGCCACCACCGGTGAAGGTGCCCACGTGCAGCTCGTAGATGACCAGGTCCTCGAAAAACGGCGTCACCCAGCCCTCATCCCCCCACTGGTAATCCGAGCTCCAGATGAGAGAGTCTCCCACCGAGCTGACCTGGCGGCGTGCGCGGGGATCGGTTCGCCAGAGGGTCTCGCCGTTGTGGATGGCGAACTTGTAGCGCTGGTTCAACCGCGCGCCCGCGACCCTCCCCTGCCAGTAGCCCCGGACATTGGTGAGCGGATGGGCGGACTCACTCCAGTTGTTGAAGCTGCCGGCAACCGAGACCCTATCGGCGTTGGGCGCCCAGACCCTGAAGACCGTTCCCGCCCCGTCAACCGTGGCGCCAAGAGGGAAAGAGCCCAGCGGCGTGGTGTTGACCAGGAAGTCACCCCGGGCCGGCGGGCTGCCGGACATGCCGAGGCGGTTGAAATAATCCGTGTCGGAGCCATCGATGAGCTCGAAACGATAGTAGATGAAATCAGAGGCCGAGCCCTCCACCCTGCCGCGCCAGATGTCGAAGATGCCCTCGTTACGCACCCACACCATGTCGTAGCGGCGGGTCTCACCGTCGAAGGTCCGGATCCGGGCGCCGGTGAGGTCACCCCTGAAAACACGCAGCTCAAGCGTGAAGTCCTCCCCGGCCGCAGGGCTGGGCGGCGAGCGAAAGGTCTCATCGGAATAGACGCCATCCCACTCGACATTGTCATCGTTGCGCGCTGCGCAGAGAGGCGCAGCCACGGCGAAGCCGAGCAGCAGCAGGAATACCTGGATGATCCGACTGGAAAAACCCATAACTCACATGATCCGTAAACTCTTTTCGTGACCGGCCTCCTCGCGGGACCGGGAAAACCCTGGAATTGAATTATACCACCGCGCCGGCGGGTTTTTACCCCGGGGAGAGAGTCTTCAGCGCGTGCTGTAGTCCTCACAGACCACCGCATTGGGGCGCTCCGTGCGGTGACAGTCCCTGATGTCATTGTAGCGGCAGGTGTCACAGAGAAACTCTGATGAGCTACCGCTCCAGCTCTCATCGAACTCGTCTTCTTCATCACTCAGCCGGTCGACTGCAGGCGGAGTGAAAAAAGCGGCCAGGGCGGCCATGAAAAAGACCGACACAAAATACTGCAGGGTGGAAATATTCAGAAACTGAGCGATCCCCCCGGGGCCGGCGAAACCCTGCAGGAGAGCTCCCACAAGCACAACGCCGACGAAGACGACCAGGCGCCTGGATCTGAACATTCCGATCTCCATCAAAAAAATACCGCTGGAGCGAATACCGGGTCTCGCTCCAGCGGTTCAAGAATAGCTGCGGTCCTACCCGGAGGCGACCGCAAAATGGAGGTCGATTACATACCGATCTGCCAGCGCATCATGAAGGAATGCATGGCCTCGGCGCCGCCGCCACCCATGTCTGAGTAGACGTAGTTCAACATGGTGCGGAAAACGGGGTTGTGATAAATGTTGAAGCCCACGGTCAGGTCTTCAAGATTGACACCACCAACAAAATCATCGTAGTTGAGTGAGCCGTAGCGAACGGCCAGCTCGGTAGCTCCCCAGCTCTCGCCCCAGGCAAACTCCTTGGCGGGCTTAACACGCTTGAAGAAACCCTTCTTGTTGTCATAGGAGCGGCTCTCCCCGGTGAGGAAGTAGCTTCCCATGATGTACCAGCCTGTGTAGGTGGCATTTTCATCGGCGCTCACTGAGCTGCCCATGAATTCACCCTGCAGCGAGAGAGGGCCATTCACCCAGGCCGCCTCGATACCGTAACGGAATTCGCCATCGGCTCCGGCAGCAGTTCCCAACGCAGCCTTGGGCCCAAGGTGACTGGATGCACGCGGCTCCAGGGTGAGGTCGCCCTGCAGGCTGCGGGTGCTGAGAGCGCCTCCGAGATGGATCAGGCTGCCGCCCTCGGTGCTGATGGTCCGGGTATAGCGGCCCGTTGCGCTGTAATCTCCATCACCGGTATCAAAGCCCAGGTCGTTCGTTGTGCGGAAAACTCCGTAGGCCAGGGTGCCGCCGTCGAGTGCACGATGCGCCATGACACCAACATTGCGCGAGGGAGCAAAGGCGGAGGTCAGCGACCGCTCCATGAAGGTCATGTACTTGCTGCTGGTGAGCTCCTCGAGGCCGAAGGGCTCCTTGAAGTGCCCGGCACGCAGGGCGCCGGCATAGGGAACACCGCCGAGGCCAACGTAGACATCCTTGAAGGCCGGGCCACCGGCCTTCACCGAGGCAAAATCATACTGGGTCTTCCACTCGAAGTTGTTGACCTTACCTGAGAGCATGAGACGCGTGCGGCGGAACTCGGTTCCGTCCTCCGCGCTGCTGTCATCCATGAACCAGGCATTGTCGAGCATGATGCGCCCGCCAACCTTGATGCTGGTACTGCCATCATTGCTCTGGAGTTCAAGAGCATTGTTCCACTTGGCATTGAAGCCAAGAGGGTCCGGCCCATCCTGTGCCCACAGGGCGCCTGGAAAAAAACAAACAGCCAGAATCATCAGCCCGTACTTCATCAGAAAACCTCCCTTAATACTGAAAAGGCGAGGGGCGAACTGCAGCCGTCACAGCTGACTGCCCCCCTTGCTTCGCCTGCTATCTGATCACTGAAGAGATTTTCTAACCGAAATGCATCCCCGCGGAAACCGGCATCAGCAAAAACTCGGTTAAAATCCAGTCAACCCAATGTAAAAATTGGGTAAACCCACAGGGTGGCCGGCCAAGGAACCCGCATGCCCTCGTTATTTAAATCCTCGCAAGCGGCAAAACACCGCCCTGGCATGACCACGATTTTTTTTCATAGAACCGCAGGCGCTGGAGAGCAGCGTCACCGCAAATCCAGGGAAGACCGGGGAAGCCGGATCAGTTGACCGTCCAGGTCTCACCGCCGGCCAGCAGGGCATCCATGTCGCCGGCACCGGGCTTCTGCAGCGCCTCTTCGACCTGCTCGTCGAGCATGCCATCGTAGGTGGGCTTGTCGAGGGCCCGGAAAACGCCGACAGGAACCGGGGTCGCTTCATCGGCCTCTTCAAGCCGGGCGAGAAGGTTGGCCAGGGTGGGATCCGGCGTTTTCTCGTCATGAACGAGCAGGCCGGCTTGATCTTCTTCACCGGCGACATCGACAACAACCGGCTTGAGCCCATCGAGACGGATCCCCTTGTCGCTCTCCTTGCCGAAGACCATGGGCTTGCCGTGCTCCAGGACGATGGTGCGGTCATCTCGAACCTTCTTGTCGGCAAAGGACTTGAAGGCTCCATCGTTGAAGATATTGCAGTTCTGGTAGATCTCGACAAAGGCGCTGCCCTTGTGCCGGGCTGCCCGCTTGAGAATCCCGGCCAGGTGCTTGGTGTCGGCATCGATGGTGCGGGCGACAAAGGTCGCCTCGGCCGCCAGCGCCAGGCTGAGCGGATTGATGGGGTAATCAACCGATCCGTGAGGCGTCGACTTGGTCTTCTTGCCATGCTCGGAGGTGGGCGAGTACTGCCCCTTGGTAAGACCATAGATCCGGTTGTTAAAGAGGAGGATCTTCAGATCGACATTGCGGCGAAGGGCATGGATCAGGTGGTTGCCGCCGATACTGAGAGCATCGCCGTCACCGGTGACGACCCATACCTGCAGCTCCGGCCTGGAAATTTTGAGCCCGGAAGCGAAGGTCGGCGCACGGCCGTGGATGGAATGAAACCCGTAGGTGTGCATGTAGTAGGGAAAGCGGCTCGAACAGCCGATCCCGGAAACAACCGCCACGTTCTCGCGCGGAATTCCCTCCTCCTGGCAGATCTCCGGCATCGTCTTCTGCATCTGCGCCAGGATCGAGTAATCTCCACAGCCCGGGCACCAGCGAACGATCTGGTCGGAGGTAAAGATCTTGCGGTCGTACTCTTCGATCTCTTTGATTTTTTCAGGCGTGAGTTCAGGCTTCGCGGTCATTTTTCTTTCCGGCTCTTTGCCAACTCCAGGTTAGAGCAGCTCCTCGATTTTCTGTTCAATCTCCCCGATCTGGAACGGCTGCCCCTGCACCTTGTTGAGGCCCTGTGCATCGATACAGAACCTCGCGCGGATCAGCAGCAGCAATTGCCCCATGTTGAGCTCGGGGATCAATATCTTTTTAAATTTCCCGAGGACCTCTTCAATATTAGCCGGGAAGGGATTCAGGTAGCGCAGGTGGGCGGAGGAAACCCTGCCGCCGCGGTCGCGTACTCGGTTGACGGCGCTGGTGATACTCCCATAGGTGCTTCCCCAGCCAAGAACCAGCAGCTCCCCCTCCGGCTCACCGAGAACCTCGAGGTCGGGAATACTCTGCGCAATCCCGGCGACCTTTTCGGCCCGCAGCAGGGTCATCTTCTGATGGTTATCCGGGTCGTAGCTGACATTGCCGGTATTTTCCTGTTTCTCGAGCCCGCCAAGGCGATGTTCCAGCCCCGGGGTTCCGGGAATGGCCCAGGGACGCGCCAGCGTCTCCGGATCGCGCTGGTAGGGAAGGAATCCTTCCGGGTCCGTTGCATTCTTGACCTCGATCCGGGGGAGGTCTTCAGCCGCAGGAATATTCCAGGGCTCGGCTCCATTGGCCAGGTAGCCATCGGAGAGGTACATGACAGGAACCATGTATTTTACCGCGATCCGGGTCGCCTCGATCGCCATGTGGAAACAGTCCGCCGGCGATTGCGGCGCCACGATTGCAACCGGGCACTCACCGTTACGGCCGAACATCGCCTGCAGCAGGTCAGCCTGCTCCGTCTTGGTCGGCAGGCCGGTCGAGGGGCCGCCGCGCTGGACGTTGATGATAATCAGCGGCAGCTCGGTCATCGCCGCCAGCCCAATCGCCTCGGCCTTCAGAGCTACCCCCGGACCGCTGGTCCCGGTAAGACCGATCGCTCCGCCGAAGGCGGCTCCGATGGCTGAACCTACCGCTGCAATCTCGTCTTCGGCCTGGAAGGTCTTGACTCCAAAGTGTTTGAAATTTGACAGGCCCTCGAGAATCGAGCTCGCGGGGGTGATCGGGTAGCTGCCGTAATAGAGCGGCCGCTCGGCCAGCTGTGAGGCAGCAACAAAGCCCAGCACCGTGGCCTGGTTGCCCATGAGCATCCGGTAGGTTCCCGGCTCGAGCTTGGCCTTGCCGACGGTAAAGCGCCCGGTGAAGACCTCGACGGTGTCGGCATAATTGTAGCCGGCGGTCAGGGCCTTTTTATTGGCCTCGAAGACCTCCTCCATCTTGCCGAACTTTTTCTCCATCAGCCCCAGGGTCGCCTCAAGGGAGCGGTCGTACATCCACAGCATAATTCCCAGGGCGAACATGTTCTTGCAGCGGCCGGCAAGCTTGTGGCTGATGCCGGTATCCTTGACCGCCTCGAGGGTGAGGCTGGTGAGAGGAACCGCATGCACATCGTAGCCTTCGAGATCACCCGTCTCCCGGGGATCCTCTGCGTAGCCGGCCTTCTTGAGGTTGTTCTTACGGAAAGTGTCTGAGTTGAGAATGATGGTGCCGCCGCGAACGAGGTCACGAAGATTGACCTTCAGGGCCGCCGGGTTCATCGCCACGAGCACCTCGGGAGTATCTCCGGGCGTCATGATCTGCAGGGAGCTGAAATTCAGCTGGAACCCACTCACACCGGGAAGGGTGCCGGCGGGAGCCCGAATCTCGGCGGGGAAGTCCGGCAGGGTGCTGATGTCATTGCCGGCCAGGGCAGAGTTGTGGGTAAAGAACGATCCCGTGATCTGCATCCCATCACCGGAGTCCCCCGCGAAGCGAACGACGACCTTGTCGACCATCTTCGGTTCGGAATCCCCGGGTCCGCCATCCTGTAAAGGCGAAGCTTGAGTCTCGACTACCATCTTGATCCTGTTAACCAGTCGCAGGGTTGGAGCTCGAAGTCCGTTCTTCGAATCCTCTTCCCTATGCGGATTTTAACCTCAGGAAGGCTCAATCTCTTTATATTGAAAGAAAAATGCCCGGATTGATGTTCGAGTTTTTTTAGCCCCGAAAGAACGCTCCTGAAGAACCTCAACCGGGGGGTGAAAAACTCAAAGCTGATCAGCAATTTCCGGACGTACCGAAAGCACTCCAGGACACTCAACAATAAAATACAGTGTCCCCGGCGCCGCAAGGACTCGCCCCGACCGTGGGACCCTTGAGACGCTGGGAGATTAACCCAATTCATCGGACCGGTCCATAAATTCCGCACGCCATTTCAGCAGTTTTTTTGGGTGTTTAAACAGGCCCTGCAAGAGGGCAGAATCCCCCCCTGGAATGACAATAATCGTCACTTTTCCGCCTCCGGGCGGCACTTCAGGGCATTATCGGTACTCCGGCGGGAAAAAGAGTTTTTACAGAACTCTCCCCTGAAGAAGGAGTTCCGGATCAAAGGGCTGAGAAAACGGGACAGGCACGATAGTTGCCCCTTCTAGCGTGGGGAAAGAACCCCCGGATCCCGGTATTTCACTGTAAGGAAAACCTATGCGAAAAACGTGGCTGATTGCCCTTCTGCTGGCCCTCTCATTGACTCCGACCGCCGCCATCGACGTAGATCTCCAGGAGATCCTCGGCCGCGGCGATTCAAACAATGATGGAAGGGTCAATATCAGCGATACGAGCTTCCTGTGCCTTTACCTCTTTGCAGGCGGCCAGGCTCCCCCCTGCCTCAACCAGGCCGATGTAGACGACAATGGGAGGCTTGACCTCTCCGACGTGGTCTTCCTGAACAACTGGCTCTTTGGTGGCGGTGGAGCACCTCCTGCACCAGGCCCTTATAACCAGTACTGCACCCCTGACCTGACGCTCCCCAACCTGTCCTGTGAAACCCGCTGCGGTTCCGGCCGGTCGGGCTGAAAGACCTTCCGAAAAGCCTGAAGACATTATCGGCAAAAGACTTAGGCACTCACACGGCACTTAGAGGATGGACATCAGCCGTCCGGATCCTTAGGATGCGGGGCTGGTATGAGCGCTGACTTACCCCCTCTGAGCGCAGAGCTATAGATGTCCCCTCAAGAGATCACCAACAGACCATCCCCCCTGCCTGAGAACTGGCTGAAGAAGTTCTTTCGCAGTGCCGACCTCGAAAACTCCTACCGGGAGCTCGAGAGCGTCCGGCATTTCCATGCCGAGACGATGCGGGGACGGATCCGCTCACTGCAGATGCGTTTCAGCGATGCCTGGGATCATTTTGACCGCGCCCAGTCACTGATCTGCGAGGCTCCCAGTAATACCCCCAACCTCGTGCGGCAGTTCGTCCTCGAGATCTATTCCTTCAACAACGCCCTGCTGGAGAGGCCCGTCTCATCGGACTGTCCCATGGCGGAATTTTCGCTGCCGCCGCTGGACCCGAAGATCCTCGATGATTACCCGGAGATCCGCTACGTCCTGGAGCTGCGGCGCAATTCCGAGGCGATGCTGAGGCTTCACACCGGGGAGCTGGACCGGGCCCGGGCCATCTACAACTCGCTCTTGAACGAAAAGCCCATGAACAAGGCCGAGCTGCTGGTCGTCTACTACCTCGGGCTGGCCGCCTGCGAAGCTCAAAGCGGGATGAATGACGAGGTGGAGGCTCACCTCGAGAGCGCCAGCCTCGCTGCCCAGACCCTCCAGAAAACCCTGAACCAGGCCAGCGCCGCAGCCCAGCTCAACGCCTTCTACAAGTTCACCGGCAACGGGCAGAAGGCGATGGAATGGAAGCTCTTCCTCAGCCGGCTGAACTGCCCCCAGGAGACGATCGCCCTCTTCACCCTGCGGGCGGAAAAAATCCACCATCGGTGCTCTGAGAAGGGGCGCCTGGTCCTCCTCTGATTTTCTTTTCACCCCGCGTGCTGCTGACGGCCTTTCTTCAGGCGAAGTTTATTACCCTAGGGTAACAAAAAACTGCTACTATTGTCAGTCGGCGAACCTCCAGGGTTCCAGCAACTCCGTCAACAAACAATCAGGAACAAGCACGTGCAAACTCGAACTGTCCCAGCCCTGCTGCTGATCTCGATCCTTCTTATCTCCTGCTCTCCTTCTGAAGAAGCCCCGGCCAGCGGCAAGCTCGACGTGGTCTGCACCACCGGGATGATCACCGATGCCGCGCGAATCATCGGTGGCGGGCACGTCGAGGTCACGGGGCTCTGCGGCCCGGGCGTCGACCCCCATCTCTACCAGGCGACCCGCGCAGACCAGAAGCGCCTCAACAATGCCGGCCTGGTTCTCTACCACGGCATCCACCTGGAGGGCAAGATGGGAGACCTCCTGGCCCGTATCGCGGAAGCTTCCGGCAAGGACCGGCACATATCCGCAGTCGCGGAGGTGGTCGATAAGAAAGAGCTCATCAGCAACGAGCTGTTCGGAGACTATCCGGATCCGCATCTCTGGTTTGACCTGCAGCTCTGGAAGCTCTGCTCGGCCGAGATCGGCAAGGCGCTGCAGAAGGCTGACCCGGCCAATGCCGCCAGCTATGCCGCTGCCACCGAGGCCTACCTGGCAGAGATCGAAGAGACTCACCAGTGGGCTCTTGCCAGGATCAAGGAGCTGCCGCCTGGAAAGCGCAAGGTCGTCACCAGCCACGATGCCTACAATTATTTCGCCCGCGCCTACGGCCTGGAGGTCAAGGGCCTGCAGGGCATCAGCACGGTCACCAAGCCCGGGCTGCAGAACATCCGGGCCGCGGTGAAGTACATCAGGGAAAACGAGATCAAGGTCATCTTTGCGGAGACCTCGGTCCCGCGGGCTGCGGTCGACAAGGTCGCCGAGGAGGCCGGCTGCGAAACCTACGAACACGAGCTCTACAGCGATGCGCTCGGCAAGCCGGGCTCCCAGGCGGAATCCTTCCTCGGGATGTTCCGCTTCAACCTTGAGGCAATCCTTGCAGCGCTCGGTGGAGATGGGAAGCCGGGTAAATGAACGCTCCCCCGATTGAGATTCATGACCTGACGGTCTCCTACGACCAGAAACCCGTTCTCTGGAACATCGATGTCGAGATTCCCGAGGGTGCCCTGGTCGGAATCATCGGGCCCAACGGCGCGGGAAAATCGACCCTGCTGAAATCTGTCATGGGCCTGCTGGACCTGTCCTCGGGCTGGGTAAAAATTTACGGCGACCCCATCGAACAGCAGCGGGCCACGGTGGGCTACATTCCCCAGCGCGAGGAGGTTGACTGGGATTTCCCTATCACGGTTCGGGACCTCGTGCTCATGGGAAGGTACGGGCATCTCGGCATCCTCAAGCGGCCGCGGGCGGCGGACCGGAAAATTGCCGACGAGGCTCTCGAAAAGGTCGGCATGACCGCCTTTGCCGACCGCCAGATCGCCAACCTCTCCGGCGGCCAGCAGCAGAGGATCTTCCTGGCCAGGGCACTGGCCCAGGAGAGCCGGGTCTACCTCATGGATGAGCCCTTCGCCGGAGTCGATGCCACCACGGAGAAAGCCATCGTCAAGCTGCTGGAACAGATGCGCTCTGAAAAGAGAACCCTGCTGGTCGTCCATCACGACCTGCAGACGGCATCTGAATATTTTGACCACCTGCTGCTGCTGAATCGACGGCTGGTAGCCTTCGGCCCGACCGCGGAGGTGTTCAACGAGGAGCTGCTGCGCAAGACCTACGGAGGCCACCTGACGGTTCTTTCTCGCGCAGGGGAAGCCATCCGCCAGTCAAAGAGCGGCAAAAAATGAGCTCCGGCGACTCACTGGCAGAATTTTTCTCGAGCACCCTGCACCTCACAGGAGAATTTTTCTCGAGCCTCATTGGACAGGGAGATGCCGCACAGGCAACCATCAACGCCGTACTCGGCGCCTGCCTGGCGGGACTGACCTGTGGAAGCATCGGCAGCTTCATCACCCTGCGCCGCATGGCCCTCTTTGCTGATATGCTCGGCCACGCAGTACTTCCCGGTGTGGCGGCCGGGTTCATCCTGGCCGGCAGCAAGAGCACCCCCGCCCTGCTGCTGGGCTCACTCGCCGCCGGGCTGCTGGCGGCAGCACTCACCCGCGCCATCACCTCCCACTCGCGAATCAAGGATGATGCCAGCCTGGGGATCACCCTGAGCCTCTTCTACGCCATCGGCATCTGGCTGCTGAGCTGGATCACACGGGCCAGTCCCGAGCTCAGCAGTGAGGCCTCCGGGCTCAACCACTACCTCTTCGGAAATCCGGCCGTTATCCACACAGTCGACCTGGTCTTTCTTGCCTCGGCCGCCGTGGTAATCCTGGCGGTGCTGGCCCTCTTCTTCAAGGAGCTGACGGCCTCGATCTTCGACCCCTCCTTTACCAGCTCGATCGGCCTGCCGCAGCGGCTCTTCGACGGCCTGCTGCTGGTGCTGCTGACACTGGTCATCGTTGTCAGCCTTAAAATACTCGGCGTCATCCTCGTTGCCGCCCTCCTGGTCATCCCCCCCGCCACGGCCTACCTCCTGACCGACAAGCTCCAGCGAATGGTCCTGCTGTCGGCCGTCCTGGGGGCACTGGCTGGTTTCGGCGGGGTCTATCTTGATTTTGTTTTAGCGATCGGGGTCGGCCCGGCCATCGTCTGCCTCTCCTTCCTCGGCCTGATGGCCGCCTTCCTGGGCTCTCCCCGCCACGGAGTTCTCGGGCGCTACCTCCTGCACAAGCGGCTGGCGCTGAAAACCCTGCGGGAAAACCTGCTGACCTCCGCCTGGCGGATCGGCGAACAGGGCGGGGAGCTTGCCGCCATCCCGATCCAGGACCTGGCCAGCGAACGGGGCGAGACCCCCTCCTTCACCAGGCAACTTGCCCGGCGAATGAAGGGCTCGGGCTGGGGGCGCCTGGAACAGGAAAACGACAACCTGGTTCTTACCGAGAGTGGGCGGGAGAGGGCGCGCGCGCTGATGCGCGGGCATCGCCTGTGGGAGATCTTCCTGCAGCGCGAGGCCTCCCTGGCCCCTGACCATGTGCACGCCGGGGCCGAGGAGATTGAGCACTTCCTGGATGCCGAGACCCTCCGCGAGCTCGAGGATCTTCTCGACAACCCGGAAACCGATCCGCACGGCAAGTTGATCCCGCCCAAGAGCCTGCCGGGAGACACACCATGAGCTGCCCCCTCCTGGCGGTCAATGCCGCCGACCTCTGGTTCGACTGGGAAATCGACACCTGGCCGCTCTTGATGGCTCTCCTGGTCGGGCTGAGCTGCGGCCTCCTTGGCACCGTTTTCGTGGTTCGCCGCACAGCCCTTCTCGGAGATGCCGTCAGCCACTCGGTCCTGCCGGGGATCGCCGGCGGCCTCCTGCTGGCAGGCTACCTGGTGAAACAGGATGATGGCCATGTGTTCGGCACCTCCACCACCATGCTCTTTATCCTGGGTGGCGCCCTGCTGGCCGCCCTTGCCTCGACGATGCTTATCGAAGCCCTTCACCGGTATTCCCGCATCAAGCCCGACACCGCCCTCGGTGCGGTATTCCCGGCCTTCTTCGCTGCCGGGGTTATCCTGATCAGGATCGTGGCGCGGGATGTGCACTTTGACGAAGACTGCATCTTCTACGGTTCCCTGGAGGTTATCGGCGAGCCCGGCCAGGTGCTGCCGACCCTGCTCTGCTCCATACTCGTCCTCCTCTTCTTTGTCGGATTCTACAAAGAGATTCTCATCACCTCCTTTGACCGCGAGCTCTCCAGGACCCTTGGCCTTTCAACCGGCCTCGTCAACCTGCTCCTGGTAAGCCTGCTGGCCCTGGCCGTGGTGGTCGCCTTCGAGGCCGTCGGAGCCATCCTGGTGATCGCCCTGCTGATCATTCCGCCGGCCACGGCGCAGCTGCTGAGCTTTCGATTTGACAGGGTGCTCCTGCTCGCTGCCTGCTTCGGTCTCAGTGCCGCCTTTCTCGGCTCCTGGATGACAATCCTGCTCGAGACAGTCGGTTTCGAGACCGCCCGGGCACCGACCGTGGCGGTCGTCGCCGGCCTCCAGTTCCTCCTCGCTCTCACCTTCAGCCCCGAGCAGGGCCTGCTGGTCCAGAGGCTGAGGAAAAGAGCTCTCGAATTGCGAATCCTGGAGGAGAACCTGCTGGGAGCGGTCTACAGGCTGGGCGGAAATCCACCGGCCAGGCCCGTCCTGCTGGAAGACGCTGCTGACCGCCTGGGTTATCCCCCCGCAAAGCTCTCCTCCGCCCTGCGACGCTGTATTTCCCGCAACGAGCTGACCGTCGACAAGACCGCGGTTTCACTGACCACCGGGGGAGAGGAGAAGGTTGCCGAAATCATCCGCGGCCATCGTCTCTGGGAGAGCTACATGATTCACGAGATGGGCGCCGCCTCCGACCACGTCCACGATGCCGCCGACCAGATCGAGCACCATCTCCAGCCGGGCCTGGTCAAAGAGCTGGAGGAATTGCTGGGCAACCCGGATGTCGATCCGCACGGCCAGCAGATCCCCTGAGCACGCCGGAGGGGGCCCGGTCAGTCCGCAGACACACCCATCCTGGCAATCTTTGCAAGCCCCTCGTTGGCCCGCTTCACGTAGTCCTTCTCATCGAGCAGGCCCTTGAAGAGCTCCTCGGCCTCTTCATAGCGCTTGATCTTCAGAAGCGAATTGGCCTGGCGCAGGCGGAGGGTGCGGGAAACGATCCCTGCCGCAAGCCCCTCCCGGCAGACTTCCGCACAACGCTCATAGTCGCGGGCAGAATAGAGCCGGCTGGTGTATTCCTTGTAGAGGGCTGACTCGGGGCGTTTTTTCAGGAGGGCCTCGATCTTTTTTGAAACCGCAGATTTCCCGGCAGCCGGCTTCACCGCCAGCAGCTCCCGGATCAGGTCAGAACGCGTCGGGTCAACCTGCTGGACCAGCATCAGTATACGTTCCCTGGCCGCCTGGTCCTGGGGGCGGGTCTGGCGAAGATCCTTGACCAGGTTGAGGAGCCACTCGGCTGAACAATTCAAGGCTATCTGCTGGGAGCTGAGCTTGCCAAGAGCCTGGGTTCCGTAGTTGGCAGCCTGCCTGCGGTCGCCGCCCTCGCGATGATAAACGCTCAGGTCTGCCAGCCCGACAAAGGTCGGCTCCAGCAGGGGCCTCGCCGAGGCGAGCGCCGCTGCGGCCTCCGTTTTCTTCTTCGCCTTGCGAAGACCACGGGCCTTATCCAGGAGGGCCAGGCCATTCTGCAGGGTCCATCTCACCTTGCCGGCACTTTCGGCCCAGAGCTGGAAGATCTTCTCATCGGAGTAGTCGCTGGCCCGGTAGGCGGCCCGGAAGGCATCAAAGGCCTTCAGGGTCTGGCGCAGACGAAGCATCGTCTCGCCGTAGACCATCAGGCCCCTGGCGGAATTCGCCCGGTCCAGCAAGGCGCGGTTGACCCAGCCGCGGGCAGCAACAAGATTGTCCTGGCGGAGCATCGTCTCCGCAAGCCCTACAGCCACCTCGGGAATCCCGGGACGCAAAGCCTCCGCCGCCATGAAGGACTCAAGGGCATCGTCATAGCGCGCGCGGTCCAGTGCCTTGTAGCCGGCCAGGGCCTGGTCGAGAAATTTCGAAGAGGGGAGATCCAGCTCATCGTAGATCTGGATATAGAACCGGAACTCATCACCGGTCGAGGACTCCTTAATCCTCACCGTGTTCCTGCCGCGCCTGACCCAGGCATAAACCTCATCCTGGTCTTCCCCGATATCACGCCGGGTGAAATTCGAGTGGATCAGCTCTCCATTGAGCCAGAGCTTGATTCCATCTCCCGAGCCGATGCCGAAGCGAACCCAGCCGGCCTTGCGGGAAACAAACTGGCAATAGCCGTAGCCAATGCCGGAACCCTCGATCTCGAAAACCTGGCGGAAATCAACCCGCGGCCCCTTCGCCTTTTTCCAGCGGCAGACTCTTCCATCTCCCGTGTACTTGGCCGTTGAGCTGAAGGCTTCTTTTTCAGGCTTCAGCTCGGCATCGAAGCTCTTCTTGCCGTCGTACTTGAAAGGCGCCAGCACATACCAGTCCGTCAGCGGTACCGGCTCGATCTCATCAGCCTGCTTCGCCCGGAGGGTGGAGCCCAGCACTGAGCGGGCCTCCTCGAGCTTTCCCTGCTGGAGCAGGATCTCCGAAAGGAACTTACGGGGAATAGGGTTCTTCTTCTCAGCACGCAGAAACTCGCTGAAGACCTTGGCCGGGGCCGTCTTCCGGCCGCGCCTGAAATCGCTGAAGGCGGCGTTAATCTTTGGTGCCCACTCGAGATATTTGGATTCTTTTCCGGTTCCGCCGGCCTGCGGATTGACGACCGCCCCCGCCGGGAGTGAGCTGCGGCGCACAGTAGCCTGGCCCGGCAGAGAGCTTGCCTGGAAACCCTGCAGAAAAAACGACAAGATAAACAGGCACAAACAATTAAGGGTTTTTGAGCAAATCGAGACTGGTTTCATAGAACCGCCATAAAAACCGCATTTCGAGGCAGAAAACCGCTCAGAGAAGCCATCAAAGAGGATGAGAACCCTGAAAAGACTTGGATGTAAGTGAATTCAGCAAACTATAATAGGTAACTTGAAGGGTAGTTCAAAGCCTGAATACACTCAGATCCGCTGAAAGAACAATGAAAAGAACATCAAAAACCAGGTTTGCCGGTTTACTGGCCATTATTTTCGGGCTGTTTTCCGGATCGGTCTCCATCGCGGCTCCCAAGTTACCCCAACCGGAGGAGGCCGCAGCGGAAATCAACCGCTTGCTGCGTGAAATCTGGAACGAGGCCTTTACCAATGCGGCCCCGATGGCATCGCAGGGCGCATTCTTCCGCCGCCTCTCCATTGACCTGCGTGGGGTCATCCCCTATCCGGATGAGATTGACCAGTTCGTCAACGATCGTTCAAAAAACAAGATCGGCAAGTGGTCGAGCTGGTTCCTTCAAACCCGTGAGCATGCGGAATTCCAGGCCGAGACCTGGGAGCACACCCTCATCGGAAGAAAAGGCAACACCGACGGCCTCGACCGCGGCAGCTTCCGGACCTGGCTGCGCAAAAGCTTCCTTGAGAACAAGCCCTACAATGAGCTGGCCAACGAGATCCTGTTGAGTGCCGGGCTGCCCAAAAACGACCCGGCCGTCAACTTCTACCTGCGCTACGAAGCCAAACCGGTCGACATGGCCGGCAAGGTGGCGCGAGTATTTCTCGGCACCCGTATTGAGTGCGCGCAGTGCCATGACCACCCCTATGCCGACGTCAAGCGCGAAGAGTTCTTCGGCTTTGCCGCCTTCTTCGCCCGCACCCAGCGCTACCGGGACTATGACCGGGCCGGCGGTGATTCCCGCAGCTACGGGATCCGGTCCCGCTCCGGTGGAGAGCTCACCATGCCGCCGATGAAGATCGGCCAGCGGCCCATGGAGATCAAGCCGATGTACTTCGGCGTGCGCTACGACCGCCCGAAAAACTACAGTGCCCTCGATCCCATCCCCAAAAAGAAGACCGGCCCCAGCAAGCTCGACAAGAAGATGGACTCGAAGATGATGATGGCCCGCAGGGGATCCAAGGTTACCAGCTACGGTGCCTCCTCCCGCCGCAAGGCCCTGGTCAAATGGCTCGTCTCGGATAAGAACAAGTACTTTGCCCGCAGCCTCGTCAACCGTGTCTGGGCCCAGTTCCTCGGCAAGGGCTTCGTCAACCCGATTGACGACTTCTCAGAAGATTCCAAGATCATTCTGCCCGGGGTCCTCAATTACCTGACCGCTGACTTTGTTGAAAGCGGCTTCGATCTCAAGCGCCTGCAGAAAATCATCGTCCTGACCGAGGCCTACCGCCAGCAGGCCGTCCAGGGAGTTCCCGGGGGGATCGTCCCCGGAGAAGAGCACGATCTCTTCACCACCATCCCCATCCGCCCCCTCGAGCCCGAGGTGCTGGTCCGGTCGGTGCTCCGGGCAACGGGAATGGAAGATCCGCACCCGGAAAACAACGCCCGGCAGGTGAAGGGCTATGTCCAGAAAGCCGAGCGCGAATTCGTCAGGCGCTTCGGGGTCGACGAGTCAGAAAAGCGAATGGAATTCCAGGGCACCGTCCTGCAGGTGCTGCTGCTCTTCAACGGGGAGTTCACCTCCAGCAAGGCTCCCGCCTCGCGCCCCTATCACGCGAGCTACCAGAAAAAATACCCGGGCAACCTGGATGTGGTCCTGCACGGCATTGCGCCCGCAAGGCATGTCGAGCAGCTCTTTCTCGTGACCCTTGGCCGTCCACCCTCCTCAGCCGAGCGAGGTGCATTCGGTCGCCATGCACTGAGTGCCAGGGATGATGCCAAGCGGCAAGCGGCGCTGGCCGATATCCACTGGGCGCTCTTGAACTCCGCGGAGTTCCTCCACTCAAGCTGAAATCTGCCGCGCGCCAGTCGTGCGGGCCGAAAGGAATGAACATGAAACCTGTTAACAAAGAGGCTCCTATGAAAAACGACAGCATTTTGCACGATCGCCGTGACTTCCTCAGGGTAGGAGTCGGTGGAGCAGGCTGCTCGATGGTGCTTGGCTGGGCATCCGGTGGTTCAACCACCGGCCTGCAGGCACAGGATGCCGACCGCGCAAAAACCGTGGTCGGTGGAACGCAGCCCTGGCAGAAGGGCAAAGCCAAGAACTGTATTCTCGTCTGGCTTGGCGGCGGCCCCAGCCAGCTCGACACCTGGGATCCCAAACCGGACCACCGAAACGGTGGCGGAACCAAGGGGATTGACACCGCAGGTGGCTTCCAGATCGCGGAGCATTACCCCGGTGTTGCCAAGGAAACGAAAGATGCCTGCGTGGTTCGCAGCCTGACCTCGCCTGAGGGAGACCACTCACGTGGAAGCTACCTCATGCACACCGGCTACAGGATGACCGGCGCAATCACGCACCCATCCTTTGGCGCCCTCGTCGCCAAGGAGCTGGGCAAAGAAAACTCGGAGCTCCCCCACTTCGTCTCGATCGGCGGTGGCTCCTATGGACCCGGCTACCTCGGGGTACGCTACGGACCCTTCCAGGTCGGCAACCCCTCACGGCCGGTGCCCTACATGCAGTACCCGGATGACGTTGACAAGGGACGCTTCAATACCCGGCTCGGGCTGCTCGGCATGCTCGACAACAAGTACCTCTCGTCAAAACGCGGTGAGTTCCTTGCCGGACACAGAACCGTACGCAAGAAGGCCCTCAACCTGCTTGACTCTCCCAGCGCCAAGGTCTTTGACGTCCGCAACGAACCCGAAGACGTTCGCAAGAACTTCGGCCTGAACAATTTCGGCCTCCAGGCGCTGATGGCGGCACGGCTTGTACAGAAGGGCGTTCCCTTTGTCGAGATGAACCTCGGCGGCTGGGACACTCATACCAACAACCTGAACGCTGTCACCGCGCGCGCGGGAATCCTCGACCCGGCCCTCAGCGGCCTCATGAAGGAGCTGCGCACCAGGGGCCTGCTCGATTCAACCCTGATCGTGTGCATGGGCGAGTTCGG
>CAZTRG010000306.1:0-4136 GCA_964615885.1 uncultured Planctomycetia bacterium | reverse complement strand
CGTCGATCTGGTAGGGAATGTAGTGAACCCCGTCCTTTTTCGAGCGTACGAGCTTGAACCAGTAGACGCCCGCTGGCGCGCTCGGCTCCGAATCTCCCTTGGGGCCATGCGCCCAATAGCGTTTGCCGGTGATGATGTCTTTCAGTCCATCGCCATCCATGTCGACCAGGCAGACAGAGTGCATCAGGGAGAACTAGATACCATAGGCGTTCTCTTCCGGCTTGCCGCCCATGATCAGGTGCTTTTTGAAGGTGATCTTTCCATCCTTGCGCTCATTTTCCAGCCACGCCAGGCCGTAATTGTGTGCGTCCATGCTGGCGATGATGTCCATGTCACCGTCACCGTCGACATCGTAGGTGTACATCTGAGATCCGCCGCGGGTACCGAGCTTGCCCGCGTGTTTCTTCCAATTGGCGGCATCTCCGGGCTCATCGGGTTCTTTACCGGCCGGTTGTTCCCACCAGCCGTTGACCATCATGAAATCAGCTTTCTTGTCGCCGTTCACATCACCGAAACCCAGGCCGTGCTGGTAGCGTCCCCATTTCTCCTTACTGGACACCGGGAAGAAGCGCCAGGGCTGGGTGAGATCCGCTCCGGGCCGCGCGTATCCCAGGCGCCCGCCGGTGTGGAAGATCAGCTCGGGCTTTCCATCGCCGGTGATGTCAGCGAAGCGGGGGGATTCATTGTCGACGGCCGGATGCATCAGGTGTTTCTTCCACTCCCCATCGGTTTTACCCCGGGGGTTTTCAAACCAGTGCACCGCCTTGCCGGGCCATTCATTGACCAGGATGTCGTCATAGCCATCGGAGTTGACGTCATTGACCATGGTGATGAAGTTGTTGGAGTAGCCGGTGGGCTTGAAGGGCTTGACGGGGTAGAGCACGTGCTTGTTCTTGAAATCCGGTCCCTCGTACCAGTGGGGCCCGTAGACGGCATCCATTTTTCCGTCCTTGTTGAAATCACCGTAGCCTGAGCCCTCGGCGTAGAAGGTCGTGGTCAGGACGATCTTCCTGAAGGTGCGGATTTCGTAGCTGTCTTCCGCAGGCAGGGTGCCGGCCGTGAGGCTCAGCAGGATCGCAGAAAGAAGGAAGGTTTTCTTGGTCATTTTGTTTTTCCAGGCTGGAGTCATCGGGAATTCCAAGTGTGCCTTTGGGGCTCGATCATCATACGGAGCGTCGGCTTCAAGTGCCTGCTATTTTCGCGCGAAAACACCACCAGCAGGAGAAGGATTGACGGCCCGGCCCTGCTGGGAAATACTCAGTGGCATGAAAGCCATCAACCGCCGCCGGTTTATTTCAAGCACAGCAGCCCTTGCCCTTGCTCCCATGTTGCCGGCCGGGGAGAAGTTTCGCCTGAACTATATCCTCTCATCGTGCATGTACGGCACGCTGCCGCTGGGGACGATCGTTCCAGAGGTTAGGAAGACCGGCGCAAGTCAGCTGGATATCTGGCCGCGTGTCCACGGCAACCAGCGCGAACAGCTCGAGAAAATGGGACACGAGAAGTTCTCCGCCCTGCTCCAGGAACACAAGGTGAGCCTTGGCTGCATCACGCGCTACGACCTCGGTCCCTTTGGCTTGAGAGCTGAGATGAAGGTGGCCGCGAAGCTGGGAGCGAAGGTCCTGGTCTGCGGCGGCAAGGGACGCAGGGGATTGAAGGGGAGCGAGCTCAAGGCGGAGGTGAAGAAATTCGCCGCCCTGATGAGCCCCCACATTGCCGCTGCGGAGAAGGCCGGGGTCACCATCGCGATCGAGAACCACGGCAGCAACCTCATCAATACGCCGGATTCGTTGAAATGGCTGGTAGAGCTGGTTCCCTCCAGGCACCTGGGCATCGCGTTGGCTCCCTACCATCTCGAAGGAGGCGGGCTCGACAGTAAAGGCCTTGCCGGACTGATCGAAGCACTTGGCAACAGGATTGCCATGTTCTACGCCTGGCAGCACGGCATGGGGTGCATGAAGAAGCTGCCCAAGGAGCAGGAGCTCCTGCAGCTGCCCGGCCGCGGCAAGCTGGACTTCGCTCCCATTGTGAAGGCCCTGGAGAAGATCAGCTACAGGGGGCTGACAAGCATCTTTATGCACCCGGTGCCGCGAGGCATTCCCATCCTGGAAGATGCCGCAGCCTGTACGGCCGAGATCAACAGGGCCCGCAGGTATCTCGACGGCTGTATCTGAGGCCATCTCCAGGCTCGCCGGAACCTTCAAATGTTTCTCCGTGATTCGCACATGGTGGCGTGAACTTGCTATAATTAAACGCACTTGGAAATATGAAATGCGATCGTTCCTCCTGGAGAGTTGAAGGAATACATGAGCAACACCATGATGAGACCGTATCTTCTGTCGTTTTTCCTGCTTGCCGGAGCGCTTCCAGCCGAGGAGTTCGACCGCGCCGGCCTTGATTTCTTCGAGGCGAAGATTCGCCCCATGCTGGTGAAGCATTGCTATAAATGCCACAGCGCCGGGGCGTCGGCCAAGAAGAAGCTCAAGGCGGAGCTTTATCTCGATACCCGCCAGGGAGTCCTCAGGGGTGGCGAGAGCGGTCCGGCCCTGGTGCCGGGTAAGCCGGCTGAGAGCCTGATTATCAGCGCGCTCCAGCACAAAGATCTCAAGATGCCTCCACGGACCCGGCTCAATGATGAGCTGGTTGCGCACTTCATCAAATGGGTGGAGATGGGTGCGCCTGACCCTCGTGATGGACAGGTCGCCGAGGCTACAGCCGGAACCGATATCCAGAGCGGCAAAAAGCATTGGGCTTTTCAACCGCTTGCCGCGGCCGGGCCGCCGGCAGTGAAGGATGCCGCCTGGGGGAAGACCCCGGTCGATCTCTTTGTTCGCGCCAGGCAGGAGGCTGCAGGTCTCACCCCGAACCCCTCTGCAGACCCCCGGACGCTCATTCGCCGGGCCACCTTTGACCTGCTTGGCCTGCCGCCTGAGCCTGCAGCGGTGGATGCTTTCGTCAAGGAGGCTGCCACGGATCTCGATGGAGCCTACAGTGCCCTGCTGGACAGGTTGCTTGCCAGCCAGCATTACGGTGAGCGCTGGGCGCGTCATTGGCTGGACATCGTCCGTTTTGCCGAGAGCAATGGCTATGCCTTTGATGGAGACCGTCCCAACGCGTGGCATTTCAGGGATTTCGTGATCAAGGCGCTGAATTCCGATATGCCCTACGACGAGTTTGTTCGCCTGCAGATTGCCGGTGACCTGCTGGCCGACACCAGCTCAAAGACCGACGACCAGGCCCTCTCTGCGGTCAGAAGCCTTGCGGCGACAGGCTTCCTGGTCGCCGGGCCCTATACGACCCAACAGACCCAGAAGGAGCGCGAGCGAAGCCGCTACGAACAGCTCGATGACATTGTCAGCACGATCGGCACCTCCTTACTCGGCCTGACGGTGGGCTGCGCGCGCTGCCAGTCGCATAAATTTGACCCGCTGCCGCAGCACGATTACTACCGCTTCATCTCCAATTTCGCGGATGTCGGTTTCGCCAATACCGAGGTCAACTCGAACCCCGGAAAGTACAACAAGGCCAAGAGCGAATACGATGCTGTCCACGCTCCCCTGGTCGCCGCCCGCACAGCCTACGAAAAGGATAAGCTGCCGGGGAGTCTCGATCGCTGGATCGCGGCAAGAAAGGCCCGGGCCGGCACTGACCCGGATAGCGGGCCGCCCCTGAAGCTCACCCCCTGGCATCATGCCGGAGGTTTTTCCGCGCCGGACTTCAAGAAAGCCTTCGACACAGCCTTCCCGCCTGAAAAGGGGGTCGATCTTGCTGCGACCTACCTTGATGGAAAGGTCAAATGGGTTCAGCAGCCGGGCTGGACTGACGGGGTGGCTCATAACCATTTTGGTCCAGACAATGCCGCCAATTACATCTGGCGCACGATCGAGGCTGCAGAAGAGAAGCAGGTCGTTCTCTCTTTTGGCAGCGATGATGGTATCAAGGTCTGGGTCAATGGCCAGGAGCTCCGCTCCAACCAGGCCTCGCGGGGAGCCGCCGCTGACCAGGAGCTGGTTCCGGCTAAACTCAAGAAGGGTAAAAATGACCTGCTTGTTAAGATCGTCAATGGCAGCGGGCCCTCCGGTTTCTATTTCAGGGTGATGCCCGGCATCGGCAAGGACATCGAGGGTGCCGGCAGC
>CAZTRG010000305.1:0-3523 GCA_964615885.1 uncultured Planctomycetia bacterium | reverse complement strand
TTGATGCCGGAGATTCTCTGGACAGTGTAGTGAGGCTTGCCGGTGGCTGCATCCACACAGGAAAGCATACCGGACTTGCCCTTGTGAAAATAAACACGTCCTGAGGAATAGAGCGGCGAGGCAATATCAGGAGTGTCCCGGTCAATCACCCAGGCAACACTCTTTGAATCTTCGATGTCACCCTTGCCATCGAGCTGGAAGGCGCCGAGGAATGAGCCCCGGAATCCGCTCCCGACAAAGACGAGGCCCTTGCCGGCAACTGGAGATGCGACAGGCCGCTGGGTCTGCCCCGCGCAGCGCCACAGCTCCTTGCCGGTGGCGAGGTCGTAGGAGCGCGCACAGGTCTGCCCGTTCAGGATGACCTGTTTTTTCCCCTTGTACTCAACCACCAGGGGGGTCGCCCAGCAGCTTGGCTCATCACGATTGGTTTTCCAGATCGTCTTGCCAGTTGATTTATCAAGGGCGTAGACCGCGGACTGGCCCTCATGGTCCCAGGGCAAAATAATTTTCTCCCCGATGATCGTCGGCGAGCTCCCCTCTCCGAAGCCGGCCCGCATGGTCATCTTGCCGAAATCAGCCCGCTTCCATTTCAGCTTTCCATCGAGCGTGTAGCAGTAGAGACCACGGGAACCGAAATGCGCATAGACATGCTCACCATCGGTACAGGGAGAGCCGGAGGCAAAACCATTGGTCGAATGAGTCCCCTCGTGAGGCTTCGCCTTGATGGCTGACTGCTGCCAGAGCTCCTTGCCGCTCTTGCGGTCAAAGCAGAGGATTCTGAACTCGAGAGTTGCCAGCGCCCCGCCCCGACTTCCCCCGCGTGACCTGCCGGATCTTCCACGACCGCGGCCACTGGGCCTGCCCTGGGAATCTCGTCCACCCCCGGGCCCCCTCCGGGCCTCCTGCCCCCCTCCGGGACGCCTTGAAGAGCCGCGGCTTTCCTCTCGCGCCTGGCTCTCGCCACCTGCATTGACCGCAGTGACAACGAATACCTTGTCACCCCAGATCACCGGAGAGCCGGAACCCTTTCCAGGGATGGCGGTCTTCCACTTGATATTCTTTTTTGCACTCCATTCAGTCGGAGGAGAGGCGTCGGCAGCCGTTCCGTTGCCGGTCGGCCCCCGCCAATGACCCCAATTATCAGCAAGGGCCGCCTGGGTAAACAGGACAAGAACTAAAGATAGAATGAGTCTGAACATTGGATTTCCTGTCAGATAAAATGAAATGGTTAGGCGTTCTGGAATTGTAATACATAGCTTCCGGCAAGAAAATCATACTGAGGCAACTCTTGTTATATGGAGAAATTGCTACGGATCCGGTACAGCCTTAAAACTACCCCGCAAAACCCCATAAACCGTGTATAGCAAAGAGCTTCAAGCTCCAGTAACTTTACTGGTAAGTTAATTGGACGTTCAAAGTAGAGAAACCGCAGGTACCCAGATGAAACAATCCTACTCCGCAAGCATCACCTTTTACCTCTCAGCGCTTTCAGTACTCCTCTTTTTCAGCGCCACCGAAGGCCTCGAAGCCGTTGAACGCCCCAATATCCTCATCATTTTCACCGATGACCAGGGCTACGCGGATCTCGCCTGTTACGGCAACAAGAAGAACAAGACGCCACGCCTGGACCAGCTGGCCAGGGAGGGAACCCGCTTCACCAGCTTCTACGCCCAGTCGGTCTGCGGCCCATCACGTTCAGCGCTCCTGACCGGACGCTACCCCTTCCGCAGCAAGGGATGGGGTATGCCTGCCAGCGAGATCACCTTTGCCGAGCTGATCCGCAAGACCGGCTACCAGACTGCCTGCATCGGCAAGTGGGATGTCTCCAACCGGAAAGCCATCATCGAGCGCATGCCAAACGCCCAGGGCTTCGACTATTACTTCGGCACCCTGGGAGCCAATGATAACGGCAGCGTCTCCTTTCACGAAGACAACAAGGCCGCCGGAAAGACCCGTGACATGGGAAGCCTGACTCGTCTGTACACCGACAAGGCTATCGACTTCCTGGAAAACAGGCGTGACAAGAAGAAGCCCTTTGTCCTCTACATTGCCCACACCATGATGCACACGATCATCGA
Organism: uncultured Planctomycetia bacterium; assembly: GCA_964615885.1. Taxonomy (GTDB): domain Bacteria; phylum Planctomycetota; class UBA8108; order UBA8108; family UBA8108; genus UBA8108. Next base: position 1,445 of record CAZTRG010000305.1, on the reverse strand, counting down.
TGCCTCCGATCGCTTCCGCGGAAAATCTGCCGGCGGGCTCTACGGCGATGTCGTCGAAGAATTCGACTTCGAGACCGGGCGCCTGCTCGATGCCCTCGACAAGCAGGGCCTCCGCGACAACACCCTGGTGATCTACACCTCTGACAACGGCCCCTGGAACCAGCCGGCCTACACCAACAGGAAGAGGGGGCACCCGAAGGGAGCCATCTTCTGGGGTGAGGCAGGTCCCCTCCGGGCCGGCAAGGGCTCCTGCTACGAGGCAGGTGTGCGGGTCCCCTGCATCGTGCGCTGGCCCGGCAAGGTTCCCGCCGCAAAAACCTCCGACGCCATCTTCGCCACCCTCGATTTCATGCCGACCTTTGCGGGATTGGCCGGCTTCAAGGTTCCCGCAGACCGGGTGATCGACGGAGTTGACCAGGCTGAACTGCTGATGGGAAAACGCCCCGAGGGCGCCCGGCAGACCTTCCTCTACCGAAACAACGGTATCCGGCGGGGTAAGTGGAAATACCTGAAGGCGAAGCACAATGTCTACGGTTATGCCCGCGACCACAAGCGGGAGCAGGTCGAGGAGCTCTACGACCTGGATGCCGACATTGGCGAATCGAAGAACCTTGCTGCAGATAACCCGAAACTTGTCGCCGAGTTGAAGCAGCTGATGGAAAAGCTCAGCAAGCAAAAATGAAGTTTACAGCCCTTCTAATACTGGCACTGCCCACCTTCGCCCTTGCCGAGGAGAAGGAAAGCGACCTGGTCAAAGGTGAGCGACTCTTCTCCCTCAAGGTGCGGGGAATCCTCGAGAGCAAGTGCTTCGCCTGCCACGGCGGCGCCAAGAAGGTGAAGGGAGACCTCGACGTTACCTCCCGCAAGGCCCTGATCAAGGGCGGGGAAACCGTCTATGACGTGCTGGTCCCCTTCAAGCCTGAAGAGAGCATGTTGATGGCCGCCATCGAGTGGACGAATGAAGACTACGAGATGCCTCCCAAGGAAAGCGACCGGCTCACCCCTGCCCAGATCGCCCGGGTCAAGGAGTGGATCCGCCTGGGAGCGCCGTGGCCGGAGAAGGAGAAACAGAAAAAATACCGGGAGGCCGAGCGCGGCAAAAAGCTGACGGAAGATGGCCTGCTCATCACCACCAGCGGGGGCCTGTCGGAGGACTGGACCTGGCGCCGCTACCAGCCCGAAGATGCCTGGGCCTTCCTGCCTTTTAAAAAGACAGAGCCGCCGCCCGGCAAGGGCAACCCCATCGACCGTTTTATCCAGGCCAGGCTCAAGGAGGCGGGGCTGGAGCCGGCCCCCTGGGGAGATGCCCTGACCCTTGTGCGCAGAGCCACCTTTGACCTGACCGGCCTGCCGCCGTCTCCAGGAGAGATCGACGCCTTCCTGCAGGACTGGAAGAAGAACGCCCACGAGGCCTACAAGGCGCTGCTTGACCGTCTCCTTGCAAG
>CAZTRG010000304.1:0-7707 GCA_964615885.1 uncultured Planctomycetia bacterium | reverse complement strand
GCCGGTTTATGATGTCAGCATCAGCCCGGATGCCCGTCTTGTTGCCACGGCCAGCTTCGATGGGAGCCTGAAGGTCTGGAATGTGGCTGATGGAGCTGAAAGAGCAACGCTCCGGGGGCACAAGGGCAAGGTGATGAGCGTGACCTTCAGCCCGGATAGTCACTTCCTGTTGTCCGGGGGCGAGGATGGGACCGCGAGGCTCTGGGATGCCCCCCGGGACCAGGCCGAGGTGCTGGCCGCCCAGGCAGCTCCGGTGGAGACCTTTGTTCTGCATCCGGCTTCGGGCCGCCTGGTGACAGCAGCCTCGGATGGGGCGGTCCTGACCTGGGAGTCTTACGGGGCCAGGAGGGGCCTCTTGCTGGAGCCGCGCACAGCTGGGTTGCGCGCCCTGGCGGTGGGGCCTTCCGGCTACCTGGTTGCGGGGGGTGGCGAGGACAGGATCGTGCGAATCTGGGATTTCACCCCTCCGCCTGTTCTATCAAAGGATGGCCTGCTGAGGAAAAACCTTGAGCTGATCAGCCGCGGAGACAAGTGGAGGCTCAAGCGCGGCACGGCTGCTCCCGCTCCGGGGTGGAACAAGCCGGGCTTTGATGCCTCCGGCTGGGAGAGCCTTCCCTCGGGCTTTGGTTACGGCACCGATGCCGAAGAGCTCAAAACCGTTAAAACACCCCTTAAGGATATGCGGCAGAAGAAGTACCTGTCGGTTTTCGTGCGATCGGCCTTCAGGATCGAGAACCCTGCCAAGGTCAGCAAGCTGACGCTCAAGGTGGTTTACGATGACGGCTTTGTGGCCTACCTCAACGGGGCCGAGGTTGGCCGGGAGGCGATGAACGGAAAGCCTCCTGCTTTTAACCAGGGGGCCAGCAGAACGATCAACAACGCACTGGAGAAGATCATCGACCTCAAGGCCCACCTGGGCAGATTGAAGGCGGGGGAAAACATCCTGGCCTTGCAGGGCCATAACGCAAGTCTCGCAAGCTCCGATTTTGTCCTGACGCCTTCGCTCGATGCGGTCTTGAGCCTTCCGCCGCCGCCTGTAAAGAAGAGAGAGGGTCCGGTTCAGCTGGCCGGGGCAGAGGGGACCATCCGGGCCCTGGGCTTTTCACCAGGTGGCCGCTATCTTGCGGCGGGAGGAGATGACAGGTCCGTGCGCATCTGGCAGCTGGCCGGCCATCGGCAGCTTGCCCGTCTCCAGGGGGCGGCTGCTGTACGGGACCTGGTCTATCTCGATGAAGGGACCCTGGCCGTGGCAGGAGCGGATGGGGCTGTTGTTGTGTGGAACCTGGCTGATGTTGCCCAGCCGAAGGTGGTCCATACACTGGGCGGCCATGTGGGGGCTGTGCACGGCCTTGGCTGGTCTCGCCAGGCCGGGCTGCTGGCTTCGGCGGGTGAAGATGGATCCGTGCGCACCTGGAATCCGGTTTCCGGAAAGGAGGTGCGCCGCCTGGCCGCCCACCAGGGCGCGGCCCTTTCGGTTTCTTTCTCACTCGACGGCAAGCTGCTGGCATCTGGTGGCGCAGACCGGGTTCTCAGGGTCTGGAATGTTGTCGATGGGAGCGAAAGAGGCGCCTTTATCAACCGGCTTCCCCTGGGAAAGCTGGCCGGATTTCCCGATGGGCGCTTTCTTGCAGGGGCCCAGGGCAAAAGCCTCCTGGCCTGGAAGCTCCCCTCAGAGAGGCCGGTCAGGACCTTCGCCGGCAGTGGGGGGTTTGTTCATGCGGTGAGCTATTCGCCTGATGGGAAGACTGTCGCAGCGGCCGGCCAGGACAAAAGGATCCGGACCTGGAATGCTGCGGATGGTGAGGAGCTCCTGGTTATCAGGGCCCATGAGGCGGCCATCTATACGCTTGTTTTCAGCCCCGATGGGAAATGGTTGTGTTCCGGCGGAGAGGACCGGACGGTGAAGTTGTGGAATGTGAAAACGGGTGTGGGGGTGGGCAAATTACAGGGGCATCGGGAGGGAGTCTTCTGCCTGGGATTTTCTCCGGATGGGGCTGAGATCTTTTCCGGCAGCTCCGACCTGACGATCAGGCGATGGGACAGGAGCACCGGCCGGGAGCTGTCCAGCTACCGCGGACATGAAGGCTGGGTGACAGGATTGGCGCTGCGCCCGGGTGGCGGCCAGCTCATCTCTGTGGACTACAGCGGCAAGCTGCTGACCTGGAATGTGGCCACTGGCAAGCTCTTGAGTCGCAGGCGCCTGGCGCCGATGGTCCAGGCCCTCTCCCTCTCACCTGGCGGCAAATGGCTGGCAACAGCCAGTCCCGCCAACAGCGCACACCTCCTGCGTCAGTAAGAGGCGACCGCGGGTCAGGACAATACTCGTTTTTCCTGGGGCCGGGGGGGCTTCTCGCTCCGGCATTCAGAAATAATGCGCTCAGCGATAGCTTCGGGGGACAGTCCGCAATCCTGCAGGAGCTGCGTTCTCGGGCCGAAGGTGATGAACTCATCCGGCACTCCCAGGCGAAGGACCCTGTCATAGTGAATGCCCTCATCCACCAGCGCCTCGGTGACGCCACTGCCGAAGCCTCCCATGAGAACATGCTCTTCCAGGGTTACGAGGGTGTGGTGGTTTTCGGCAAGAGTTTTAAGCAGGTCGACATCAAGCGGCTTGGCGAAGCGGGCATTTACAAGGGTTGCCTGGATGCCGTTTTCAGCAAGCTGCTCGAGCGCTGACCAGGCAGACTCAACCATCGAGCCGTAGGCGAAGAGGGCCACGCCTTCTCCTTCGGCCAGGACCTCGGCCTTGCCGATCTTCAGGTCCTGTGTCCGGGCGACAGGAAGCTCGGGTGCTGTGGCCTTGGGGTAGCGGATGGCAACCGGTGTGGTCGTCTGGTCAACAGCCAGCTGCAGCATCTCCTCCAGCTCCTTGCCGTCGCGGGGGGCCATGAGCACCATTCCCGGGACGCAACGCATAAAGGAGATATCAAAGACTCCGTGGTGGGTCCAGCCGTCCTCCCCTGTAAGCCCTGCCCGGTCGAGACAGAAAATAACCGAGTTTTCCTGGATACAGACATCGTGGATAAGCTGGTCGTAGGCGCGCTGGGCAAAAGTGGAGTAGACGGCGAAAACAGGCCGCAGGCCTCCAAATGCCAGCCCGGACCCAAAGCCGGCACCATGCTGTTCACAGATGCCGACATCAAAATAGCGATCAGGGAATTCTTCCGCGAATTTGAGCAGCCCTGTCCCATCGGGCATGCCTGCAGTGATCGTGCAGATTCGGCGATCCTTGCGCCCGAGCTCGACAATCGCTTCTTTGAAGACACCTGAATAGCCGGGACGTTTTTTCGGGGCCGGCGCGCCATTGTTCAGGGCCTCTTCTTCTTTTGCCGGCTCCTTCGGCAGGAAATCCTTCAGGGCGTGGTACTTGATGGGGTCGGCCTCGGCGGCCTCGAAGCCCTGGCCTTTCTTGGTGTCGAGATGGAGCAGGACGGGCTCGTGGATGTTCTTGAGATCCTCGAGGGTCTGGATCAGGTTGCCGAGGTCATGGCCATCTACCGGCCCGTAGTAGCGGTAGCCGAGCTCCCGGAAGAGAGTTCCCGGAAGGAGGTGGTCCCGGAAGCGGTCATGTACCTCGCCAAGCACCTCCTCGATGTGCTTGCCGACCACCGGGATCCTGGAGAGCGCCGTCCGGAGCTCACGCTTAATGTCCTGGTAGGCGGGCTTGGTGCGGACCTTGGTCAGGTAGGTCGAGAGAGAGCCCACGGCCTTGTTGATCGACATGTTGTTGTCGTTGAGGATCACCAGCATGTTCTGGCGGTTATCGCCACCGTGATTCAGGGCCTCAAAGGTCATTCCCGAGGCCGCAGCCGAGTCACCGACAACCGCGATGGTCTTATATTCGCTTCTCCCCTGCAGGTTGTCGGCGGTGCCGACTCCGAGAGCCAGGGAGCAGGCCGTCCCGGCATGCCCGGCATCAAAGAGGTCAAAAATACTCTCGCGGTGGTTGGTGAAGCCGCAGATACCTCCATAGGTCCGAATCAGCTCAAAGCGGTCCTTGCGGCCGGTTACAAGCTTGTGTGGATAGGTCTGATGGCTTGTGTCCCAGACCAGCCGGTCATGTGGAACGTCAAAGACCTTGTGAAGCGCCAGGGTGAGCTCGACGGAACCGAGATTAGAGGCGAGGTGGCCACCGTTGCGGTCCACGACCTCCAGGACGCGCTGGCGGATCTCCCCCCCGAGCTGCTCCAATTCCTCCAGGGACAGGGATTTGAGGTCCTGGGGATGATTTACTTTGGAGAGAATATCGGTCATCTGCAATCGTTCAAGGGGCCCTGGTCGCCGGGCATGGGTTCCCGGTAATGGGGTAAAAATATCTGCAAGCGGGCATCTTCCCGAGTGGCTCTGCTGAAGTAAAGTTTATTCTTATTCTGTGTTCAGGACATTGTTTGAGAAGCTCTTGACAGTGGGCCCAAGATGGAGTTTTTCACTTTTGCCGGCGCTGTACAGCGGCCCGGGAAGAGGATTTAGCTCTTTCTTCGTGTTGTGCGGCTCCTGCACAATTACCCTCTGAAGGATTGATTACAGGGGCTGCCCGGTCCAAGGGCCGTCCACGAGGTGAACCTGGAGTGAGCACTATGCGAAGAACCGGTTATTTCCTTTCTCTTGTACTGGTGGTCCTGCCCCTGGGAGCGGATGAGATTCTTGAGGGGAAGGCCGGCGTAAAGAAGGTGGCCGACGGGTGCAAATTCACCGAGGGTCCGGCGGTCAGTCCTGCTGGAGAGCTTTTCTTCTCTGATATCCAGAACAACCGAATTATGAAGCTGTCCGGGTCCGGGAAGGCGGAAGAGTTCCGACGCCCCAGCGGGCGGGCTAACGGGATCGTTTTTGACGCCCAGGGGCGCCTGGTGATGTGCCAGGGCGGCGGACCCGGGGGGGAACGCCGGGTTGCACGCATTGAGAAAGATGGCAGCGAGACCGTCCTCGCCGCAACCTACGGCGGCAAGAAGTTCATCGCCCCAAACGACCTCTGTGTCGATGGCCGCGGCCGTATCTTTTTTACCGACCCCTACTACGGCCCACCGGCGGTCAAGTCCCAGCCAGCCAGCGGGGTTTATCTCATTGGTGTGGATGGAAAGGTGCGCCTCCTGCTGAAGGATCTTCTCAAGCCCAACGGGATCGCCCTCTCACCGGATGGCCGGCATCTTTATGTTTCCGACCGCGGAACCCAGAAGCTGCATCGTTACCTCGTGGGGAAGGACGGAGGCCTCAGCGAGCGCAAGATCATCTATGATTTCTCTCCTGACCGGGGCATCGATGGCATGTGCCTTGATGCGAAGGGGAACATCTACGGCGCTGCGGGCAAGGGGAAGACCACCGGCCTTTTTGTCATCAGTCCGCAGGGGAAGCTGCTGCTGCATCGCCCGATGCCGGAGTTCTCTACCAATGTCACCTTCGGCGGAAAGGACGGCCGGGATCTTTACCTGACAGCCTCCAGCAGCGTGTACAGGATGAGAGCCCTGAACCCGGGCATTGCCTGGCCGGCAAGGGCCTTGCGGGAGAGAGCGCGCGAGACGACGGGGCGCGACTAGGCGCCGGTCATTCTCCTGACTCCTGGCCTGCCTGGGTTTCTTCCTGCAGCTGGTAGAGCGACTTGTTGTTTTCCAGGTGTGGAATTCTCGGTGGGGGGCCCTCCAGGCGTGCGAATTGCGCCGGGCTCCCCCGCAGCTGCCGGGCCTTCTCTTCGGTTCCGGCCGCCCGCGCACTGTAGAGAATCGGCAGGGCATCGCTGGCCCGGTATTCAAAGATGAGGGTGCGCCGTGCACTGCTGGAGCGGTTGGGAAGGGAGCTGTGCGGCAGGAGGCAATGCATGAGTATGACGCTTCCTGCTGCGCCCGGTAGTGTCCTCGCAAGTGACTCTTTGCCCTCGAAGGCTGAATCGGTGATCAAGCCGGAGAACCTTCCGGCCTCATCATGGTGGTCGAGGTAGGAGAGATGAAGCCCGGGGACAACCTGCAGGCAGCCGTTCTCCAGGTCGGCATCATCGAGGTAGACCAGGGCGGTGACCAGGCTGTCATTGGTGTGGGGGAAGTAGGCCAGGTCCTGGTGCCATTGCACGGCTGAGCCGACCTGTGCAGGCTTCATATTGAGCTTTGAGTGGTGGAGGCCGATATCCGGGCCCAGCAGAGACTCTACGGCATCGAGTATCCTGGCATCCGTACAGAGCTCCAGGAAGGCCTGGTGGCGTTCGACAGGATCATAGACCCTTCGGGGGACCGCCTGGCCGTTCTGCAGCTCCGGCTCCAGCTCGAGGATGGTCTCGTCGCCGCGGGCGAGGGCATCTTCAACGAGAGCATCGATCGTTTCGTTCAGTGATTTGACGGTTTGTTCATCAAGCAGGGATGGCAGGAGGAGGACACCATCCTCCCTGTACTCGTCGATTTGTTCAGGGCTGAGGGGGAAGTTCACCATCTTGAATCAGGCCATCCGTTTTTCGAATCACAGGTCCGGGCTGGTCAGCTTGTCTTGAAGAAGGCCTCGATTCGGTCAGCGACATAGCAGAGCTCCTCTTCTTCGAGTTCTGCAAAGATTGGAATCGAGAGAACCTCACCGGCCAGCTTTTCTGCGGTCGGCAGGTCGCCGATCTTGCCCTCCAGGGTGCTGAAGCACTTCTGCAGGTGGAGCGGAACGGGGTAGTAGATCTCGGAGGCGACCTGGCTTTCGCTGAGAAATTCGCGCAGCGCATCACGCGTGTCCGGATCCTGGCAACGCAGGGTGTACTGGTTATAGATGTGCCTGGAGGGCGCTGCCTCCGGCAGGCGCAGTGCTGGGGCCGGGCCTTCGGCCAGCCCGGCCGCCGTCAGCAGCCGGGTATAGGCGGCTGCATTTTCGGCGCGCTGCTGCGAAGAGTCATCGAGCCGGCTGAGGCGAGGGCGGATCAGCGCCGCCTGCAGGGCATCGAGCCGGAAATTGCCTCCGATGACTCCGTGGTAGTATTTGGGCGCGCCGCCATGGACGCGGAGGATACGGATCTTTTCAGCCAGCTCCGCATCCTGGCAGGTAACCAGTCCCCCGTCCCCGCAGGCACCGAGGTTCTTGGTCGGGAAGAAGGAGAAGCACCCGATCTCGCCCATCGAGCCGGCGCGGCGCCCCTCGTACTCCGAGCCGATGGCCTGGGCGGCATCCTCGATCACGGCAAGGCCGTGCCGTTGTGCGATCTCCATGATCGGATCCATGTCTGCACAGCGCCCGTAGAGATGAACGGGGATGATGGCCCGGGTTCTCGGGCTTATCTTGCGTTCTATATCTTCCGGGTCACAGTTGAAGCTGCTCTCGAGCGAATCAACAAATACCGGGCGGGCGCCCGTTCTTGATATACAGCCGGCGGTGGCGAAGAAGGTGAAGCTGGGGCAGATAACCTCATCACCTTCCCCGATGCCGAGAGCCATGAGCGCCACGAGGAGAGCGTCGGTTCCCGAAGAGACACCAATGGCATGGGCCGACTGGCAGTACTCGGCGCATTCTTTTTCGAGGGCTTCAACCTCCGGCCCGAGGATGAAATAGCCGCTTTTCAGGACCCGGGTGAAGGCCTCCTGCAGCTCTGCCTCAAGCCCGGGCTCGAGTCTTTTTAAATCCAGCAGCGGGACTTCTCTCACCTTGACCTCATTGTTCGTTGTGCCCACGCTGAATTGTCCTGTTGAATGCGCTATGGGAGAGCGGGGATCGATATTCTTTCTAAGAGAGATCATCCAGTTCTCGTCCCCTTCG
>CAZTRG010000303.1:0-9601 GCA_964615885.1 uncultured Planctomycetia bacterium | reverse complement strand
GTCGACCTCGGTCGAAACGATGTCGGGCGGGTTGCGGAGTTCGGCAGCGTCCGGGTTTCCAAGCTGGAGGAGGTCGAGCGCTACTCCCATGTCATGCACATTGTGAGCGAGGTGGAGGGCGAGGTTCGGGAGGGACTGCGGCCGGTGGATGCTTTCCGGGCTGGTTTTCCCGCGGGCACCGTCTCCGGGGCTCCCAAGATCCGCGCCATGGAGATCATCGATGAGCTGGAGCCGACACGGAGGGGTACCTATGCCGGGGCTGTCGGCTACCTCGACTTCGCCGGCAATCTCGACACCTGTATAGCGATTCGTACCCTGCAGATTCACAAGGGTGTCGCCACCGTGCAGGCGGGAGCGGGTATTGTTGCCGACTCTGTTCCGGAGAATGAATACTTCGAGACCATCCACAAGGCATCGGCTCTCTATGACGCTATTCGCCGTGCCGAGCTGCGTTCGGCCGGGACCGGGGAGGAGGAGGAGCCGGCATGATACTCGTCATCGACAACTACGACTCCTTTACCTACAACCTCGTCCAGTTTATCGGTGAGCTGGGTGCGGATCCGGTCGTTCATCGCAACGACAGGATCGCACTGGAGGAGATCGATGAGCTCTCCCCGGCGGGAATTATCGTTTCTCCGGGGCCCGGGCATCCGCAGGAGGGCGGCATCTCCGTAGACCTCATCCGAAACCAGAGCGGCAAGGTGCCGATCCTGGGTGTCTGCCTCGGCCACCAGTCGATCGGCTTTGCCATGGGCGGGAAGATCGGGCGGGCTCATCCCCTGCATGGAAAATCAAGCCTGGTGACCCATGGCGGAACGGATCTCTTTGACGGTGTTTCCAGTCCTTTCGAGGCCGGGCGTTACCATTCGCTCGTTGTCGAAAAGGAGGGGCTTCCTGAGACCCTGGTCGTTACCGCTGAAACCGCCGATGGGATTATCATGGGGCTTCGCCACAGCGAGCATCCTACCTACGGGGTTCAGTTCCATCCCGAGTCAATTCTTACCGGCGAGGGGAAGGTGATCCTCGCCAACTTTCTCAAGAGCTGCGGAGAGATTCAGCCATGAGTGATAAGCAGGCCCCTTCAATAGCACCCCTTCTTTCGATGGTGGCAGATGGCGAGTCCCTGTCGCGCCAGCAGGCACGAGATGCGATGTCAGCCCTGTTGTCGGGTGAGACTACACCGGTCCAGATTGCCGCCTTCCTGCTGGCCCTGAGGGTCAGGGGGGAGACGGTCGAGGAGATCACCGGGCTGGTGGAGGGTATGCGCGAGGCATCTGTCCGGATCGAGCCGGCCTGCGAGGGGATGGTTGATCTCTGCGGTACGGGGGGAGACGGCTCGGGTACTTTCAATATTTCGACAGCTGCCGCCCTGGTGGTGGCCGGCTGTGGAGTCCCTGTGGCCAAGCACGGCAACCGCTCGGCATCGTCGCTCTGCGGCAGCGCAGATGTTCTCGAGGAGCTGGGAGTTCCTCTCGATCTCGAGCCGGAAGAGGCCCGCCGCATGATCGAGGAGGAGGGGTTTGCTTTCCTCTTTGCCCAGAAATACCACCCGGCCATGCGGCATGTCGGCCCGGTGCGCGGTGAGCTCAAGCTCAGGACTGTTTTCAATATTCTCGGGCCGATGACGAACCCGGCCGGCGTCAGGCGGCAGATGATCGGTGTCTTCGATCCGGCTGTTCGCTCCACCATGTGTGAGGTGCTCGGAGCGCTGGGGAGCGAGCGGGTCTGGGCTCTGCATGGCGAGGGGGGGCTTGATGAGCTGAGTATCGCCGGGGCCACCCTGGTGACAGAGCTGGCTGACGGCAGCCAGCGGGAATTCGAGGTGGTTCCGGAGGATGCCGGCGTGGAGAGCTCTCCGCTGGAGAGCCTCAAGGGCGGCGATGCCGCTGTCAATGCCGGGATTATCAAAAAGCTTCTCGCCGGAGAGGGTGGTCCCCACAGGAATGCAGTCGTTCTGAACGCTGCCGGCGCGCTGGTGGTCCAGGGGCTTGCCGCTGATCTTTCCGAGGGTGGCGACCGGGCCCGTGAAGCAATTGACTCCGGTGCCGCTGAGAAGGTGCTTGAGAGCCTGGGGCAGCGATCATGACAATCCTGGACCGGATTCTCGATACCAAGCGCACCGAGCTTGAAGAGAGCCGGAAGGCACGCCCCCTCGACGAGGTGGTTGCTGCCGCCGCGCAGGCGCCGCCGGCGCTGTCACTGGCCGAGGCTGTGGGACAGGGTGGTATCCAGGTCGTTGCCGAGGTCAAGAAGGCCTCTCCCTCAAAGGGGGTCATTCGCGAGGATTTTGACCCGGTGGCTATAGCAGCGGCCTATGCAGGCGGGGGGGCAGCCGCGATCTCTGTACTGACAGACGCTGAATATTTCCAGGGGAGCCTCGAATACCTTCGTGCGATCAGGCAGGAGGTAGGTGTTCCCCTGCTGAGAAAAGACTTCATCATCGACACCTACCAGGTTTTCGAGGCGCGGGCAGCAGGAGCGGATGCGATCCTCCTGATTCTTGCCGCCCTCAGTGACCAGGAGGCCGGGCCGCTTGCAGTTACAGCTGCACAGCTGGGCATGGACGTTCTCTGGGAGGTTCACAACATCGAGGAAATGCACCGGGTCGCCGCCTTCTCGCCACGAGTCGTCGGGATCAACAACCGTGACCTGAAAACCTTCGAGGTCTCTCTCGAGACCACCCGGGGGCTTCTGCCCGAGGTGCCCGAAGGCGCTGTGACAATCAGTGAGAGCGGCTTCTTCGAGAGAGAGGAACTCGAGATGATGTCGGGGTGGGGGGTTGATGGCTTCCTGATCGGGGAGGGATTGATGCGGGCTGAAGATCCGGGCGGAGCGCTGCGCGGCCTGCTGAACACTCCAGCCGAAGAGGACGGGGCATGATACCCGTCAAGATCTGCGGAATTCGAAGGATCGAGGATGCCCTGCTGTCCCTCCAGGAGGGAGCGTGGGCCCTTGGGTTCATTTTTCATCGTCCCTCTCCCCGCTTTATCGAACCGGTGGAGGCTGCAGAGCTTCTCTCTGAGATTCGCCGGCAGGTTGACGGTGAGTTCAGGGCCGTCGGGGTCTTTGTTGACTGGGAGCTCGAAGAGCTCAATGCCGTGGTTGAGCAGGTTGGCCTGGATGTGGCCCAGCTTCACGGGGAGGAGACCCCGGACTACGCTGCAGGGGTCAGCGCCGATGAGACATGGAAAGCCTTTCGGGTGGGCCCCGGCTTCGAGCCCGGCCTGCTGGCGGAATTTCCTCCGGAGGTGAGGATCCTGCTCGATGGCTGGAGCGCGGTGGAGGCCGGGGGAACCGGACAGTCCTTTGACTGGTCGGTGGCCCGGTCCTGCCAGGAGCTGCGTCCCGTGATCCTTGCAGGTGGAATCGATGCAGGCAACCTGCCTGCCGCCATCTCGGAGGTGGATCCCTTTGCTGTGGATGTCTCAAGCGGCGTGGAGTCCGCACCCGGGGTGAAGGATGGGGAGCGAATCCGTCAGCTCTTCAAAGAGGCTCGAGCCTGTTCGAAGGAATAAAGAGGGGAGAGCCTGCAGCCGCTTTCCAGCGGTGCGGTCTTACATGCCCTTGCGGGCGCGTTCGGCCCTGGCGATGCGTTTTCTCAGAGCCCTCTGGGCATCCTTGGCACGACGCCGTTTTTTCTCCGAAGGCTTTTCATAGTAAGACCTTTTCTTGATCTCCTTGAAGAGCCCATCCTTGGAGCAGATGCGCTTGAAACGCTGCAGGAAGCGTTCGCCTGGTTCGCCGGCGCGAATGGTTACCTTGATGGCCAAATCGAGTCTCCGAATTTTTCTGGATGCCTCTAAGTCACGTAATCGCAAGGCATTCGTGAAGGGGCAAAAATACAGGACAGCAGCACCCATGACAATACCTTTTCACTGTTTTTAGCCTCCGGGAAGTAGCGATAAGCAGGTTTTCCGTTTTTTTCAGGCAGGACCGTCTGATTCAGCCTATAAAGGCATTCCCGGATGAGGAGTCCGGAAAATATCTGTGTTTTGGCCGGGGCCGGGGCCTTCCCGTACCTCGCGGTGGTTAGAACGGTGGTATGGAAAAAAGTGAAGACAGAGAGGGCAGGGAGAGCGTAGAGGCTGCAGAGACCGCTGCAGAGGCAAAAGGTCCTGACCTGAGGAGTGTTTTCTCCGTCGGCCTGCTCACCCTCCTGAGCCGTGTTCTCGGGCTCCTGCGGGAAGCGGTCAGGGCCTATTTCCTGGGTACCGGCAAGTTTGCCGATGCCTTTCAGTTCGCCTTCCAGATCCCCAATATGTTTCGCAGCCTTGTCGCGGAGGGGGCCGTCTCCAGCGCGGTCGTTCCGGTGCTGACACGGTATGTTCGAGGATCCGACAAAGACGAGCTGAAGAAGGTGCGAGAGAGCTACCTCTGCGCCTGGTTCCTGCTGGTCGCGGTGGTCACGCTGGCCGGTGTCCTGTTTTCCGGATATTTCCTTTCCCTCTTGATGGATGCCGGGCAGGACAAGGCAGAGTTGACGGCGCGGCTGACAAGCATCCTCTTCTGGTACCTGCTCTTCATCGGGCTGGCAGCCTCGCTGCAGGGAATCCTCTTTGCACATGGTAAATTTACCGGGGCCTCCTTTTCACCGGTCCTCTTCAACCTCGCTTTCATAGCCATCGGCCTCCTGGTCGCTCCCTACTACGAGGGGGAGCAGCAGGCCTTTGTATTTGCCGGTGCCGTCATTCTCGGGGGCCTGCTCCAGTTCTTCCTGCTGGCTTCACTTGTCTGGCGGCTTGGTGTTCGTCCAAAGATCAGGTGGCCTTTTCGCCATGCGGGGGTCCGGGAGATCTTCAAGCTCCTGGCTCCTGTTGTTTTCGGAGCAGGAATCTACCAGCTCAACCTCTTTATCTCCCTGATGCTGGCCTGGCGTTTCGACAACGATGGATATGTTGCCGCACTGGGCTATTCAAGCCGGCTGATGGAGGTCGTGCTGGGAGTTTTTGTCTTTGCATTGAGCACCGTCAGCCTGACGACCCTCTCGCGACTGGCTGCCGATAAGGATGATCGCGGTTTCGCAGAGAAACTGAATATGGTTCTGCGGCTGACTCTCTTTATCACGGTGCCGAGTGCGGTGGGGCTCTTTCTGCTTCGCCAGCCCATCGTGTCGCTGCTCTTTAAGAGCGGGCAGTTCAACGAGGAGTCCCTGCGCCTGACTGCCGATGTATTCCAGTACCACATCCTGGGCCTGTGCTTTGTCGGGATGGCCAGGGTGCTGGTGTCGGCCTTCTATTCTCTCAAGAACATCAGGACGCCGGTCCTGGCAGCGCTGGCGAACCTGCTGGTCTGTGTTCCCCTGGCCTGGTGGCTTTCCAGCGGTCCGATGGAATACAGGGGGATCGCCCTGGCCGCTTCCCTTGCGTCCATTGTCCAGGTTGTACTCCTGGTGGTGCTGCTGGGCTCCCAGGTGAAAGGGTTCGATTTCGGGGGCCTGTTCCGGTCGGTTTTCCGTTGTCTCTGCTGTGCAGTGTTGATGGGAGCAGCGATCTGGCCGGCAGCGGCCTGGCTCGAGGGTGGGCAGCACGGCAAGCCGATGCTTGGAGTTTTCGTGTTTGGCCTTATTTTTGCCGCCGCGGGGCTTTATTTCCTTCTCAGCCGGCTCGCGGGGATGGAGGAAGGCACAATGTTACTGAAGGGATTGCGCAGGAAGAGATCCTGATTGCCGGGGGATCTTACAGGGTCCCTTGATACCTTCGCTGGAGCATGCAAAATCACAGTATGAGCTCTTCAGAGCAGAAAAATCCCGAATCCGGGGGCGAGACCTCCCAAGGGTTCTGCCGGCTGAGGATTGGCGGAGCCATCCTGAGCGGTGTTCTCGGAATCCTTTCCTTTCCGGTCTTCGGCCGGCCCTACCAGCTTGACCTGCTGGTGTTTTTCGTGCTCCTGCCTCTCATGCTGGTGGCCCAGGGGGTCGGCAGGAAGAGAGGGTTTGCGCTGGGAGGAATCTGCGGGATGACCTTCGTGGGCGTTTCGTTTTTCTGGGTCTGCCATACCATCAACGAATTTACCGGCATAGGCACGCTCCTGTCCTTCCTGGTCTACCTTCTCTGGGTTGCCTACGAGGCGCTGCCCTGGGCAGTCCTGGGGCTGGCCCTGGGGCGCTGCCGCAAGAGCCTGCACCTGCTGCTGGTCCTGCCTCTGTGGGTAGGTATCGAGCATTACTATCCCCGGCTCTGGCCGTGGCATCTGGGTGGCGCCCTCTACGACCGCACCTGGTTTCTGCAATGCGTCGATATCCTGGGTGCCAGTGGCTTGACGGCGCTGGTGTTCCTGACCAGCGCTACGGTAGCGGCCCTTCTAGGCTGGCGGCGTTCAGTGGAAGGGTTTCCGCGCTGGAGAGTGGTCGCCAGTGCAGTCCTTCTCCTGGCGTGCTGTGTTTACGGCCCCTTGCGGCTGGGGTCCATCCAGGCAAGGCTGGCAGAGCGTGAAGGTGAGAGGCTCGAGGTTGGTTTTATACAGGGTTTTCTCCATCCGAATGAACGGCGGCAAAGAATCAATGAAGATCCCCGGGAGTATTATTTGAGACTTCGCCAGCTCCTCGAAGGCTATGTTGCAGAAACCAGGTTGTTGATTGGAGAAGAAAAATCATCCGCTGTTGACCTGGTCCTCTGGCCTGAAGGCTCGAACCCGATTTCCCTTGCCACAGGCCCAGGCGTGGATCCCTGGAGGAACCCCTTCTTCAATCGCCCGGCAGGAGGGAAGATGGTCCGGGATGACTTTAAAGTTCCCATGGTGATCGGGGGCTTTGGGGAAGGCGGCTACAACATCTCAATCTCCCTGCGCCGGGATGGGATGGGGAGCATCTATAAGAAGAACCACCCGGTTCCTTTTGGTGAGTGGGTTCCCGGCCTTGACCTCCTGCCTGATTCATGGCGAAACAAGCTGCCCGGAATAGGTAACCTCAACCTGGGTACTGACAATCCATCGATGTCCCTGGGTGAAAACACATTCCGTAACCTCATCTGCTACGAGGCGGTATTGCCTGAATATGTACGCCAGTCAGCCATCGGCAGTGACTTCCTGGTGAACCTCACCGAGGACTACTGGTATGGCAACACCGCCCATATCGAGCAGCATCGCTCGGTGCTGATTCTCAGGGCGGTTGAGTGCCGCATTCCCGTATTACGCTGCACGAATGTGGGGCCTTCGGGCATCGTCGACCTCGCTGGTGAGTTCCAGGGCGGAAAAAAGATCTGGGAAGCCGACAGCTTCAGCGAAGGTTTTATCCCGGGGAGCGCTCCATCGATCTACAGGAGCTGGGGGCACTGGTTCGCCTTTGCTTGCCTGCTGGCCGGGTTGTTGCTGCTCTTCTCCTCCCGCTGGCGGGCTGCAGCCCGGGCGTAAAGGACAGAAATTTGCAGAGGCCTGGGCAGCTTCGGCGGAATGTTCTCTAAGTGTTTTCGATGTAAGGGGTTGTCAGCCGCTTAAGTTGACTTTGCCAGATGCGCCTCCTATACTCACTTGTCGATCCACTCTACTCAGATTTTTTTTTTCAGCCTGCCCGTTAAGAGCTAATGCCGGTTTGGACAGGCTGGGGAATGAATAAAGCGCCATGGAACTAGGTCTCTCCCAACACCAGGCGATCAAGCAGATCCAGCCGCAGTCGCCGCAGATGTACATGTCGCTGGAGATTCTCTGTCTGAACTCCATGGATCTGCAGGAGCGTGTAGAGACAGAGCTGGAGAACAACGAGACGCTCGAGCACTCGGAGGACAACTCTCTCACAGCATCCCAGGAGGAGGCTGCCCCCCAGGCTGAAAGCGGCTCTGCGGAGGAGGTTGAGGGGGGTGGTGATTCCGCCGAAGACCCGCTCGGCTCCCTGGAGGCCCGGATGGAGCGGCTTGACCGCTACAGCCAGGATGATGCTCCGCCATCGAGAATGTCATCGAGCTACAGCGGAGAGAGAGACGAGAAGCTCGAGGCCATGAGCAATACGGCTGAACGTCCGATCTCCCTGCAGGACCACCTGGAGGACCAGGTTCATCTCCTGAGTGACGAAGAAATCCTGGCCGTGATGCGCCGCTTTGAGAACAGGGCGGCTCCCGTCGGTGAAAGCGGTCCTGGAGAAGTGCCGGGTACCGCTGAGGCCCCTGTTGTTCCTCCTGTTCCTGCCACGGCAGAAGAAAATGGAGCTGCAGACGCTGAGCCCCACGCTGAGCCCACCCCGGTCTTTGATTTTTCCGATGAGACGGTGGTTCGCATCAGGGAGCTCTGCAGCGAGCTGATCTACAACATCGATGACCGTGGCTACCTGATGTATTCGCTGGAGGAGGTCCTTGATTCGATGGAGATGCCGGCGCCGATGATCCTGCTGGAGATCGCCCTGGAGATTGTCCAGGATCTCGAGCCCACCGGGGTAGGCGGCCGTGGGATCGAGGAGTGTCTCCTGCTGCAGCTTAAGAAGGACCGCCAGGACTATCCCCTCGAGGAGCGGATCATCAGGGAGTTCCTTTCTGAGCTGGGGCATAACCGGCTGCCGAAAATCGCCAGGGCTCTTGGGGTTGGAATCGAGGATCTCAAGGATGCAGCGGCCAACATTGCCTGTCTTGAGCCCCTGCCGGGAAAAAACTACGGTGGCGACCTGCCTCTCTACGTGAAGCCTGATGTGCTCGTCGATGAAATCGAGGGCAAGTACGTGGTTCGTGTTGATTCCGATTACATGCCCCGCCTGCGTGTCAGTGCCCACTACCGGGAGCTGTTTCGCCAGTCCCGCAAAGACCCGGAGGTCAAGAAGTACCTCAAGAAGAAGCTCGATAATGCAGAGTGGCTGATCTCTGCAATTCGCCAGCGGCAATCAACGCTGCAGAGAATTGCCCAGGAGATCGTCAATATACAGTCTGGGTTCCTTGACCATGGCATCAGCAAGCTCAAGCCCCTGAAGATGGCGGATGTTGCCGAAATACTCGGTGTTCACGTCTCGACGATCAGCCGGGGGATCAGCGGCAAGTACATCCAGACTCCCCAGGGCATTTTTGATATGAAGTCGTTCTTTTCCGGTGGGGCGACCAAGTCCGGTGGGGATGTGGAGGCTCGTGGCAGCGTGATCCAGAGAATCAAGGACTTCATCGCCGCAGAAGATAAGGATCGTCCTCTCAGCGATATAGCTATTGTGCGCAAGCTCGAAGAGGTCGGGATCAGTATTTCCCGCCGTACGGTTACGAAATACCGCGAAGCGGAGGCCATTCCATCCTCCCGGGAGCGTCGTGAGTATTGAGGTGGCAGAAGGTTTTCTTTTCTAAGCAGAAGTCTTTCTGGACTAAAAGAGGGTAACGGAACATCCTATCCCGGCTTTTTCGCCTTATGCGGAGCTTGAAGAGAAGTTAGCTGCCGGCAGATCTGCAGGCAGGAAGTGGAGAATAGAATTCCTTGGCTGAGACCAGAAACCTGATCGAAGTCGATGGCCTGGCTAAAAGTTATGGTCCCGTGAAGGCTTTGAAGGGGATCTCCTTTTCGGTTGGAGAGGGGGAGGTTCTCGGTTTTCTCGGACCTAATGGGGCCGGCAAGAGCACCACGCTGCGGATCCTGGCCGGTTTTATGCCGGGTGATTCGGGTCGTGTGAACGTGAATGGCTTCGACGTGGGCAGCGAGAGCCTGGCCG
>CAZTRG010000302.1:0-20448 GCA_964615885.1 uncultured Planctomycetia bacterium | reverse complement strand
CGTATCGTCGAGTTTTGTGACGAACAACTGTCGAGGAAAGACCTGGTCATCTCGGGCGGTATGGCCACATGCTTCGGCTGCACCATGGGCGGCACCATCCCGGAGGCCGAGGTATTCCGGGTAGCCGAGTCGCTGATAGCGCGGGGAGCCGAACGTCTGGTGTTAGCCGACACCGTCGGCTACGCCATGCCCCTTGAGATCGGCGAGCGGGTGCGCTACGTGAAGGAGAAGGTGCCGGCGACCAACGACATCGTGCTCAGCATCCACTGCCACAACGACCTCGGTGTCGCGGTGGCCAACTCGCTCTCGGCCATGCAGGCCGGCTGTGACCAGATCGAATGCACCATCAACGGAATCGGGGAGCGCGCCGGAAATGCCTCGCTCGAAGAGATCGTCATGGCCCTCAAGATGCGCCAGGATGTCTACGAGGTCGAGACCGGCATCAACACCGAGGAGCTCTGGAGCACCAGCAGGCTGGTCTCCAATCTCACGGGAATCGAGGTGCAGAGAAACAAGGCCATCGTCGGTGAAAATGCCTTCGCGCATGAAGCCGGGATCCACCAGCATGGCGTTATCAGTGACCGCCGGACCTACGAGATCATGTCGGCCAAGGAGGTCGGATGGCACGGAACCCAGCTGGTCATCGGCAAGCACTCCGGTGTCCATGCTATCGAAAAAATTCTCGAGCGCAGGGGCTACGACCTCAACCGGGAACAGCTTCACGAGGTTCGCTCCCGGGTCAAGGACGCCGCCGACAGGGAGAAGTCCATCGAGGAAGAGGATGTCGTTGCATTCGCCACCGAGGTACTCAACGAGCTCGATTCTGAAGAGCAGGTTCTGTCGCTCGAGGAGGTCTCGGTAATGACCGGAAACGGGTTCACTGCCAGCGCAACCATCAAGCTGAAGATCAACGAGGAAGAGTTGATCGGTACGGGTACCGGCGTCGGCCCCGTGGATGCGTCCTCGCATGCCTTGCAGGAAATTCTCAGTGCCCACTTTGGACCGGAGCTGGAACTCAGCGACTACGGCCTGAAGGCGATCACCGGCGGGACCAACGCCCTGGCACATGCCCATATCCAGTTTACCGACCAGGGCGAGAACCGTTTTCGAGGCGATGCCGTCGACAAAGATGTAATCCTTGCCTCGATCCACGCAATGGTCAAGGGAGCCAACCGGGCGCTGAATCACCGGATTCGCCACGAGAAAACGGCAGGAGGCGGAAAGAGCTCATCGTCCCCGGAGTCAGAATCCGAACCTCAGAATAAGGCCGAGTGAAACTTAAAGATGCCTCCGGTAGAGAGACCGTGAAGAGCCCCCCGGGACAACCGAACCAATGATCAAGATCTACGATACGACCTTACGAGACGGAACCCAGGGAGAGGGAGTTTCCTTCTCCCGGCGAGACAAGGTGAAAATCCTGCGGCTGCTCGATGAGTTTTCCATCGATTACGTCGAGGGCGGCTGGCCGGGATCCAATCCCAAGGATATAGATTTTTTCAAGGCTGCCGCAGACATCGAGCTGAATCATTCAAAGCTTGCAGCCTTCGGCAGCACCTGCCGCAAGGACAGCGATCCGCAGGATGATGCCAACCTGAAGGCCATCCTCGAGGTCAAGACTCCCGTGGTCACGATCTTCGGCAAGTCCTGGCATCTGCACGTAACCGAGGTGCTGCGCACAACCCCCGAAGAGAATCTCAGGATCATCAGGGAATCCGTCAGCTACCTGGTCTCCCAGGACCGGGAGGTCATCTACGATGCCGAGCATTTCTTCGACGGCTACAAGGCGGACCCCGGCTACGCCCTGGAGACGCTCTGCGCTGCCAGCGAGGGGGGAGCCGGCTGCCTGGTGCTGTGCGACACCAACGGCGGCACCCTGCCGGGTGAGGTCACCGAGATCATGCAGGCTACCTGCAAGAAGCTGCCGGAGGCTGAGATCGGCATCCACACCCACAACGATGGTGGAATGGCAGATGCCAATACGCTGACAGCCGTGGAGGGTGGCGCGGGCCATGTCCAGGGAACCTTCAACGGGCTCGGTGAGCGTTGCGGCAATACCAACCTCACGGTCGTGATCCCTAATCTCCTGCTGAAGATGAAAAGGGAGCTGTCCATCAATGCCGACAGCCTGCCGAATCTCACCCACCTCTCCCGGTTTATCCATGCCATCGGCAACCTGAGTTTCCCGGAAAACCATCCCTTTGTCGGCCAGATGGCCTTTGCACACAAGGGAGGAGTCCACGTCAACTCGGTGATGAAGGTTGCCGACTCCTACGAGCACATCAATCCCGAGATGGTGGGAAACACACGCAGAATCCTCGTCTCGGAGCTCTCGGGAAAATCAAACATGTCCTACCTGGCCGAGGCCGAAGGAATCGACCTCGAGGCCCATCCGGAGGCCGCCGGCAAAGCGGTAGAAGAGATCAAGGCACTTGAAAACGAGGGCTATGTCTTTGAAGGCGCCGAGGCCTCTGCCACCCTGATCATCCTCAAGCACATGGGAGTGGAAACCGAGTTTTTTGAGCTCGTTCGTTACCGCACGGCAGTTGAACATCGCCGAAGCGGAGGAACCTTCACCGAGGCCACGGTCAAGATCAAGGTCAAGGACCAGGAGTTCCTCGCCGTGGGGGAGGGGGTTGGCCCTGTCGATGCCATGGATGAAGCCCTCCGAAAAGCGATCCAGCGCTTCTTTCCCGAGGTCGACTCGATCTTCCTCAAGGACTACAAGGTTCGAGTCAACGACGTCAGCGCAGGAACCGATGCAACGGTATGCGTCACCATAGAAGGTTCCGACAGAGAGGACGAAGTCTCCTGGACTACAGTTGGCGCCAGTGAAAATCTCATCGAGGCGTCCTGGAGCGCCCTGAAAGACAGCATCTCCTACGGGCTCCTGCGCAAGCAGAAACAGGTCTGAGCCCCGAGGCAGCAGGCCCCTAGCGAACCTTCCGCAGAGACTCCGCCCCACGGCTC
The DNA here is from genome assembly GCA_964615885.1 of uncultured Planctomycetia bacterium. Lineage (GTDB taxonomy): Bacteria > Planctomycetota > UBA8108 > UBA8108 > UBA8108 > UBA8108. The sequence continues at coordinate 17,481 of CAZTRG010000302.1, read as the reverse complement.
ACCGAGGAGCGATTTCTCCCCATGCCGATGAGATAGAGCAGGCTGATCCGCCAATGGCGAAGAAGCGTCCGCAACTTCCCGCAACGCTCCCAGCGGCGCGTGGAAACCGTGACCGGCTCTTCCAGCAGCCTGAAGCTCCGGCTTCGGGCCAGGATCCTGACAAATTCATGGTCCGGCAGGGCCCCGTCCACGGGAAATCCCCCGGCCTCGCTGAAGACCCCTGCGCGAACGAAGATGGACTGGTCACCAAAGGGGCCAAAGCCCAGGCGGTTGCGCCAGTGAGCACAGCGGCAAACAGCCCTGTAAAAAACACCTCCGCGGTCGAGGCTCAGCCGGAAGGCGCCTCCCGAGATCCCTGGAGCTTCCAGGGTACTGCGGATCACCGCGGCCGCATCTCCTCCCAGCATCCCATCGGCATATTGAAAAAGAAGAATCTCACCTTTTGCTTCCCCGGCTCCCCGGTTCATCTGAGGAAAAACACCGCCGGGCTCTACAAGCACCTTGTCAGCCCGGCCGCGGGCCAGCTCCCGCGTCCTGTCCTCACTTCCTCCATCGACAACAATCAGCTCGTCCACACCGGCCAGCTTGAGTTGCTGGAGACAGGCTTCTATGCAGCTCTCCTCGTTGAGAGTCGGGATGATGGCCGAGATGGAGGTTTTCTCACTCATGCGCCCGATTGTACCAGCAACCAACCCGGCTCAAACGGCCCCCAGGGCCTCTAAAACCAAAAAAAAACGCCTCTTAGCGTTTTTCTTACGAACAGCCACCGGAAAAGGTTACACTACCTAGAGTGTTTGATTATCAACCACAATTCCTCCCCCCAAATATCCATAAGATTTTATATAATATATAGTTATGGATGAAACTCTCCCTCCAAAAAGAAACCACCCCAGCACAACTCCACTCTCGGGTCCTGCCAAAGGGGAGGACACCAGGACAGAGAAGGTGCTGAGGGAAAAGGTCGGATCCTACCAGGTCGAAGCCCGGATCGGCGAAGGTGGAATGGGGAAGGTCTACCGCTGCAGAGACCACACCCTCAACCGAAGGGTGGCGATCAAGGTTCTGCACGATAAGTACGGCCGCGACGAACACTACCAGGCACGCTTCCGGCGCGAAGCCCGCAGCCTTGCCAGCCTCTCGCATCCTTCCATTGCCCAGATATTCTCCATCGACAGCGCTGAGGACGATTCCCTCTATATCGTCATGGAGTACGTCGAGGGGCACTCGGTACAGGAAAGGCTCGCGGAGGAGGGAAGCTTCAGTGCAGCTGAGGCGGTGCGCGCCATCCTGCAGGTGGCCCGCGGACTCCAGGCTGCCCTGGAAGGAGGCCTCGTCCACAGGGACATCAAGCCTTCTAACCTGCTCCTGCGCCCCGATGGGGTTGTCAAGATCGTCGATTTCGGGCTGTCAAAAGAGGTCTCCAAAGATGACACCCTGACCGAGGAAGGAATCGTCCTCGGCACCCCGCACTATCTCTCCCCGGAACAGGGCCGCGGAAAGCCCGTCGACCACCGCTCTGACATCTACGCCCTCGGAGCGACCTTCTACCACATGGTAACCGGGAAGCCTCCTTTCGAAGGCCGGTCCCAGGTCTCGATCATCGTCGCCCATGTGGAGGAGGATCCGCCCTCTCCGCGCACACTCTGTTCGAACGTGCCGGATGCCTTGAGCGAGGTCATCGGAAAAATGATGGCCCGCAAGGTGACCGACCGCTACGAGACCTACGACCAGCTGGTAGAGGACCTCGAGCTTCTTGAAAAAGGTAAAAGCCCTGTCCATACAGGAGGGGGAACCGGCCGCTTCAGCAGCAAGCGCACTCCTGCAATCGTGCGTACACTCGGCTATGGAGTGGCAGTCCTGGCATTGATCATCCTGACTGCCACAGCCACCTCCTACGCACTGCACAAATACCAGACCGGGCAGGTTCGCTCCATCGAGAACCGCCTCGGCAGCTGGTGCCTGCCGCGGCCGACCGGGGGCTCGACCCTCGACCTTGATTTCTCCGCGGTACCGGTGGACAGGCCACAGGCGCTGGGAGATGTATTCCTGCTGAGCTCCTCCACCAGTGGTGCAGAGCCGCCCAGCCTGCGCAAGGACACCGGCCGGCTTTCCTGGGTCAGCTATCCCGACCCGGTCGCCTTCTCCTATCCATTCAGGCAGCTGGATGAGATCCAGCTGGGCTTCGACCGGCCTGAAGGACGGTCCGACCTGGCCATTTCAATCGTTGACCCACTCAGCAACAGGCGGCGCAGCCTGACCCTGCGGCTGAGCCCCAGCCGGAAAACTCCCGGTCCGCTCGAGGCACTCAGGCATGGTGAGAAGGTCCTCCCGCAGACCTCTTTACCTCCCATCCCCGCCCTGAACTCAAAAGATGCCGTCTACAAGGTTTTCCTCGAGCTGAAGCCCGGGCCGGATAAAACCGAGGTCTCCATCAAAGTGATCGAGCTGACCGGCAACCAGGTCCTCTATTCCCACCTTTGTGAGCTGGAGGGGAACGACTGGGCCAGCGGAGCGGTGGTCCTCCAGACCTCGTTCTACAGGAAGCCCTGCACTTTTGAATTCAGGAAGTTCCTGCTCTCGGGAACACTCGAGGGCACCCGCCTGAAGGAGGTCCCATGGCAAGACTGATCATTATTGACGGCCCCGGCCTCGGGACCGAGTATGAGCTCACTCCCTCAAAGGGGGAGTCCACCTCTGAAACCATCCTTGGCAGAGACCCCCGGGTAGATATTCCTCTCAACGACAACGCCGTATCACGAGAACACTGCCGAATAGAGGCCGGCTACACGGGCTTCAGGCTTACTGACCTTGACAGCCGGAATAAGACCTATCTCAACAATGATCCGGTCGAAACCTGCTGGCTGAAAAACGGCGATGTGCTCGTCATCGGTGACACCGAGCTGCGCTTTGAGAATGACTCGCCGGAGGTAGAGGGCACGGCCTATTCATCCACCATCCTGAAAAAGGTAGAGACCTGCCCAGGCGGAGCCGGGGAGGCCGGATCGCTGGAGGAGGCCCTCGCTTCAGCAGTCTCCAGTACCGAGCTCTTTGAGGGCTTCTTCCAATGGGTCTCCTCCCACACTGGAGCAGAAAGCGGGATGCTCCTGGCCAGGGAGGGGGGGGGCTGGAGCGTGCGCGCAGACTCCGGTGGGAAAGCCCCGAAAGGGGGAACCCTGAAGGCGGACCTTGACCTGGTGGAACGCTCAGCAAAAGAGGCCGTGGTCCTGCTGTCAAAAGATGAAAGCGGCAAGACCCCCGGCTATCTTCTGGCTGCGCCTGTACTGGCAGCAGGGGCCATCAACTCGGTGGTATACCTCCAGGGTGCCGAGGTCTTCGGTGAGGCAGAACTGGAGATGGTCGCAACGACCACCGGACCACTGGGAATCAAGCTTGAACAGATCGACGAACAACAGCGCCTCCTGGATGAAAACCGCAACCTCCTGCGATCGATCTCCGAAGACAGGAGGATTGTTGGCGAATCGCAGCAGGTCCAGGAGGTACTTGATTTCATCCAGCGGGCAGCGCCGACACCCATGACCGTCCTGGTCCAGGGTGAGACAGGAACCGGGAAGGAGCTTGCAGCCTCTGCCCTGCACTACGGCAGCCCCCGGAGAGGAGCCCCCTTCGTCGCGCTCAACTGTGCCGCCCTGCCGGAAAACCTGGTGGAAAGCGAGCTCTTCGGCCACGAGAAGGGAGCCTTCACGGGTGCGGTAGCACGGAAAAAAGGGCGTTTTGAGCTCGCCGAGGGCGGGACCGTCTTCCTTGATGAGGTCGGAGAGCTGACCCTGAGCTGCCAGGCCAAGCTCCTGCGCCTGCTGGAAGAACGCTGTTTCGAGAGGGTGGGTGGAACGGCCCCGATCGAGGTCGATGTGAGGATTATCGCTGCAACAAACAAGAAGCTGCAGGAATCCGTCGACAACAAGGAATTCAGAGAGGATCTCTTTTACCGCCTCAATGTCCTCAACGTTGTCATGCCGCCGCTTCGAAAAAGAACAGGCGATATCCTCCTGCTTGCAGAGCATTTCATTGCCAGCAACCCGGCCGGCGGGCGCCCGAAGAAGCTGAGCAAGAAAGCCGCTAAAAAACTCGCCGGCTACAGCTGGCCCGGCAATGTCCGCCAGCTCAAGAATGTTGTCGAAAGCGCCCTGGTGCTTGGTGATGGCCGCGAGATCCGCCCCGAAGATCTCATCCTTCCGGAAAAATCAAACCTGCCGGGAATGGGCGACTGGGACCCCATCAGCCTCCAGGAGCTCGAGCGCGAGCATGTCCTCCGGGTCCTTGAGCATACCGGGGGAAATAAAAAGAGAGCCGCGGAGCTGCTGGGCATCGAGCGCTGCACACTCTACTCAAAGCTGAAAAACTATGACTACTGATGCCCCTTGCTACCTGAGACCAGGCCTTGCAGTGCTCTGCCTGCTGCTGTGGACTTCTCAGCTGCCCGGACAGGCCGGGGGAAAATACGACCCACCCGGGACGATCGTCCTGCCGCAGGCCGGCTCCTACCGTGCACCCGGCATCCTGAGGCTGGCAGGGAAACTCCACGGACTACCGGTCAAGGTCGAGAACCGGCAGCTGAACGACGAACAGATAAAGATCACGAAGGAATTCAGCAAAAAACCGGTGCGCCTGGCTGAGCTGGGAGTGCTGCTGGCATCCCAGTCCTTCTACCTGCATACCTGGGACCACCCGGAACATGGCAAGCTGCTGGTGGTTTCCAGGCAGCCGGACTGGAAACCGGAGAACCTGAGGTACAAAGAAATCCTCACGGTCGCTGCCCGGCAATTCGACGGAGCCTGGATCGCTGTGCAGAATTACGTTGCCACCCTGCATGCAGGACTTGAGCCCGGATCACCAAGAATGGTGACACTGGCCGATAACAGGACGGGGAAAATCCTGCTCTGGTCTCCCCACAAGAAATGGCTGCAGGGCGCCCTTGAGGCTGCAGAAAAATCCATCGCCGCTGCCGAGAAGGCTCGTGAGCGTCTCAGCTCCTACAAGGTTCGCCATCGCAGGGCGGCCAGGCTTCTGGAGGCAGTTCTCAAAGAGCTCCCGGCAGAAGACCGTGACCGCCTTCACATGGTGGTAGCGCCCGGAAACCATCTCCTCTACCGGGCCAACGAACAGCTTTCCGCCAGGATCCTGAACAGCCTGATAAAGCTGGATAAGCTGCCTGAAAAGGTCCGTTAACACCCCGGGGCCCTTGCTTTTGCTGTACTTAGGGAAACCAGGCTCCCTCCATGGCCAACTTTCCTCGCTTAACTTAAAGACCCCCGGGTAGTTATTCCGATCTGAAAAGACCCGGGACCTCCAGGATCCGGGCACAGGAGTGTTCGATTACAAAACACTCAGGGTTTGGGAAAACGAGCTAAATGCCCTATTTGGGCGCAGTTGGGAAAAATATAAAGCATTTAAACGAATTGACTTAGGACTTTTGTCAAGGGAATGGAGAAGCTTGGCACGGCCCTTGCTTTTTACATCTATGGGTCTTCCTCTCTTCTTCAAACCCCTACCCGCAATCAACTTCCTTCGGATTCGCTGAAACCATGAAAGCCGGACAAATCAAAATCTACCTGATTCTGACTACACTCTTCCTCTCCTGTGGAAGCATTCCTCTTTTCTCCCAGAGCAACCGTCTCCAGGATCTCAAGGGAAGAAGAATCGCCAAAGCCCCTGAAGGGGAAAAAGCCATGCTGCGCCGCGGAGGTTTCCTGCTGGCCCAGGCAGACCCCGAGGCCCAGGACAACAAGGAAAACGCAGGTGAGGAGGCTCCGGCCGCCCAGGAAAAAGCTCCTGAAAAACCGGCCCCGGCTGCTCCGAAAGCTCCGGCTGCAGAGAATCCCGCAGAGGAGAATCCCGCCGAGGATAACGCCGCTGCAAAGCCCCAGGATGCCCCGGCGGCAGAGCCGGCTGAAACACCTGCGGGAGAAGAGCCCAAGGCACCTGCCATCGAACCCGGTCAAGAAGCTCCCGCTGCCGGGGAAGCCCCCGAGGCCAAAGCCGGCGCCATTACCATTGAGCCGAGCAAAGATAGTGAGCAGGAGTTCACTCCGAACGCTAAATATCTCAACCAGCGTGTCGATATTCACGAGGGCCAGATCCCGCTGGAGGACTTCCTGCGGTTTCTCGCTGACTTCACCGGCCTGACCGTGATTCTCAGCGGTGGTCCTGCAGGAGCCTCTGCCCGCCAGGGCCAGATGATCAACATCACCGCTCCGATCTACCTTGCAGATTTTGAGATCGTCAAGGCAATCCTCGACGCGAATGGTTTCCAGCTCGTGCGGCGCAAGCTCTCAACGGGCAAGGAGATTATCACCGTGAGCTCTACGGCGACCAGCCAGTCCCAGGGCGGGGTTAAGGAAAACCCGGTCATCAAGGTCGGGGCGGGCGGCGCCACGCAGATGGACAGCCAGCTGAAAAAGGGAGACCTCGGCCTCTCTTCTGATGAGCTGGCGACCATGGTTTTCCAGCTTGATCACGTTGCTCCGGCCGATGCGATCCTTTCACTCAACACCCTGGCCACGGGTACGCAGTCCAAGGGAAGCACGCGAAACTCAGGCTTCAACGTTGCGGAGGTCAAGGGAACCCAGACGATCATCGTGACGGCCAAGTTCGGCCTGCTTGACTATATTGTCAAGCTGCTGAAAATCATCGATGTCGAGCAGAAGAATCCCGACAGGATCGTGCATATCATCGAGGCCAAGGAAGCCGATGCCCAGGAGCTGGTCTCCATCATCGAGAGCTTTCTGCAGCAGAACAGGGCCGGGCGAACTCCCACGAGGACGACCACCCGCCCCACCACCTCGAGCTCCAGTGCCAGCCGTACCTCCTCCAGCCTCCTGCGCGGTGGAGCTACCGAGTTCGAAACAAGCCTGATTGCCGACCCCCGCACCCAGAAGATCATCATCACCACCTACACAATGGCGGACCTTGAAGATATCAATATGCTGGTGCGTGAGCTCGATACGCGGTTCGATCTCAGGCGGCTCAAGACCCAGATCTACCGTATGCGCTATCTCAAGGCTATTGACGTAGCCCCGGTTATCTCCGACATCATCGGTTCAGCAGGCGGCAGCCGCAGCGGAACCCGCGGACTGGGCACCTCGGCCAGGAGCCGTACACGTACGCCCGGCCGCGCCACGACCACGACTACAGGCAGGAGCCTCGGCGGGACGACCGGCCGCACCTCCGGCCTTTCAGGCAATCCGGCAGGAGCCGGCATGCTGCCTACCATGATTGTCCCCCATGAAGAGACCAACTCGCTGATCATCCAGTCCGAACCGGAAGATTATGCTGAGATCCTCCATATCCTGGACCAGATCGACGTCAAGCGCCGCCAGGTGTTCCTTGAGGCGGCCCTCGTGCAGGTCTCCCAGCAGAGTGGACTCAACTACACCATCGAGCTGCTGGCCGGCGACCCCGATGACCGCTCCGCCCGTATCCTTTTCGAGCAGTCCTTCGGTCTCAGCGGAATCAATAACGAGGACTTCAACCGGATATTCGATCTCACCACTCCCCCCGCCGGTGGAGTGGTCGCGCTGATGGACAGGGGTAAATTCCCCCTGCTCGTGCAGTTCCTGAAAACTCACAGCGACTCCAAGGTCCTGGCCACTCCTTTCATCCTCGCCGATGACAATGTCCAGAGTACGATCAATATCACTGAGACCCGCTACGTGGTGAACACGGCGACGGTCAACACCTCGACCACCACCTCGCAGCAGGGCGAAGAGGCCGGCATCACGCTCGACATCTTCCCCACCATCAACTCCGAGAACTCCGTCTTTCTCGAGGCGGGGCTGGAGGTCTCGGAATTCTCCCAGATCGAAACAGGCAACGTTCTGCCACCTAAGACAACCAACTCCATCACCTCTTCGGTGACCATCGCCGGCGACAGGATCTACGTCATCGGTGGCCTGACGAGGGAAAACAAGGGGAAGGTTGTTGAGAAGGTCCCCCTGCTTGGAGATATCCCCTTCCTCGGCAAGCTCTTCAGAACCGAGGGTGGCTCCACCAGCGTGACCAATCTCTATATCTTCCTTCGCGCTCATATCCTGACCGACGAGAACTTCAAGGACCTGGCCAACCTGACCGACCAGGCGCTGGAAAAAGCGGCCACCTCCTCAGAGAAAGAGCCTCTTACCTCGCAATTCGAGCTTCCCCCGAGGCCTCCCAGGACCGACGTGAAAACGGACCGCGATGCTCCTGCTGTCCTCCGCCGCGGAGATTCCGACGACGCCAACCAGAAAGAGCTCCGCAAGCGGGTCAAGGATGCACAGGAAAGCTACCGTGGAACCAGCCGGGAAAACACCACGGCCGGCGGCAATGAATCTGCCGCCCTCCCACCAACTCCCCCCCGGGACGCAAACCGGGAGAACGGGTCTGCCTTTGAAGAGCCCCCGGCACAGAAGATTGCCAGGCCGAAAACTGCCAGCCTGAAAACGATCCCGGAGGCCTGGAAGAAACGCGGCCTGAGGGTGAATCCCGAGGGAAACAGCTGGTTCCTTCCCCTCAGACTCGATCTCAGGGGAGAGTCGAAAAGGAACAACTGAAGGCCCTGACAGCTAGTTAAAGTAAGAAATCATGAGCGGCGTGCAAGGAAAGACCTGCACCTCCCGCCAACCTGGAAAACAACAACCGAGTCTGCAACCATGAAACTCAGCCTGGTAGACACCCTGATATCTGAAGGCCTTATCGACGACAGGCAGCTCGAAGAATGCCGGGCGATCGAGAAGGACAGCGGGCAACCGATTGACCGGGTCCTGAAGAACAAGGGGTACATCTCCGAGGAGACGCTCCTGGATATCCTCTCCAAGAGCCTGCGCCTTCCCTTCCAGGATGATCTCGAGGGCATCGAGGTGCCCAAGGTCTTTACCCAGAAGGTGCCCGCCCAGTTCGCACGGGCCTACAACCTCGTCTGCATCAGCTCAGACGAAAATGGTTTTGACGTGGCGACCTGCGACCCGCTCGACTTCCATCCGATGGATGATCTCGCGGCGATGCTCGGTGCCCAGGTGCGCCCCGTCCTCTCCCCCCGCAAAGAAATCACAGCGCTGGTCAACAAGGCCTACCAGACCTCCTCCACCGATGTCGACGAGCTGCTCGAGGGCATCGAAGACGACGACATGATCAGCCTCACGAAGGTGCTGGATGAGTCCGAGGACGTCCTCGACATCGCCAACAAGCCGCCCATCATCAAGCTGATGAACACGGTCCTCTTCGAGGCTCTCAAGATCAGGGCCAGTGACATTCACCTGCAGCCCTACCAGGACCGGATGCAGGTCAGGTACCGCATCGATGGAATCCTCTACGATGCCAAGGTCGTTCCCCGGAAATTCCAGGACGCGATCGTCAGCCGGGTCAAGGTGATGGGAAAAATGGATATTGCCGAGCGCCGCCTCCCCCAGGACGGGCGCACCACGATCAAGGTAGGCGACGGCGAGGTTGACGTGAGAATCTCATCGGTGCCGACCTCCCAGGGAGAGCGAATCGTTTTCAGGCTGCTCGACAAGACCGCCCGGCTCTACAAGCTCGAAGAGATCGGGCTGGGCCAGAAGGACCTGGAGACGATGCACCACTACATCGGCTATTCCCACGGGATCATCCTCATCACCGGCCCGACCGGTAGCGGAAAGACGACGACGCTCTACGCCGCGCTGGCCGAGATCGATTCCGATGAGAAAAACGTGATCACCATCGAGGATCCCATCGAATACAACATCGATGGAATCTCCCAGATCCAGGTTGCCAACAAGAAGGGGCTGACCTTTGCCTCGGGACTGCGCTCACTGATGAGGCAGGATCCCGATGTCATGATGGTCGGCGAAATCCGTGATGGAGAGACCGCCGGGATCGCCGTGCAGGCCGCCAACACCGGTCACCTGGTATTCTCAACCCTTCACACCAACGACTCCGCCGGCGCCATCAGCCGAATGGTCAACCTTGGCGTTGAGCCCTACCTGGTCGCCTCGGCGGTCATATCCGTGGTCGCCCAGCGCCTCGTGCGCCTGATCTGCCCCCAATGCAAGAAGCCCTTTGAGCCGACCGATGCACAGCTCAAGGAGCTCAATTGCACTGACCGTTCGCAGCTCAAAGACGGTATGCTATACCTCGGTGAGGGCTGCGAGTCGTGCCTCGGACGAGGACTCTATGACCGAACCGCGATCTACGAAATCTTCGCGATCGATGAACATGCCCGCGACGAGATCATCCAGCGTGTCAGCGCCTCTGTAATGAAACAGAACGCTGTATCCAGGGGGCTTGGCACCCTGCGTATGGATGGAGCCAGGAAGGTACTCGAGGGCGCCACCACGATCGAGGAAGTCTTCAGGGTCACGCAACTCGACGTCTTCTGAGAAAAACATGCCCATCTTCGAGTACAAGGCCATTACCAGCAGCGGCAAAAGCCGCAAGGGTATTGTCGATGCCGACACCCCCCGTGATGCCCGCAGCAAGCTGCGCGGCGACCACATGCACGTCACAGAGATGTGGGAGGTCGTCGACAAGAAAAAGAAGAAGAAGGGCAAATCACTGGAGAAGAACGTCCGCAAGGGCAGGAAGACCGGGAAGAAATCCGGTGGCCTCCTGTCGATGGAGATCGAGCTCTTCCAGCCGACCATCACTACCCGGGACCTCGCCACCTTCACCAGGCAGTTCTCCACGCTGCTCAGGAGCGGCATCCAGCTGGCAGATGCCCTGAACGCACTTGTTGAACAATGCAGCAATCCGCATCTCGAGCGGGTGCTCCGCAATATCAAGGAAGAGATCACCTCTGGAAACAACCTGGCCGAGGCGATGGCCAAGCATCCGCGCTTCTTCAGCGACCTCTATGTCAACATGGTCAAGGCCGGCGAGGCCAGCGGCCGGCTTGATATCGTGCTCACCCGGATAGCTGACTACCTGCAGAAGCAGGCCAGCATCAAGGGCAAGGTCATCGCGGCCATCACCTATCCGGCTATCATGGTTGTCGTCGGAATGGCGGTCGTGATCTTCCTGATGTCCTACGTGGTTCCCAAGATCACTGAGATCCTGAAGGAGAGGGGCGGCGAGCTGCCCTTTATCACCGAGGTGCTCATGGTCATCTCCGGTTTTACCGCAGCCTACTGGGTTTATATCCTGCTGGCGGCGATCATCGGCGGGCTCTTTCTGAAGGGAATGATCGGCACCGATGCCGGAAGGCTGAAATTCGACAGCCTCCTGCTGCGCTTGCCCATCTTCGGAAACCTCTTCTCCAAGCAGGCCATCTCCCGCTTCGCACTGACCTTCTCGACCTTGCTCAAGAGCGGCCTGCCGGCGCTCGATTCTCTGAAAATCGTCGCGCTTGTCGTCAACAACGCCAGGCTGACCCAGGTCATCAACGACATTCATGCCAGGATTATCGAGGGTGCCGACATCGCCACCCCGATCAAGAAATCCAGGGTCTTCCCCCCCATGGTCGGTTACATGGTATCCGTGGGTGAGCAGAGTGGACAGCTGGAAGAGATCCTCGACCGGATTGCAGAATCCTATGAGGAGGAGCTGGACCTGGCGATTCAGCGGCTTACGGCCCTGATCGAACCGATTATCATCGTACTGCTGGCGGTTGTCGTCGGCTTTATCATCGCTGCCGTCCTCCTGCCCCTGCTGGACTTCTCCTCCATGGGATAATGGCCTGAAAACAGGCTTTAATGCCCTCCAGGAAGCTTTGCAAGCATGAAGCCAGTTGATGATGTATCTTAAAATCCAGAACAGCTTTCGAAACCAGCTTTTAAGGAAACAGGAATATGAAGACTGAAAGAAACCCCGGGAACCTGGCGAAAAAGGGCTTCACCCTTCTCGAACTCATCGTGGTGATCACCATCATTGGATTGCTTGGTACCCTGGTGGTGACCAAGGTCGGGCCGATGATCTTCAAGGCCAACAAAACCAAGATCCTCTACGACCTGCAGAAAATCCATGAGTCCGCCATCCATTTCCAGCTGGCTACCGGCAGCTATCCGGAGTCGCTCGACGAGATGGTCAATGCCGTCGATGATGACGGACAGGAAATACCCGGCGCGCTCACGAAGCCTCCCAAGGATCCCTGGAATCATCCCTACGAGTACGAACTTCGCGATGGCAAGCCTGTGGCCTTCTGTAACGGCAAAGACGAAACCACCGGCGGTGAAGGCGATAACCAGGATTACCAATACCCCGAGAGCGACGAATACTGATCGCCGCCTGCTCGATCCATCCGGGAGCAACCCTCCAAGCGGATAAAACCATGTGTAAAGCCCCTTCCATAAAACGATGCGCACGCGGGGGAAGCCGCGCCGGCGGCTTTACCTTCATTGAGCTCATGATCGTCGTCTCCCTGCTGGGAATCATGTTCAGCATGGGGGCCGTCAAGCTCACCAGCGGGATCCCCAAGTACCGCCTGCGGACCGCGGCCCGGCAGCTCGGCAGCAATATCGAACGCATGAGACTGGCCGCCGTTAACCGGGGTGTTCTCTGCGGTATTCGCTACCACTTCGATGAGAAGGAAGCATCGCGCCCCAACACCACCGGCCAGGGCTATTCCCTGCTGGTCTCCGGCGGGGACTATTCGGAGCTGACCAGCGACTCACTTGTCCAGGGCCACCAGGGCGTTGAGTTCATGGTCCTTGACCGGACCTTATTCCACAAGTCCTACGAGGGCGTGGAATTGCTCAGTGTCGAGATGCGCGGCACCCAGAGATCCTTCTCCACCGGGGAGCCCGACGTCTACTTCTCCCCCACCGGCAATACAGGCAGCCATATCGTCAAGCTCGCCACCGCGGATGGAAGACGTTACACTTTGATTTATAATGCCCTGACCGGCGCTGTGGATTTTCACAACACCGAACAGGTCGGCTTTGATGATTTCGAGGACTGAGATGCACCCGGCAAGCGCAAACCAAACCCTCAGCAGGAACGCGCGGGAGGGATTCACCCTCCTGGAGCTGATCATCGCCATCACGATGCTCGCCGTTTTCATCGTCCCCATGCTCAGAACCCTGGGAGAGTCGCGTGAGCGCTCGGTCAACTACACCCGCCAGCGCCAGATCAAGAGCTATGCCCAGAACAAGCTCCACGACCATATCAACTTCGTAGAAGACGAAAACGGCAACCTGGTAGAAAACGAGGGCACCTTCGTTGATGAGGATGGAGAGCCGGTTTTCCCCGGCTCGCGGGACTGGATCTGGGTGATTGACCCCCCACAGCTCAAAAGCCAGGGCGAACAGATCCTTCTTGAATACCGCATTACCGTCACGGTGCCTTTTAGTCTCGACGGCCAGGACAGCTCAAGCGGTGAGGATGGGCGAAGTGAATCAAATGTCTCCTATACGATCTGGACCTTTCCGAGCGAGGCCTGGATGGAAGACCAGGAGAGGCTCTTTGATCTGGGAGAGCCCACCCTCCTCTATGGAGATCCAGCCTACGAAGAGGGCCTGCTCCCTGGAGGCGGCAGATGAAAAACACCACCAGCCGGCCCACCCACCGTCATGATAATGACCCGGCAGGCTCCAGGCGGGGCGGCTTCACGCTCATCGAGGTCGTGATCGCCCTGGGAATGCTCGTGATGGTCCTCGTCATGTCCTACCAGATCTTCAGCAATTGTATCGACACCGAGCGCAGGGTCATCGAGATCACGGTGCCTGAAAAAGTCGGCGAGGGTATCCTCACCCTGATGCGCAAAGATCTTGCCGGGGCCGTGTTCAAGGGTTGTACCGAGCAGCTTGACAACCAGGTCTTTGACGGAAGAACAGAAGGTACTGAGGACGCCTGGCAGGATTCGGTATTCTTTGTCAGCACGGTAGATCCCACTCCCGGAGGAGATTTCATGGAATGGGACAACCTGCGCACCCTGACAGTCGTCGGCTACATGCTGAGGCCCAACCAGCTCAGCAGCAAGTACCCGACCTACACCCTCTACCGCAAGGAAATGATCGATTTCGCCAAGCGCGACATCACCAATGCCCCCGGCCTCAACTACAGCATCTACGACAAGGTGAAGTCCCTGCGGATCGAGTATTTCGATGGCTACGAATGGTTTTCTGAATGGGACTCCCGGGAAAATATCGAGAGGATGATGCTCCTGCAGGAAGAAGAAAACAACCTGGCCGGCACCCGCAGCAATATCCCCCGGGTAACGAGCGATGTGGCCTCCGAAGAGGAAGGCCTGCCCATCGACCAGGAGCAGCAGGCCGCCGCGATTCCGGTGGCGGTGCGAATCGAGCTGCAGATCTACTCCGGTACCGGTGATGAGATCCTCGAAAAGGGAAGGAACAACAACAACAAGAACCCGGTCGTGAACACCTTCAGGACCATGGTTCCCCTGCTCGCCTCAAGACGGATTTCGATCCCCATTGAAGATGAGGACCTGGCAGCCGCTGGAGGCGCCGCTGGAGGCGCTGGAAGAGAAGCCGGTGCGGACGGGGCGGTCAACACCTTCGGCGCGGATCTCACCAAGGAAGGCCGGGGCAAGGGGGGACGTGGCAAGGGAAGCCTGCGGGACCGCCTGAGCGAACGAGGCGGCCGTGGAGCCGCCGGCAGAGGCAGGAACCTCGGTGGCCGCAATGCAGCTCCCGGGTTAAAGGACCGCGCCTTGAATGCCGTCAAGGGAGCAGGCGGGGCCGCGGGAGCCACCAGGAGTTTCGGCAAGGGCGGATCCCGCTGAGATCCCTCTGAGAAGTTGGTAAAAACTTCCGGTAAGACTGTCCTGCAGCACTAAAAAGAGGGTATTCTAAGGGCCTAATTGCCTGTAAAATCGATGGTTAATGTGTTTCCCAAACGCCCGGTAATCCCGGGATTGTTGGGGGCTCTCTAAAGACCGGCTTGCTGAAGGCCGGTAATGAAAACACTAAGCTTAACTATAGTAGTCATTTGCGGTTGCCTACTGAATTCCGAAAGGAATTTGGCGGGAAATGTCCCTTTGGAATATTTTTTGCCATACATAAAGGGGTTCGCAATTGTCGATGGCCCTAATAGTGGGGCCAAACAGCCTGATACTGTATATTTAAAAGATCTGAAATCGGGGATTTCCGGTGTCTCCTGTAGCAGCATTTCTCCCTGGATTTCAGCCAGGGCCTGGCAAGGAAATCGAAGAATTTCTTTCCAGGACAATACTGCTGCGGACCCCGGAATCGAGACCCCCAAAAAGCTGAGGTTGAGAAATGAAGCACTCTACTGAAACTGCCAACAACGCTGTAAATGGTGATAACTTGAGATCAAATAAATCCGGGCGAATTGAAAAAGCCCTCTACGGACTCGTCTGCTGTCTTAGCTGCATCGTCATCCTGGCGGCCTCCGGCGGTTGCGACCTGGGTACCCCCCAGGCCGGCGGCGGAATCTCCAACCTGCTGCAGTCAGCTCCGGCACTGGAAGAATTCGACGAAAACAATAACTACGTTCCCTACAAGCAGACCGGCGAGATGAACATGCCTCGTTACCTGCATGCTGGAATGACCCACAGCGGTGGGCTGGCCTTCGTCTTCGGCGGCTCGGATGAGCGCGGACTCTCCGCTCTTGATTCCATCGAGTTCTACGACCAGTCGACCCTCGACGAAGACTCCCCTGTCGTCGAAAGTGAAACCGGTGTCTGGATTGATACCGACATCGAGGGCAACCCGATCGCGATGATCGAGGGCGCACGCATACTGCATACCGTAACGGAGCTCACCAACGGCGAATTCATCATCATCGGCGGAACCGACAATATGAGCCAGGGAATCCCCAAGTCCCTCGCCGAGAAGTTCGATCCGAACACCAGGCAGTCGACGGCCATCGAGGATCCGATGGAACTCCCCCGCTTCCGCCACAAGGTGACCAGGCTCCCCAATGGTGAATTGCTCGTTACCGGCGGACAGATCCAGGTCGATGTAACCATCGAGGTGCCTGGACAGGGGCAGCAGGGCGGCGGAGTCGTCGACCAGCAGGAGCCGCGTTTCCCCTCGACGAATGTCGTCGAGGTGTTCTCTCCCAACTCGAATGAATTTGATATCCTGATGTCCAGGAGCTCTGCCGCAGTACCCGCCACGCTGGCAGGTGCACGTGGCCGTGCAGGTCATGCCGTATGCCGCATCGCCGGCATCGACCTGACCTACCAGGGGGGCGACGACCTCTACATCCTGGCCGGAGGCATGGAAACCCTGAGCGCTGTCTCCGGCTTTGCACCTGGTGAAAAGTTCCCCGGCGCTGTAGGCCGTGGTGAGGCCGATGGAAAAACCAGCATCGAAGTGTACGATCCAGGGCTTGGAGCCTTCATACTGATCTCGAGCGTCAAGCTCAACACCCCCCGGGTCAACACTCCCTACGCTGTCAACCTTGGGCAGTTTAATGACTTTACCCCTGACGGTGTCCGGGGCATGGGCAACGCCATACTCGTCACCCACGGAAACTCTGACGGAACCTGCCCTGAAACCCCCCTGCTCGACCAGGTGTTCATCGCCTACTTCCAGGCAGGTGGCGGACCGGCTAACGGACTGCGCTTTTTCGAAGCTAAAGACGAGCAGTACCTGACCCAGATCCAGCACATGGAGTATCCCGGCCTGGAGGCCCCTGCAAGGGGCGAACAGGTTGCGCGCGCCGGCACCAACCCTGTCGCCATGCCGCGTAAAATCGAGGATGCCATCCATCCTTTAACCGAGAAGCAGGCCTGGGTATTCTCCCTGGCCGGCGCGGATATTTTCAACACCCCCAACGGATGTGCTGAGAATCTCAGCAGCAGCGCCATGCTTGCCGGCTGTGTCTTTGATCCATTCTTCAACGTAGGCCTCGCCCTCACCAACAATGCAAACCCGACCGATCTCGGCCGTGAACGCGATCGAACAGGCCAGGTGAACTACCTGGGAATCATCGGCGCCTGGTTTACCATCGACAGCGATGTCGCCAGGAGCATGGACTCCTGGGGAACCTCTCCCCAGACTCGCTGGCCGGAGAACCGGGGCTTCGCGCGCACCTACGTAACCTGCCTGAAGGTCGGTGGCGTCAACGGAATCCTGGGCGACTATGACGACCGGATCCTGCTGGCCGGCGGCGGACGCTCCTATGGAGCTGCCGGAGGAGAGCCCACAAGCCCCTCTGCAGAGATTTTCCTGCCGCCCGGCGTCAGCGACTATAACGAAGAATAAATTCAATCTCTTGTGGGGCAGTGGGTTACAGAAACGGGAAGGCAGCGGGCCTCTCATTCCACGTGATGCCTCGTTCATGGTATGATTCCTTCGATTGCTCTGTCGCGCTGAAGGACTTGTACCCTGATGGTCTCAACTCCTTGACCTGGAAACCGTTTTGAGCCGCTTACGATGAGCCAGAACCTACGCATCGCTGTTCCTTTCTCACTTGCCGCGATCCTCACCGCGGTGCTGATCTGGATGGCACTCAATGACGGGCTGGAAGGGCCTGCCGAACCGACCCTCGAAGCCAAGGTGGAAGAGCCCGTGGCCTCCCAGGCCCAGCTGGCGAAAAAAGCTGCCCGGCGCAAGCCCCCCACCGCTGCCCCCCGGCTAGCGG
>CAZTRG010000301.1:0-5731 GCA_964615885.1 uncultured Planctomycetia bacterium | reverse complement strand
AGCGCGAAGGCCGAGGGCTCGCAGCACATGAAGAAGCGCGGCAGTCAGGGAGAAACAGGTTCCCCCGCTGCCGAGGCGAATGTGGTCGCGGATCACCTCCTCCGGCCCTCTCCTGGCTACCCCTCCCTCCCGGTCGTGTTTAAGGATCTTGGTCAGGGTCTCGTAGGGGAGCGAGGAGAAGGCCGCGGCCACGTTTTCAACCAGGAGCGCCTCCGGTTCTCCCTGTTCAAGCCGGAAATGCCGGGTGAAGTCGCCAAGAGCGGTGGAGTTCTGTCCGGGATTTGCGAGAGGGTTCTTCTGCATGAGCTCCTCTCCGGAGTTTATTCTCCCCCGCCGGCAGCAGGGACCTCGGGCAGGCCTTCGCGGCTGAAATATTCCGCCCCGGGGAGATGGAAGTTCTCCGGCAGCCCGTCTTCGCCGGCCGCCCCGTCTTTGTGGAGTCCGTCGAGGGCCTTGTCAATCACGCCGCGATCTCCGACCAGGACCACCAGGGCGTTTTCCCAGCGATAGATCTCCTTTGAGATCTTCTCCAGGTCTTCTTCCCCGGCCGCAGCCATGGCGGCATAGTAGGCACGCCGGCCGGCCGGCTGCAGCCTGTGGGCGGCGGTCGTTGAATAGATGCCAAGCAGGCCGGACTGGGCCTGGAGGTTCTCGATAAGCCGGCTGCGCTGGGTGGCGGCCGCCTTCTGCAGCTCGCCTTTTCTCAGGGCGCCTTCCCCCATGGCCTGGAACTCCCTGAAGAACTCCGATATTCCAAGGGCCGTGGCCCCCGATTCAACCGATGAGCTGGCAACGAGATGGCCCCAGATGCGCCTTGAGGCCAGGCCGCTGCGGGCGCCGTAGGTGATCTTCTTGTCTTCCCTGAGATTGGAGTTCAGGCGGCTGGTGAAGGTGCCGCCGAAGATGGTGTTGGCGAGCACCAGGTGTGGGGTCTCCGGGCTTTCGTAGGTTTTTGCAGGCAGGTAGATGCGGATCACGGTCTGCGCAGCCCCGGGCTTGTCAACGACCACCAGGCGTTGCCCGGAGATGCGTCCGCTCTGGCGGGTCTTTCCGGGCAGCTCAGCTGCCGGGCCCTTCCAGCTTGCGAAGCGCTCTTCAAGCCGGCGGCGAAGAGCTGCGGGCTCAAAATCGCCGGTGATCAGCAGAACACAATTTCCCGGGACCAGGGCGCCGGCCCAGGCTTTTTTTACATCCTCGAGCTGGAGCTTCTCCACCGTTGCAAGGTAGCCGTCTTCGGGATGGGAATAGGGGTGCTCGTCCCCGTAGTAGAGCCGGTCTCCGACCACCCTTGCTACACTGGTGGGCTGTTCACTGCGTTGCCGCAGGCTGTTGAGCGACAGGCGCTTGACGCGCTCCCATTCCTTCTCGGAGAAAGAAGGCCGCAGCAGGATGTCGGAAAAGATGTCAAAGGCCGCCTCGAAGTTCCGCTTGAGGACCTGCAGGTCAATGGAGCTGTAGTCCTTGCCGGTCGAGATGTCCAGGCTGGCGCCGAGAAACTCGATCTCGTCGGCGAGGTCGAGAGCGCTTCGGTCTCCGGCACCTTCGTCCATCATGTCCAGGGCCAGGGACAGGAGCCCATCCTTGCCTTCGGGGTCCGCCGATGAGCCGGAGCGAAGGATGAGGGATGCCGCAGCCAGCGGCACGTGGTCGGAGTGCAGCAGCCAGACGTCCAGGCCGTTTTCCAGTGTGAACCGTTCAGGGTCGGGCAGGGAGACCGTGGCGGTTGAGGGCGGAGGAACCGGTATCCCGGTGGGCGCGGTTGTGAGCGAGCATCCCGCCAGCATTGCCAGGGCACAGAGTGCCGGGAGCTTGTGGCAGAGGGGGAAGGTCATTTCTTGCCCTCCTTGTCCTCCGGCAGGACATGAAGAATCAGGCGGGCTCCGGGGTCGAGTATCTTTTTTGCCCAGGCCGCGGTGGTCTGGGGGGTGATCTTTGAATAGCGTTCGAGGTCGGTGCCGATGGCTCCGGGGTTGCCGAAATGAAACAGGTAGCGGTTCAGCAGGTCGGCTTTTTCTTCCAGGCTCTCGAGGTCAGACCAGAAGGAAGATTCGACAGAGTTGCGCGCCCGGCCGATTTCCCGGGGGCTTGCACCCTTTTCCTGGAGCTCTGCAATGACCGCGTCCACCTCCCGCTCGATGGTGCCGAGCCGCTCAAGGTTCTCGCGGGTGTTGGCTCCCGGAAGAGCATAGACCTGGATATAGAATTCCGAGCCAAGGAGGCTCGAGCTCTGGAAGGCCGAGACATCCTGGGCGAGCTTCTTCTCATAGACCAGCCGGCGGTACAGGCGGCTTGATTTCCCCCCTGCAAGGCTGTTGGCGAGGATGTCCATATCGGCATCTCCCTCGGCGTAGAAAGGTGGCGAGTGCCACACAAAACAGGCCAGGGGGAGCTCGACAGCATCGCTAATGGTTTTGCGCACCACCCCATCGAGAACAGGCTTTGCAGGAGCTTTCCGCTTGATGGCGGGCCGGCGGGGAATGGCCCCGAAATATTTTGCGACCAGGGCCCGGGCTTCCCGCGGGTCAAAGTCTCCTGCGATCACCAGGGAGGCATTGGCGGGAAAGTAGAAGTCTTTGAAAAATTCAACGACGTCTTTCACCGCGGCACTCTCGAGGTCCTCGTGGGAGCCGATGACAGAGTGCTGGTAAGGATGCCCCGGGGGGAACATCAGGGGAGGAATCTCCAGCCACATTTTCCCGTAGGGCCGGTTTTCGTAGCTCTGGCGCCGCTCGTTGCGTACCACGCCGCGCTGGATGTTCAGCTTGTCGAGTGTCATGGCGCCGGAGAGGCCGGTCATGCGGTCCGCCTCCAGGAAGAGGAAGAGCTCCAGCAGCTCGCGCGGGCCGCTCTCGAAGTAGTTTGTGCGGTCGGTTGAGGTCGTTGCATTGTTGGACCCTCCCGCACCCTCCATGATCGTGTCAAACTGCCCAACGGGGACCTTCTTCGTTCCCATGAACATGAGGTGTTCAAAGAGATGGGCAAAGCCGGAGCGTCCGGCCGGCTCATCCTTAGAGCCTACGTAATACCAGAGGTTGATCGCGACCCGGGGCAGGCGATGGTCTTCGTGCAGGATAACCGAGAGCCCGTTTGGCAGGGTGTAGCGCTCGAAGGCGAGCTCCTGGGAAGACGCCGGCTGGCCGGTCAACGCCGTCGCCAGCAGCGCGGCGATGAGAAAGTGTTTACATTGAAGGTGGGAAGACATGGAGCCTATTTAACCCGCTCTGGTTTTCCAGTCCAGCCCGGAAAAAAAGAACCGGGCGCGACTCCCTGCTGGGAGCCCCGCCCGGTTTCCTTTACAGGCCGGCTGGTCAGGGGCAGACGGGCGAAGGCCGGTCACAGCCAAGGCCGTCTTCTGTGTCATCAACACCGCACTCTTCCCGGCTATAGCCCGGACTGAGCGGAGAGGGAGCTGCGGGTGCTGCTCCGCCGGTGAAGAGCCAACCGAAGACAATGATGGCATCTGTGATCTCGATGCTGCCGGTGTCGTTGGCGTCTGCGGAATCAAGACAGGCCGGGGCTGCGCCGCCTGAGAACAGGTAGAGCAGCGGCACGACGCCGTCGGTCAGGTTGATGCTGCCGTCGGAGTTTCCATCGCCTCGGACAAAGGTCGGTCCTTTGACCACCTGGCAGGCGGCGGAATCGGCACAGTCGGTGTCGTCACAGTCGATGCTGCCGTCGCGGTCATCATCTGCTCCGTTATCGCAGATCTCGTCCGGGAGGCAGGAGGCATCGTCAAGACAATCAATGTCCACGCAGTCGATGGCGCCGTCAAGGTCGTCATCGAGCCCGTTATTGCAGATCTCCGGCTGCCCGATGCCTGTACAGGCCGGGGCGTCGGCGCAATCGGTGTCCTCGCAGTCGATGGCCCGGTCACGGTCGTCATCGATGCCGTTATCGCAGATCTCGGGGCAGCGCCGCAGCAGGGGGCGGAACAGGGAGGTGTCGCCGGTAATGGGATTCCCATCTACCGCGCCGAGGCAGTACCGCGCACCCGCCTGGGCGCTGGGTATGATGTAGGAGATGGAGTCTCCATTGCTCACTTCCCCCTGGAAGATGAGCTGGGAGCCGGCATCGTTGAATTCACCCTGGGAGGGGTCCTCGCCGGTGAGTCCTTCAGGAAGGGTCTCGACCATCTCGACGTTGATGGCCTGGTCGCCAGGGACCTCGAAGGTAATTGTTACGGTGGCGATTCCCTCACAATCGATTGCCGGGATGTCGCGAACACCCCGGACAAGGCCGCCCGCGGCGCCGGGGTCATCGATTTCGGGGTTGTTCGCCGAGACCGACACTTCATCCTCTGTGAAGGGGGCGTTGAAGCAGGAGTCACTGAACATGGCAATTCTTGCTCCGGAGCCGCCGCCGGCTTCGTTGTAGCCCAGCATAACCAGGTTGAGGCCCGGCTCGAGAAGCGCAGCGGCCGTTGCTCGGTTCTGGATCTCGTTAGGGCCGCCAAAGCCTCGAGTGCCGAGGTGCTCGGCAACGACCTCTCCGTTAACGAAGAGGGTTGCGCCATCGTCGCTCGAGAAGCCGAACCAGGCCTCGAGGTCATCGTCGGTGAGATTTTCGACGAAGGTGAACATGACCGTGGTGTACTGGTCTCCGCCTCCGTAGTGGGTTTCGCCGTTGAAGAGGCCCGGATCGCCGGGGTTGAGGTCAAAGGCGCTGGCCCTTGCGAGGGTGGTGAAGCCGCAGGGGCTCTCGCGAACGCCGGTGCTGATCAGGCCGGAAAGTCCGGCTTCGACAATGGCTCCAGCGAAGATGAGGTCCATCTCGGGGGGGCCGCCACCCTGGGAGACATAGTCTTCAATCAGGGCATCCGGGGGTGCCGTTCCGTTGGCGGCTGATTCGAAGGGGTTAGCCGGAACCAGCCACTCGGTGATGAAGCCCTTGCCGGGGCCGCCGCGCATATACGGCGCGGGATCTCCCGGTGCATTCGAGCAGTTGTCCGGCGGGTCACCATGGTCCTCCGGGTTGTAACCGGTGGGGTCGATGGTGTGCGGCATCGACAGCAGCGCACCATTCTCGTCTTCAAAGCGCATACACATGATGTAGCCGCCACCGTTTTCGTAGGTGGCCAGCGCAATCAGGTTCTTGCCGGGGTCGAGCCAGACAGGAATCTTCTGGTTGAAGGGAGCATGCGGAGCGCAGTGCTGGTAGCCGCCGGCGTAGCGGCCGTTGACCTTGACCGCCAGGGAGTCATCGGAGCCCAGGCCGAGCTGGATACAGCGGCCCTCTTCGGACTCGTTGATGACATAGACATAGGCGACACACATGCAGAGCTGGACGTCGGTCTGGAAGAGATCGCTCCTCTGCAGGTCGTAGATGCCGTCGTTGGCGCGTCCGGGAACGAGAATCGCCTCGGTGTCGAACTGGTCCTGTGGAAGGGTCCAGAAGCGCTCGATGGCGCCGGCCCCAAGGGGTGTCATGCCGGAGATTTCCGGAGCATTGCCGCCGAAATCAGGCCGGAAGATCAGTCCGTCTTCAGGAATGATGAACTCGTCGTTGATTTCGCCGTCCACGTCACTGATCCACTCAGCCCTCATGGCATCGGGTGGGATGTTACAGCCCTGCCACTGGGTCATGTTAAAGGCGGGAGTGAAGAGGGCTTCACGCAGGAAGGGGCTGTCGTGAACGACCGCCTCTCCATCGCCGGGCCCTAGGGGATCGGGGTTGGGGTGAGCCTCCTCGCCTGGTTCGTATCCCTCCGGGTCAATGGTAGTGGGGATCGGCA
>CAZTRG010000300.1:0-5489 GCA_964615885.1 uncultured Planctomycetia bacterium | reverse complement strand
CCAGAGACTTTCCTTCCCGCTTCCCGATGCTTCCGGACTGAAAGCCAATGAAACGAGCCGGACCCCGACACAGGCCAGGACCAGGGAGCCGGCAAACAGCGCGGCCACCCAGCCAGGTGCGCGCAGCCATTCGCTGCCATTGGCCCATTCAAAACAGATGCCGACGGTGACCGCGATCATGCTGACAGAAACAAAAAGCGGAATAAGGGCGTAGGTGAGAATAAAGGTGGCCAGTATTCCATACGCAATAGTCCTAGTGGCGCCAGGCAGGTCCTCGATATGGTCGCCAGGCCCTTTCAGCCGGGCCTTGTGCTTGTCAATTTTCTTCGAATACTCCCGGGCCTCACTCCCACGGCCAGCGGTGCTGTCTTCATCCCTCAGGCGCTCAAGCTCCTCAATTTTGTCTTCCAGCTCAAGCCTCTTGAGCTGGCTTAACATGTCCTTGCGAGCCTCCTTGAGCTCCTCGATCTGTTTCTTCTTCTTCTCCCCTCCACGCCGGGCTTCACTCAGCCCTTCCTCGATCTCTGCAAGATGAGCCTCCATCTCCTCCCGGCTCTCCCCCCAGCTCTCATCCGCCGAGGGTGTGACTGTGCCCCTCCTCCTGGACTCCCGAACGCAAAACCAGGAAAAGACAAAGAGGCTGACTGCCACCAGGCTCGCCAGTTCCCACATCGGCCGGTCCAGCTGCCAGTAAAGAAAAAGACTCCCACCAAGCCAGGCGAGGCTCACCAGCCCCCCAAGGACCGCTGCGAGCTGAATAATGAGGGTGAAAATTTTTTCAACTCTGCTGTAAAAAAGTTCATCGCTCATGCCCAGGCCTTCTCCTCCAAGTTAAATCCCGCCGGTTGCTATTTTCATATCCTCTATCGAATCCATACATTCTCAGGCAATGATTTCTCCGATGGGATGGCCGAAGTCCTTTTCGAGGCGCTTGTGGCCCGGGACTTCCAGCTTGTGTGGGTCGATACCCATGAGGTGATTGATCGTGGCGTGAATATCGGTCACGTAGTGGGGATCTTCTACGGCGTGGTAGCCCAGCTCGTCCGTTGCTCCGTTCGTCAGGCCGCCCTTGATACCGCCGCCGGCCATCCAGACACTGAAGCCGAAGGAATGATGGTCCCGGCCATCGGCGCCCTGGGAGCCCGGGGTGCGGCCGAACTCCGTGGCAAAGACGACAATGGTGTCTTTGAGCAGGCCCCGCTGATTCAAATCTTTCAGCAAGCCCGCCGTGGGCAGGTCGACCTGCCTCGACAGCTTTGCGTGGCCCTTCTTCAATCCTGAATGATTGTCCCACGCGCCTGCGGCACCATCGCCATGCATGATCTGGATGAAACGAACACCGCGCTCAGAAAAACGCCGCGCCGCCAGCAGCTGCTGGCCGAAGGCCCTGGTTTCCTGTTGATCGAGACCGTAGAGCTTCCGGGTTTCAGCCGATTCCTGTTTGAAGTCCAGCACCTCCGGAACGGCTGTCTGCATGCGATAGGCCAGCTCATAGGACTTGATCCTCGCCTCGATGACCGGATCGAGCGGGTATTGTTGCGCCGCAAGACGATTGAGCTTGTTGGTCAACTCGAGATTCTTCAGTTGATCCGCGGCAGTCATACCACCGCCTGGCCTGGCATAATCGAGAGGATTCCGGGGATCGATCTTGAGGTGGACCGCTTCATAGGCCGGGCCGAGGTAGTGGGCATCCTTCCTGTCGAAGTAGCGCGGGCCGATGTTGATGAACTGCGGCAGGTTGTCACTGAGCGAACCCAGGCCATAGTTGATCCATGCACCGATGGTCGGAACGCGCGGATCCAGGAAGTGACGGCCGGAGTGAAACTGCACCTGGGCGCCATGGTTGTTATCACTCGTCCACATGGAGCGGATGAAGGCGATCTCATCGGCGCAGCTTCCGATATGGGGAAACCAGTCACTGATCTCAATTCCCGACTGGCCATACTTCTTGAAGCCGGTCTGCAGGGGGAAGATCTTTGTGCGGGTATGGCCGTTGGCATCGCCTTTTATGGGGATGCGTAATTTTCTTATTTTCGAGGGATCCAGGACACTCTTGTAGGGTGTTTCGCCAATCGGTTTCCCGGCAAACTTATTGAGCTCGGGCTTGGGATCAAAGCTTTCCATGTGGCTGAGGCCACCGCGCATGAACAGCCAGATCACCCGTTTTGCCCTGGGCGTGAAGTGGGGTTGCCCGTCCGGCAGGACCTGCTTTTCCGCCGCCATGATGCCGTTGAGCGCCAGGGTGCCAAAGCCAAGGGCTGATTGCAGGACACTCCGCCTTGAAAGCGAACAGGCCATGTCGTGGTTCATCGAATCACCAGGAAGTCGTTGAGGTTGATCAGGGCATGAATGAAATGATCGCGTTTCTTCTGCTCTTCCAGGAATGCCAGGCTTGCAGCCAGCTCGGCTGCTGCCGCTTGCCGGCCCAGGACCTTCAGGAAAGCGGCCCGGGCGAAGGCCTCCGGGCTCATACCGGGCTTGAATGTTGCCGCGATCTGTTTGGCTGCTGCAGTCGCCGTTTGACTGTTCATCATCGCCAGGGCCTGCTGGGGAACAATGCTCTCACTGCGCCGGTAGCAGGCAAAGACATCGGCATCGTCGAAGGTTGCCAGGAACTTCGAGCGCCCGTCCCTTGAATGAAAGAAATAGAGACTGCGCCGCCGGGCATTGGGTGAGGCTGCGACCGGAGGACCACCCCGGGTCAGATCAAGCCTGCCGGCAAGGTGCAGCAGGCTGTCGCGAAGAACCTGGGACTCCATCCGGCGGCTGTTCATGCGCCAGTAGTGCTGATTGCCCGGATCGGCGGCGAGAGTCTTCTTGTCCGCGGCAAGATTGGAGGAGCTGCGCTGCCAGGCTTTTGATGAGAGCACCAGGCGATGCAGGCGCTTCATATCCCAGCCGGACTCAATGAGCTCAAGGGCCAGGTAATCCAGCAGGTCCTGGTGCAAGGGCCTGGGCGCCCTCAAGCCAAAATCGCTGACCGTCTCAACCAATGGCGCTCCGAAATGCCGCAGCCAGATGTGGTTGACAGCCACCCGGGCGGCCAGGGGATGATCGCGGTGCGTCAACCAGTTCGCCAGCGCCGTTCTTCGACCGCTGCTGGTCTTCGGGTAGCCGCCGCCGGAAGGCAGGGCATCTTTATTGGAGGTCTTGACAAGAGACACCTGGCTGGCCTTCAAGGGTTTGTAGTCCGGGAACCTTCCAGCCTGGAGATCTGCTTCCAGGTTCTTGATCGTCGCAGCAGCCTTGACAGCTTTTTTCGAGTCGAGGAGGTCAACTCTTGCCCGGGCCAGGCTCACCTCGATCAGCATACGGCGGGCCTCTTCCGCCGAGCCTTTCCCCCTCTTCCTGTAGTCGGCATTGTCCGCACCGATTCGCGCTTTTGCAAAAGCGTATTCCGCCCGGGCCAGGCTCAGCTTTGCTTCGGCCAGCTCGAGGACGCTGGCGGTGAGGACCGGCTTCCCCTTTTTACTGGCTTCTTTAAGGGCCACCCCGGCAGGCAGCTGCCGGACCTCGATGCTGTAAAAATCGGCAATGGCGTCATAGACCAGGAGCTGCACGGCACCAGGCTGGCGCCTCGGCAGCTTGTAGGCAAAGAGGAACTCCCCATCGAGCGCGACGTTGATCAAGCTGTCGCGGACCTTCAGGTTCAGCGTGTACTCCTGGTTCAATTGGATCGGCCGCCCGGCGACGGCCTTTGTGTAAACATCTTTGCCTTCAATCGTGTGGGCGAGGTGCACCTTGCTGCCACCGACACTGGTGTAGACAAAGTGGGAATTGTTCCCGCTCTCATCGACGTCAAAGCGAATCCCGGTCGATTTCCATCGCTGCCCACCGGTGGTTTGAAACTTCAGGTCGAGTTCAAAGTCCCGGGGGTGCTTTGCTTTTGAGCGCAGGTAGGACTTGTCGAGAGATGCCCTGGTCAGGGAGAGCACACCACCCTGGTAGCGCCAGTCACTGCCAACAAGCTCCCAGAGCTCCGGACGGCTTTTGCTGAAGTCATCGGCGAGGATCGATTCGCCAACAGCAGGCCCGGCACCTGGCTTCCTGTCCCCGGTCCCGGCCACAGGTTTGCCGGGGCGAGGTTCCTTTTTGCTTTTCACCCGCTTTTTGTCCCGGGCTGACTTCTCGAGTTTCAGCTTCTCCAGGTGGGCCTCAGCCGCGGTGGCCTTCGCCAGCGCCTGGGTGAGGAAGCCCTCCTGCGCAAACTTCTGCAGGTCGGGACGCCAGGCCTCGATTGGAAGGGCGACCGGGCTTGGGGGCTCCCATCCACTTGCCAGGAAGGAGGGAGGTCCCGCGCTGATGAGCCTGCTCTGATCGGCCTTACTTTCCTCGCCGCGCCTGTGCAGGTAGGTGGCGGCGCCAAGGTTGCCGTCGTAGACGCGTGTCATGCCATTCTTCGCCGGGTCAGATTGACCCGGCATGACGTCGACGCGAACCTGGTGGGGCTCAAAAATGGCCCGGAACCTGTAATTGTCGACATGGCTGATGGGGGCGTATTTGTGGTCGTGACACTTGGCGCAGTTCAGGGTCAATCCCATGAAGGCCTTGGCGGTGTGCTCAATCGTGTTGTCCAGCCAGCTCGTGCGATTGAATTTGAACCAGCTCCTGGCCAGAAAGCCGGTGGCCGCGAGTACTTTCGGATCCTTCGGTGCGAGTTCATCGCCCGCGAGCATTTCGCGAACCATCCGGTCGTAGCCCTTGTTCTCGTTGAGTGAATTGACGATCCAGTCGCGCCAACGCCAGATGTGCTTCTGGCTGTCGCGAACCTCCTTGTCGAGGCCGTACCAGTCGCTGTAGCGCCAGACATCCATCCAGTGCCGGGCCCAGCGTTCACCGTACTGGGGATTGGCGAGGAGCTCGTCGACGATAGCCTCCCACGGCCGGGCATCAGCCAGCTGCTCACCGGTGGGCGGCAGACCGATGAGGTCGAGGTACAGGCGGCGGATGAGATTCGAGCGTTGCGCAGCCGGCTGCGCCTTCAGCCCGTGCGTCGCCTGCCGGGCCCCGAGCAGGACATCGATGGGGTTGCCGGCATTGCCCGGCAAAGGCTTGCGGCGCGGCGCCTGGAAGGCCCAGTGCTCGCCCGGGCTTTTTGGAACCGGCTCCCCGGCCGGCGCCCCGGCCCCGGCATCGATCCAGCGGCGCAGGAGGGCGATTTCAGCGGGCTTCAAGGCCTCGCCCTCTCCGGGAGGCGGCATGCGGTCTTCGCCCATGTCCTCGACGCGCTCGATGAGGAGGCTTTTCGCCGCTTTCCCCGCAACGATGACCTCGCCCTTCAGCATGAGGTCGCGCGTATCCAGCCGCAACTTCGCCTTTTGCTTCAGTACACCATGGCAGGGATAACACTTTGCGCTGAGGAGTGTCTTCACCTTGCCGTAGTCCTCATGAAGTCCCGGGGGGGAGGCTTCCTTCTCACCGGCAATAGAGAGCGTGACCAGCAGGCTTGCTAAACAGGTGTGTAGAAAAATTCTCACCGGGGTTGCCCA